>CAJCHM010000032.1 GCA_903970255.1 Acidobacteriota bacterium
GGACTAAATTTGGCCTGCAGGTGACGGCTGCGACTTCATCAGATCTAACTTCCTCCTCATCAATAGCTAGCGCTATTGACTTCGTCGGTCAGTTAGATCTGATTTTGTCTCGCTCGTCCCTGCAGGCCAAATTTAGTCCAAACTCCAGTAGTAAATCTTACATTGCATGCGCTTTGCGTTTTTTGAATTTATCGAGGTATTCAAGAGCTTTTCCGGTACCTAAGCAAACGGCCAGAAGCGGACTTGGAGCAACAATCACTGGAAGACCCGTTGCTTTAATCAGAGCTTTATCCAGTCCTTTGATGAGGGCACCGCCGCCGGCAAGCACCATCCCCCGTTCGACAAGATCTGCGGCAAGTTCGGGAGGGCATTGCTCTAGGGCCAAATGGACGCTGTCGACAATCTGTTGGATCGGTTCTGCAAGACATTCCCGAATTTCAACCGAGTTGATCCGTTTTGTGATGGGAAGCCCTGCAACCTGGTCTCGACCTCTCACTTCCATCTCCAATTCATGCTCTCCAAGAGGATATGCCGAACCGATGGTCATTTTGATCTCTTCAGCAGTGCGCGGGCCAATCATTAAGTTGTAGGTGCGTCGCATGTAGTTGACAATGCATTCATCAAACTCATCACCGGCAATGCGCAATGAGCGCGACTCCACAATACCGCCCAGAGAAATGATCGCAATCTCTGTCGTTCCGCCGCCGATATCGATGATCATATTGGCAGAGGGCTCATGAACAGGAAGATCAGCTCCAATGGCAGCTGCCATCGGCTCTTCAATCAGAAGGACCTCTTGGGCACCTGCTCTTAGCGCGGAATCTTCAACAGCTCTTTTCTCAACGCCTGTGATCCCTGAAGGGACAGCGATTAAAATTTTTGGACGAAACAGGCTGCGTGCAGGGGCTACTCTTTTGAGTAAAGCTTTGATCATTTGTTCGGCAATTTCAAAATCGGCAATCACCCCATCTTTCATAGGACGGACCGCGTGGATTTTGCGGGGGGTTTTACCCAGCATCGCTTTAGCCTTATGCCCGACAGCCAAAACCTCGTTAGTAGAAGAATCAACGGCAACAACAGAGGGCTCGGCCAAGACAATTCCCTTGCCGCGAACATAAACAAGAGTGTTCGCAGTCCCAAGGTCGATTCCAATGTCATTGGCGAACATTCCGGAAACTTGGCCGAATTTATTGAACATACCTCGGCTAAGTTTCTCAAAGACCTGTTTGAAATTAAACTGATTTTCTGATGCCATGTTTTTAACTGTTTAAGAGAGGGAGATGCAAAATTCCCTCTTAAGTTTTAAGAAGCTCTAACACATCTTCCCATGTAAGCTTCGCAATGGCTTCATCATCGCAGCTCACCACTTTCTTGACCAATCCTTTTTTCCTCTTCTGCATTTCAGCGATCTTTTCTTCAATCGTATTTAAAGTGATCAGTTTATAAGCAGAGACAGAATTTTTTTGTCCCATGCGATGGACCCGGTCGGTCGCCTGACTTTCAACGGCAGGGTTCCACCACATATCATAATGGATAACAGTGTCAGCCCCCACAAGATTTAACCCTGTACCACCGGCCTTCAGAGAGACTAGGAAGACGGGGATATCGATATCTTCATTAAACTGCTTGACGACATCAAGACGATTTTTGCTCGAGCCGTCCAGATAAGAGAACCGAATTCCCTTTGCCTCAAAATCCTCTCTCATGATCTGCAGCATCTTTGTATATTGGGAGAAAATCACCGTCTTATGTTTTCCCTCAATGAGTGTTTGCAAAAGATCGAGCAGCATTTCATACTTTGCAGAATCGCCGCTCTCTGCTTTTTCTTTAGCAAAAATCGCTGGATGGCAACAGATCTGTTTGAGCCTTGTTAGCGTTGCAAGGACATGGATCTGAACCCGATCAAACCCATCGCGCTGTACCAGCTTGACAAGCTCATCTCGTGCAGACTGAGCATAAGAGCGATAAAGTTCCTGCTGCGCATCGGTGAGCTGACAATGGTAGACAATCTCAGAGACTGCAGGAAGATCTGCCAAAACATCAACTTTCATTCTCCGCAAAATGAAAGGGGAGACTTTTTTGCGCAGATACTCGAGGTTTTTGACCTGTTCTTTCCCAGAAACCCGAATGTACTTTTCCACAAACCGATCATAGGTTCCTAAAAAGCTTGGCATCAAAAAGTCAAATAAACTCCACAACTCTTCCAATGAATTTTCAATCGGCGTTCCTGACAAGATCAAACGGTGATCTGCCTTCACCATTTTAACAGATCTGGCGTTGCGCGTTCCTCGGTTCTTAATATGCTGTGCTTCATCGAGAATCACATAGGAGAAATGGGTCGCCTTATAGAACTCGATATCCTTTTGCAAAAGCGTATAGGAGGTGATCAAGACATCAAATTGCCGCATCTGCTCAATGAGTCTTTTCCGATTTGAGGGAACTCCATCGACAACGGTTACTTTGAATTTCGGGTTAAACTTGGCAAACTCCTCTTTCCAGTTGTAAAGCAAAGAGGTGGGACAAACAATCAAAGCGTGCCCAGGCACCGCCTTCATATGCTGGGTGAGTGCGACAATGGCCTGGAGCGTTTTACCCAGCCCCATATCATCTGCCAAAATTCCATTGAGAAACATCATGCGCAGCCGCTCTAACCAGTGAACCCCTTCCAATTGATAAGCGCGCAAAGTTGCTTTAACCTGGGAGGGCACTTCACTAAAGGTGAGCATTTTTTCACCCAACATCTGTTTGCGGATTTCCATGAGCTGCGGCGTCATTGAAAATTCCACAGGAAGTCCTTCAAACTGGGAAGCATCGATGTTAGCTAAGCTCCAAAGAGGGCGCTCAATTTTATTATTGGCTAGCACCTCAACGCCCATTTCATCAAATAGTCCAATCACACCACTTAGCCGATCTAGATCCAGGACGAGGATTTTTGGCATTTTACCCCCCTCGCTTACCTTCTTCCCCTTCGATTTAGGAGAATCTAGCTCAATGAAGGAACGTTTTGCCCCCATGCACTCCCACAATTGATCCACACGGACTCCTTTGAGAGATCCATCGACAATCAGCTCAATCTGATAAACATCGATCCTGGAAGTGTGGCTAAGCAGCAACTTAAACTGAGTTTGATCATAGATAAATTGATCGAGCAAATTTTGTGGACAGTTGAATTTGACCCTTCCCTGATTGCGCGGGATAATATCGGTCATAAATTCGACGATCTTCTTCTCAGATTTGGAAACGTAGACACTGGCCTCTGGATTGAAAATAAAATCCTGAAAAAGATCTTCGACAATCTGCCTCTCTTCCACTAAGTTACGCGCTAATATTCCTGTTTCTGTGACAAAACTCAAAACCTCTTCATAGGTCAATTTTGCAGCGGCAGAGGGAATCTTGTGACCATCATAGATAAAATGAAGACTAGCATCGAGCTCACCATCTAGATAAGAAATATCACAGACAGCCTCTACATTGCCGACAAATGGCATCGTCACAAAATCTTCAATCGCATCTAAACTTGCCACTTCTGCATAACGCGTTAGTTGCGGCAGGGCATTTTCAACAAAAGCCCCAAATAATGGCTCTGGGATCGTCATATCGCGAATGGGGCGCAAATTGCGCAAATGCACCCGTGTAATGTCTTCTGCAAATCGGTAATACGCATTTTTGAAAAGCATACCCGGCAATGCACACTCAAAAAAGCGCACCTCTTCAAGGGTCGCTACATTCTCTCCAACTAGAACCTGTGGGTTGATCAAAATTTTAGAGGTGGGAGGCTGAATATACTCCAAAGAAAAACGCAAATGCGCAGGGATCGGAGAAAAGCGCAAGGGGGTCTCCATCGTCCCTTCATACAAACCCGATAGAATAGGAAGATCATCTTCATGAGCGATAAAACCATGCTTCTCATATTGCTTGGATACGATCTCATAAGACTTGGCAAGCACCATCCCAAATGTCTCTAGATCTAGATGAGCCACTCGAAGCAGTCGTTCAGAATTAGCATTTTCATTAAAACGCGCTTGATCCCGAATCATAGCAACGATTTCCTGCTGCGAAGGATCAAACGATTTCAAAGAAAAACAATATTTTTTCCCTCCGATAAAAATCGGCTCTTCATACCGCAGCGCATCGATGAAAGGCTTAATTTGAGGAATATAAAGAGGTTTTGATCTTAATGGGAGACGCAAGGCCAGCTGGATTTCGACAATCCCTTTGCTTTCACTCTCTTGGCTTGGGTTGAAAATCAAAGCAAACTCCGCTCGATCGCACTCTTGCTTCTCAGCATTCCGAAAAAAAGGGGAGGTCGCCAAGAGGTGGGAAGAAATGACATATTCTTGCAGAAGTTGCTTTTGGTATTGTTCTTCTTGCCGCTGAACCTCTTTGGATTCAGCCTCTTTAATCTTTTCAAGCAATTTTTTCTTCTCCTCCTTGTCGATTGCCGATTTTCCCCCAATTTGCTTTAGGTCAGTCTCCTTGGAAAAGGCCACAAGAATCTTATCGATGTGCTCTTCCAAATAAAAAAGCACGGCAGCTAAGTGTTGGCAATCGTAGTTATAGGGACAATCGCAATCAGAATCGATCGCCTCGCAATCGATCCGATCGATTTCAATCTCACTCTCATAACAATTGTCAAACTGTCCCAAAACCTTAGCAGCGATGCGCATCGTCTTCGCATCCAAATGAAGCAATTTTGCAGAAACGACTTTCTGTCTGTCAAAAAGGTCACGCCCCTCTTTGACAATCGATGAAGAAAAATCCTGTTTTAGCTTGCGAAAGTTCAACATAAATAGTCAGTATTAATTTTAGTTTAAGTGATTAGGAGGACAGCCTCTTCTTCTCAAAACTCTGATGGTCCAAAAGAAGCGCTATAAAATGGTTTTACCGGTTTTCCATATCACATGCAAGAGTTTTCAAAAAAAAGATCCTGAGTAGAGGAGATTTTAAGTCGAGTTTGATATACCCCGATCGGCCATAAACTTGGAATTTGGGCCGCGGATGCGCCCCGCAGTTGGACGATCGCAAATGGATTCATATTGTTAATATTGATCCGTTTGCGATCGATCGAACCGAAGGAGCTTTGACGCAGCCCAAATTCCAAGTTTATGGCCGATCGGGGTATACATCAGCCCGAAAACAAAAAAAACTCTATCATATAAAGTCCTTGGCTGATATAACTTTTAGCAAAATTCTCCCTTTTCAAACCCCAAAGGATTCTCATGCCCATCGAAAAAAAATATCTCAAAACGCTCTTTCTATCGATCTTTGCACTCTCTTTCTTTCAACACGCTGCGGCACTAATGCCAACAAAACAAACCCAACTCCCTGCCCCATTTTCTTATGTTGAAAACCTCTATTTCCAATCTCCATCTAAGTTTATTGTTGTAGGGGATGAGGTTCAAGCGGAAAAAATCATGCAGCCAAACCTGATGAGAAATTATGAACTTGTACACATTCCACAAAATCAAAAAAAAGACACCGATGAAGCCGTCCCTACACTAGAAGGAACAACATTGATCTTGATGGAGCATCCTAACAATTTTTCCTTCCATTTCTTTCATCTTCTGGAACATCTTGTCGGAGCATGGGGTTTCTATGGACACGAACACGCCCAAGAGGTCAAGCACATCATTTTTGCAGCAAATGGATTCGATGAGCGGCAAGATTGGAAGGGCCCCAACCAAATCAATAAGCACCTATTGCGCGCGCTATTTCCTAATGCAAAGGTGAGAACATGGCAAAGCTTTGTCCGTAAGTATAATCAAGGGCTTGTGCGTTTAGAGCAGGCGTTCATTTCCGATCGAGGGATTGCCAATTTTCATCCTGAATGCGCCAAAGTTAATAAGCTTCTAGGGGCAGCGATTCCCCATTTGCAGCCCAAAAATCTTCAATCTTTTGCAGACCATATTCAGGCTTATGCTAAAACAAAACTACAAACCCCTTCCAAACGCCTCCGCGTTACCTACCTGAAGCGACCCCCTCCTCGCCGTCTTACCCCTGATATCGAGAACAAACTGATTAAAAAAATCTCCTCACTCTCCAATGTCCAACTCAAAGTTGTGGATTTTGCCCAGATCCCCTTCTCCCAACAAATCCAAACCATCGGCAATACAGATGTTTTGATCAGCGTTCATGGAAATGGACTTAGCCATATTTTATTTCTGCCTCCAAAGGCTTGTGTGATGGAAATATTTCCCCCTGACAATCACCATCTCGACTATCGGATCTTTGCGGATGCGCGCGGGATCGATTATTATGGAATCCTATACAAAGACAATAAATTTTTAGAAAAAACTCAAGCCTATGAAATAGGTTCTCGCGGGTACCCAAATGGCGCAATTGATATCCTGGACGTAGATCTCATCGTCTCTACAATCGAACACAGAAAACTCTAAATTGCTTGAAGCAAAAAACAGCGCTGGTTATACTCAACCAACTATTTTGCGGGTGTAGCTCAGTGGTAGAGCATCACGTTGCCAACGTGAGGGTCGTGAGTTCGAGCCTCATCACCCGCTATAATAGTAACCTGAGTTTTGGGTTCGCTCTTCTCAGAATCAGTGATCTTTGCGTAAAAGGGGAGCAAGATCGCGCAAAGATCACTGATTCTGAGCGAGATGAACCCAAAACTCAGGTTAGTAACGAATTGAACCTTTTTTCGCGGGTGTAGCTCAGTGGTAGAGCATCACGTTGCCAACGTGAGGGTCGTGAGTTCGAGCCTCATCACCCGCTATGCCACCATCGGCTGAAAAGCGCCCATTTGGAGAGCGTGAAAGCTCCCGCGGTTCGACGATCGCAAACGGATCCATATTGTTAATATTGGTCCGTTTGCAATCGATCGAACTCCGGGGCTTTGACGCTCTCCAAATGGGCACTTTTCATCCGATCTTGGTATGTATAATTTCAACGCCATACACTTTTTAGGAGCGTCAAATGGATCAAGCTGCAGAAGAAAGCCAACCGCTAGAAAATGAAAACGTACGTTTTACGGTTCACCATAAACCCTCCTGCATCGTTGAATTCGATATCGAAGCATTTGAGCCCCTTGTGGCAAACGCACGTAAAAAAGCGGCTAAAGCTGTGGCTAAGGAAGTCACTCTACCCGGCTTTAGAAAAGGGAAAGCTCCCGAACAACTCATCATGAAAAATTTTGCAGCCGCAGTAGATAAAGAATGGCAGCAAGAAATTGCCAACATCGCATTCCCAGAATGCCTCAAGCTGGCAAAAATACCCGTTTTGCACGCAGATGCCAAAGTAAGCTATAACTTCAAAAGCCACTCCTCAAGCGGCGCACTTCTTACCATCGCCTTTGAAACAGAGCCAAAAATTCCTCACATCGACCCTAAACTGATGCAGCTCAAAACAATCAAGCGCCCCGATGTGAATGAAGAAAAGATCAATGAAACCATCCGCCAAGTGCAACTCTTTTTTGCCAACTGGCACACCGTTCAAGATCGCCCTGTGCAAGAAGGAGATTTTGTCCTTCTAGATGTCGATGTCATCGAAGAAACCCCCTCTACCCCTCTCTTTTCCTCCACTCGTTTTGAGGTAACTGAAAAATCCATGGCGAAATGGATGAGAGAACTTGTCCTTGGCAAAAATACCGGAGACAGCGTAGAAGGAGTGAGCGTTCCCGACGCTGATGCTTCGACAGAGGACAAAGAAACTCTTTTGCCCAAAAAAGTGCGTATCACCATCCTTGCTGTAGACACTGCCACTGTCCCTGCATTAGATGACGATTTCGCAAAAAAACTCGGTGTGACTACAGTGGATGAAATGAGAAAAAACATCACCGATCTTCTCCATAAACAAGCAGATGCTCATGTGATGGAAGCTGAACGTGAACAGGTAAGCGAATTTCTCCTCACCCAGTATCCCTTCGACCTACCGGCAACACTCATTGAAAAAGAAACACAGTTTCGCTTTCGCCAGCTCCAGCAGCATAACGATTTCATGAACTACTGGAACAGCTTAAGCGCAGAAGAGCGCAAGAAAATGATCCAGACTGTTTACCAACAATCTGAAAAAGCAGTCCGTATGTTTTATCTCTGCAGACAGATCATTGCCGATGCAAGCATCCGCATCTCTCCTGCTGACCTCCCCCCCCCTTCCACCTCGGCCCTAGAAATGCTCCTGAACCCTCAAAAAGTCTTCCACCATCAGAACAACTCCGAGGTTGAGCATGCAGAAGCTTACTCCCGACTCGTCCTGGAAAAGGCTGAAGATTTCGTCGTCAGGAATGCCACTCGAGAATAAAACAACGCGGAGGCGACTTTTACTCCTTAGTCGTGGGCAACGAGATTAAGACTTATGCTACAGATTCGAGTTTATTTTCGCCTCAGAGATTTTACCATCTAAATTAAAGAGCTCTGCAATTTGTGCATAGGTCATTCTAATTCCATTGATCGTAGCTAATTTTTGTTTTTTTCCCACCATAATCTTCCGTATCTTACTAAGCGCCCCTTTCTCTTCCTCTGTTAACTTTGCATCGGAAATTTTATTAAAACTTATCGGCTTACTATCTTCTTTGAGTAATTGGCCGTAATTTACAAGCGCATAATGCGATAATTTTTTAAAATTTGCATCTATAGAATTGAGTAATCTTTCTGATACAGGCACTATTGAATCCGATCTTTTATCTTTTTCCGATAATGTTTTTCTTGCTTCGGAGATTTTATCTTTCAATTTAAACAATTCAAACATTTCTGGATAAGTTATCACATTTTTATGACGGCACTTTTGTATCTCTTTTGTTTGCCTCATGATTTTTCGTATTTGCATAAGTATATTACGGTCTGCTTTATCTAGATCCTGCATACTTTTAAAATTTGCTGTTTCATTTGAAAGTAAATGAGCATACTTCCCAAGAGCGAATGGGGATAATTTTGCAAACAGCTCTTTAATCTCCTTAATCTTCTCTCCGAATATAGTCCCCGTTGCTTCGATAATCTCCGTTGTATTGTCAAAATCTTCGATTTGCTTTGTTTGGTCAAATTCTTCAGCTTGCTCTACTGACGGACGTTTCCTCTTTCTGCTATCGCACTGTTCTACCATGTCAGCTCGTTCATACAGTCCATCATCTAAAATTGGCGCGCTATCCTGAGCCGGTCTTAGCTCTTCTTTTTGTATTTGTTCCGCTTGAAATTCGTTAAGATAATCATTTAGATTTACTATATCTTCCAGATCATTAAATATAGATTGATATTTATTATTTTCAATGTTATTGCTTATCATAAAACCTCAATAATTTTATTAACTTTTATTTTACTTAATTGTACAAAAAATCTAATTTTAATTCAATTTGCATAACACTTATATCCGGAAGTATAATGGAAGATATTGACCCTTAGACCTTTGATAACGCTTAACTACTCAGATACCCCTTCCCAACCTCATAAGATAAAAGTACTAGCGCCCTCCTCACTTTCGTTCCTTAGTTGCTTCCTCGCTTTCGTCAGCGGTCTTGCGAGGAAGCAAAAGCTTGTATACCCCGATCGGCCATCAACTTGGAATTTGGGCCACACAGAAGCCCCGCGGTTCGATCGATCGCAAACGGATCAATATTAACCTGAGTAATGGGTTTAATCCGCTCAACATCAACAATCTTTGCGTGATCTTGCCCTTGTTTTTCCAAAGGTATAGGGGTCCTCCGCTATTACCTTTGGAAAAACAAGGGCAATCTCATCGCAAATCTCTGTTGATATTGAGGGAAGAAACCCATTACTCAGGTTATTAACAATATGAATCCGTTTGCTACGCCCGAACCGCGGGGCTTCTGTGTGGCCCAAATTCCAAGTTGATGGCCGATCGGGGTATAAGAGAAAAGGTCGCTGCCGAAAGCGAGGAAGCAACTAAGGAACGAAAGTGACGAGGGCGCTAGTGCTTCACTTTATCAGATTGGGAAGGGGTATCTGAGTAGTTACAGAAAAAGTTGCAAAGTCGAGGTACCGAGTTCTTGCATCATCATGATATTAGAATTCTTTCAGTTTATATTTCTGCATCCTGCTATTAACTTTTTTAGGAATTAAATAAGTAATCCTTCCTTTTTCAAGCAAATGGCGAAGCGCTATTTTTAATCCTCCAGAAATATGCTTATGCCCTAGACTCTTAGCTATTTCCGCCTTAGACAAAGGACGTTTTTGAAGTAAATTCAACACCACCTCTTCCAATGACTCGGGCCTTGACTCGGGCCTTGACTCATTAATTACCAACCGCTTCTGTTCCTCCTTTTTCCCCGCAGCAAAAAAGAAAGAAGGTGAAAAAGTGGTTACCACTGACTGTGCACGAATCTCCCACATCGGCTCTGGGTTTCCATTTTCTCTGCACCACTCGATAATATTAAGCGTCCCTGTCCCCCATTTTTCAATCACACCTGCGCGGTAAAATACACTCGCAATGATTGGATTCCATGGCTTTGACTCATGGGGGGGAGCTAATTTTTCGGGAGTCATTTCAAAATGTAAAACACCGGGATTAATAATTTCTAACCGGTTATCATACATGGCAATCGCAACAGCCCCGCCTGGAGTCGTGTAGTCTCGATGACAAACCGCGTTTGCCACAGCTTCTCTCGTTCCAAGAGGAGGGTAGACTGGATAATCCTCCCGGATGATTTTTCCAGGAACGACTCGACCAGCAATAGGAACATGATCTAATAAAAACAGCTCGCTCCGCCTTAGGAGATCAAAAGCATTGCCCCAATAATCGCGATTATCCTTAAAACCCGCAAGCCGATCTGAACCTCTAAATCGGGCAAGCCGAAGGCCTAACTGAGGATAACTTGCAAAGAGACGCTCACTTTTACCAAACAACACAACGGCAGCATTAATCAGATGCCCATCATTAAAGAGGCCCAAGCCTCGAAGGATAGATTCTGAGTCAGCAGAGCCAGAATTTTTCATACGACCCAACTTAACAGCATTTTGGAGTGTTATTTGAATCTCTTCCTCATCCAAATCTTTGACTCTCACCCAATCTGGAGCAAGCTCATTTTCCCATCGGCGATGCGCATGAAACTTATCCAAAATACGCTTTTCATACTCTCCAGAGGGCATAATTCGGGTAGTGGGACCATGCCGAATATAAGGGCGGCCATCATAGCAATAAGTCCCCATTTTTCCTAAAATGCGAATGACAATCACAGCTCTATCATTCCCAATAGAGACAGTTTCAATTTCTGGAAATGCAGGCGGTTCAATCCTCCTTAATTCGACAGCAATATCTTCAAGTGTTTTCGCTGTAACTTGTTGGCCGATGATCTCCCCTTTATCAGAGATCCCAAAAAGGACAAATCCTCCAAGACCATTGAGCAAAGCACACACTGTTTTAGTAGCTTCTATTCGCTGTCCAGTTGTTTTTTTAAATTCCAGATCTTCTAATTCGCCTTTTGCGACTAATTTCTGAAGCTCATCTAAACTCATGGCGATCCTCTGCTTTAATTTTTATTTTAGCGAAGTTTTCCCTATTTGAAAAGACAAGAACGTATCAGACTGGACTTTAGCCATTGGAGTGGAGCGATTTTTCTAGATAGCGCCCGCAGGCAGCGGGAATTTTGTAATGGTAGGCTTGAATATCCCACCATTACAAAATTCCCCCTGCATGGGGGATGCTATCTTGGAAAAGCGCCCCGCTCCAATGGCTAAAGTCCAGTCAGAAAGCAAAAATCTGCCTCTTTTTTCAAAGCGATTATGCATAGAAACATAATGTTTCCATGCATAATAAATAAATGTTGTCATTTTTTTGAAATCGCCCTTTAATGGACGACCTCCCACAAAAATTATCGATGCTCAAGAAGTGATCCGCTCCCTGCAATAATTGTTTTTTTCATGCGATTCTTGCAGATTAACCCCCTATTGCTCCATACTGCAGTTAATTCAACTATCAACCTTATCTCAAGAGGTCTGGCAATGTATTCAATCCCTTATGTCATCGAAGATACCGGACGTGGCGAAAGAGCCATGGACATCTTTTCCCGCCTTTTAAAAGACAGGATCGTCTTCATCGGAACTGAAATCAATGATCAAGTTGCCAATACAGTCATTGCACAGCTTCTATTTTTGCGCGCCGAAGATCCCAAAAAAGACATCAACGTCTACATCAACTCCCCAGGCGGCTATATTACAGCAGGCCTGGCCATTTACGATACGATGCGCTTCATGGGCTTTGACATCAACACCTACTGCCTGGGCCAAGCAGCCTCCATGGCAGCCCTGCTGCTAGCTGCTGGGACCAAAGGAAAGAGGTTTGCCCTTCCCAATAGCCGGATCATGATCCACCAGCCGGCAGGCGGCATGGGGGGCACCGCCTCAGACATGGCGATCCAGGCAAAAGAGATCCTCCAGCTTAAAAAGATGTGCGCCCAAATCATGTCCGACCTCTCAGGGCAGCCGCTGCCTAAGGTCATCGAAGACTCTGAGCGCGATTTCTTCATGAACCCCCAACAAGCCCTTGAATATGGATTCATCGATAAAATCGCTTCCCAACCGCAAAAGATCGAAACAAAATCATAAAACAGACCGACTATGACTAAAAAAGAAAAAGAAGGCACTCAGTGTTCCTTTTGCGGCAGACCCGAAGATGCCGTCGAAAAGCTGATCTCAGGACCCGACTCCTATATCTGTGACAAGTGCGTTCGCTTATGCATGGAAATCGTCGAAAAAAAGCCGGAGCACCATGAGCTCAAACTCCTCAAACCCTTGGAAATTAAGACCGCTCTTGATGAATACGTGATCGGCCAGGAAAAGGCCAAGAAAACCATCTCTGTGGCCGTCTATAACCACTATAAGCGGATCCGCGCCCTCCATAAAGAGGGTGAGGTGGAGTACAGCAAATCCAACGTGATGCTGCTAGGGCCTACAGGGTCGGGTAAAACCCTCACAGCAAGAACCCTTGCCCGGATCCTCGATGTCCCCTTTGCAATCGCTGACGCAACGACCCTGACCGAAGCTGGCTACGTGGGTGAAGATGTGGAAAACATCATCCTACGCCTTGTCCAAGCTGCCGACTACGATATCCCCCGCGCTGAAATGGGGATCATCTACGTCGATGAAATCGACAAGCTCCGCAAAACCACCAGCAACGTCTCGATCACACGGGATGTCTCTGGTGAAGGGGTACAGCAGGCCCTCCTCAAAATCGTCGAGGGGACTGTAGCCAACGTCCCCCCAAAAGGAGGAAGAAAGCACCCCAACCAAGAGTACATCCGCGTCAATACGCAGAACATCCTCTTCATCGTCGGCGGAGCCTTTGTCCACCTTGAAAAAATGATTGCAAAACGCCTGGGCAAGAGCACCATCGGCTTTGATGCAGGGGAATCCCGCACCTTTGATGCCAATGAAACAAACTACCTCCTCTCAAAAGTTGAGCCAGAGGATTTGATCCAATTTGGGATGATCCCTGAATTTGTCGGCAGATTTAACAGCATCGCTAACTGCAACGAGCTTACCATCGATGATTTTGTAGAAATCCTCATAAAACCCAAAAATGCGATCATTAAGCAATACCAACACCTTTTTGCCGAGGAGAATGTCTCCCTCCGCTTTACCGATGATGCGCTGCGCGCCATGTCGGAAAAAGCCAAGGAAACAGGCACCGGCGCAAGAGCGCTCAGGATGATCGTTGAGAACCTGCTGATGGATTTGATGTTTGATGTCCCCTCCGATCCCTCGATTAAAGAGATCGTGGTCGACAAGGAGAGCGTCTTGAAGCTAAGAGGGCCTCAGATTATACGCTCCCATTCTGCTTGAAAATGGCCTTGCTGGATAGTTTCACCGCTTGACAGGCAAGCGGCTGGGTGATGCGGCGAGGCCTATTTTTAGTTTTTGTTTACCTTGTCAAGCTTTCCTGCTTTTATAATATTTCCTTCATCAAAATTTTTAGCTAAGTCCTCTATTTTTTGTTCAATAGTGGAATCTTTATTATAGGCGTTGTCATAACCAGCAAGCCCGGCAACTACAAGATTCCTTACAGTGCGTTTTGCTTCTGTTAATGCTGATTCCATTTCTTGATTACCCTCCACAATCTTGTTAAGCATAGGAGTACGCAATTCTTTATCATGAGTTGTTACAAACCGCAACAGCTCATCTTCGAGCACGTCCTGTTTTGGAGTTACCCTCTGTTCATGCCAAAAGCGGGAAGCTCCCATTCTTGAAAGAGTATGCGGCAATGATGAGAAAATTAGAGCCGCAGCATCCGCACTGTATTCTTTGTTTTTATGTATAGGAGCAGGATCATTAAACTTCCTTTTTACCCATTCTACCTTTCTTTTCCCCCATTCACCCCACGTCTTTGTTGGATTTAGACCCATTTTTACCTCGCGCACCACATCGATGTGTGCTTGGATCTCCTCTTGGGCCATTTTTGCAGCTGTCTTTGCTGCCTCAAGCGATTCCATGGGTTTTGCTGGTTCATAAGTAGGTGCAAAAGCTGCTGCAACATATAAGCCGAACCTATCGACAGAAAGAGCCTTTTCGTTCTCGCGCAGCTTAATAAGGTTGTCTTCCAGTGTTTTTATGTCCTCCGCCTCGTTTTTCTCTTTTTTTTCTTTTAGCTTACGTGCGTCTTCTAATTTTTTATTCTGAGCTTCAATTTGCGCCTTGAGGTACTTAAGCAAAGGATGGATCATGGCTTCTAATGCTGTGATCCTAGTTAATGCAGCTTCTTGCTTTTTTGCATTTTTCTCTGTGTTGCGATAAAGGATCATGGCACTCGATGCTGCGTCTGAATACGTTGCTCGTGGCAATGATTCGAGTGCAGCGTTGTCGCCTCGAACCATCGGCGCCTCACCTTTTGAGCATGATTTGTACCCCTCTTCAATAGGCTGTAGGCGCAACGGCCCACCTAATGCAGGTCTCAAGAGCTCTTCTAATTCTAGATACAACTTTAGAAAATCGCCGTCTTCCTCAGTGTCTGCTGATTCATCCTGCTCTTCCTTTCCCTTTGAACCATTTACAAAGCGATTCTCTGTGAGCTTATTCTCTGCCGACTTTTCGAAAATATCCTCGGCCCCATGTATAGTCCCTTCGTTATCTGTATACGAAACAGCCCTTGCAGAAACATGGATGGTGACCGACTTGGCATTCTGGGCAATCATGGGTCTCAATGCTGAAAATATCTGATCGACTCTTTGCTGCTTAGACTTTTTAAGATCCAGGGTTCTACCTGTGGCGCCAAAATTGTTCTGTACGGTTGCCTTGTAACTGGGGGTGGATGGGTTTTTTTCGGCTTTTTCAAAATTAATAGTAGTTTTTTGTCCAATCATAAAAATAACTCCTCATTAATTAATCTTAATATTTATTATAACCAAACTATATATAATCTAGCAAATATAAAACATGTGGATTTCGCTTCCATTTGGAGTTATATGAGCCACATCCAACGTCTTTTATTCGACTATTTAATAGAAATCATCAAAAAACTATAACCAGCTTATAATCAATAGAATAAGCATTAAATGAATTGTATTTCAAGATCTTTGCCGTCACATTAACAAATCTATCTGTCTTATATTAAATGAGTTAGGTGTATATAGTGATATTTTTAAATTATTAAGATCTATTAAAGATTGATTATAAGTATGTTAAAGGCTTTATTAATATTTATGTTTAAAAAATACACTGTTTATAATAAAATAGAAGTTGAGGGAGTATGGTGCTAATGAATTACCTCCCAAATATTACATAACAAAACTATAAAAAGTGGAGTAAATATGAGTACATCTTTAGTAGATCTTGATACAGACAGTGCCAATTCAAACATTAACGTTGCTATTAGACAGTGGAGAGAAGCTCTGGACCAAGAGCTCGCCGCTCACTTTCAGTTACAGAAACTGTTAGATACTATGCTTAAAGATATGAAGGATGGTAACACGCAGGAAGCGTTCCAGATTGCAACCTTTCAAGTGATGCCGCAAACCATGAAAGTGCAAGGGGATGAATTAGGGGTAGTCGGTGCGACGATGAACATCGAATCTGCATGCCAAACAGATACGACCAATGCACAGAACAATATCACCTCTAACGGAAACATGACGCAAAAACAAGCTGCCGAGTTTGTGAAGGAGATAAAGCAGTTTTATAATGAGGTCAAAGCCGAGCTCAACCCTGCGCCTGGCGGAAAGTCGTGGATGAGCTCCAGCACAGCAGAGAGCCTTTTGTCTGCGATGGACCAAATATCCAAGTCGTTTGGAGCAAAGAATCCAGATGAGTTGAATCCTAATACGGTTATGTTCACCTTCAACTTCTGGGTCCAGAACCCCAATGCGACCTCAAGCAATGGAAAGACAGGTCAGCAGAATTTGCAAAACCTTCAGACTTCGTTCAGTAATTGGAATAACATTGAAACTGCCCAATCGCAGGGAACCCAAACATACGAGCAGTTTAAAGCAAACACATTTAACCAGTATATGAACACTTGTAAGAACTTCTACCAATCGTTGACCAGACAGTTTCAAAGCTTTGTTCAGAACGAAAAAGCTTAATTTAAAAAGTTATAATAAGAGGATAAAATTATGGAAAACTATTTGTTATTAGTCATGAATGCAGTGGACCGCTCAGTAGCAGCCGGTAACAATCAGATGATTTCTGATGCCCAGGCGACAAAGCTGGATATTAATATCGAAGAAAATGAGTATAACATCTACACCGCGAAAATAGATGCTGCACAGGTTAAGGTGAATACTGCTGCAACAAATGTTGGAAATAATCCAAAAAGTCAGAAGGATGCAGCTGCATTAACAGCAGCCCAGACAGCCTTCCAAAACACAGAAACAGAAGAACAGACATATACACAGCAGGCCGACTCTGCGGTCCAGGCCCAGCAGAACCAGACGGGACAGGATTCTTCAACACTGCAACAAAAAGTCCAATTAGAAGCTGCGATTAACCAGATTTTGGGAACATTGACCTCAGCTTTGAGCAGCTCTTAAAATAGATAGATAAAAAAAATTATAAATAGAAGGATTATCGTTATGGCAACAGCTAATCATACAATTAATGAGCATTTAGAAGCAGCCGAGCTCCAATCGCTCATTGCGATGAGCATGGTTCAACAAGTAAAGGGCAATGAAAAAAATGCAGGGTCAAAGGCCCAAATCATCCACTTGTCGCAGGCAATTGAAGCGGTTCTGGGAGAGCTTGCATCTGGCAAAAGTTCAGATAGTAAGATTGTCCATTTGAATTTCAAAGCTCCTGAAGCCACAGGTAGCAACCGATCCGAATCGAAGAATGTAGGTAAAGAGATGAGTCAGCTGGCAGAGCTTCTCTCTCAGCTAGAGACTGAGGTCGCTAAATTCGGCAATACAAATGCCCAGGCCAACAGCTCTATCGGGCAATCCCTCATCAAGGAGATGCAGGCCCATATAAAGCTGGCCAGCCAAGAACTTGAAAAGGCGACTAAAGATGAAGCTTCCCACCGCCGGTGGTCGATCTTTGGAAAAATTATAGGGGCTATTCTCGGTGTGGTTTTCACAACGATTGCCATCGTTTGCGGTCAGCCCGAACTTGCTGTTCTAACCATGACGCTTACGATCATGAATATGAGCGGTGGAATGAATAAGTTAACGCAAGGGTTAAGCGATGTATTTACCGCCATGGGCATTCCCAAGAACATTGCAAAAGTGCTTAGTGACATCTGTGTGATCGTGGCTGCAATGTTGGTTACAGCAGGGACATCCAGCGGTGGCGTTGTAGCGGAATCGATTGGAGAGGACGTTGGAAACGAGATTGAAATGACAACGTTTACAGAAGAGCAGCCGGAGGCCGTTGAAAACAACGAAGCTACTGGAGAAAAGACAAAATCTCCCCTGAGCAGAAAAGCTCTTTTGGGCACCATTGCAGCACTTCAAACAGCGGCATCGACCAAATTTGGGGTTGACCTCATGACTGCGATTCTTGCCCATATGCATAATAAGAAAACACAGCAGATTCTTGAGTTGGCTTTGGGAACAGCAATCGACCTATTAGCCGTTCTTGCAAGTGCAAACGTGAGTTCAGACCTTTGGACAGGAGAGGGAAATGCTCGTTACAAAATAGGTAATGTTTCTACGCTTATGACAATGGCTAGCCGATTGCAAAAGGTGGGCAGCCTTCTGGAGTTTGCAGGGGGTACCGGCAGTGGGGCGGTTAGCATTCAGTTAGGGGCTCGCCTTAATGCACTGGGACAAATCCAGGCAGTCCTCTCACAGCTCCAATCCCTAGTTAACACCAATAACCAGCAGTCTTCTTCAGATGCGAAGGCACTGATCTCCAGACTGAGAACCTTAGCTAGCAACCTTTCTATTTTCAACGGCCAAATCACGAAGGCAGAAGAAGCAATTAACCGCGTGTTACAGGGTTAAAAAAAGTAAACTATTTTTTAGAATAAAAATTAATTAATAAAAAAGGAAGTAATATTATGTCAATGTCAACAGCTTCAACACAAGACGTTCCTAGATCTTTAACACAACCTATGCCACCAGGAAACAACGGTAAGATTTTGCCCTTGTATGGACCTATTTTACCTTTGCATGGACCTAATTCTAACCCTATTAATTCAAATAATCAAATCGGCGGAGGTCCTGCCGGAATTCTTTATACGTTGTCCAATGAGCTCACTGTGATCTATAACCAGCTTCAGAGCCTTTACAACTCGATGACAATAGCCGAAACAAAGGTTCAAGAGACCACAATTAATGCTGGAGCTAAGGCTCAAGTAGCAGATGCCCATTTCCAGATGGTGGGTCTGATCATCCAAGGGCTTACAAGTTTTGGAGGGAGTATCGCCGGTGGCATCGCCAGCTACCGAGCAGCCGCTTCTGAGGGAGAAAATGAAAAAATAAATACTAATGAAAACACGATTAAGAACCTGACGGATGTAAGCAACAAAGTACCCCCTCAAGCTCTGCAAGATGTAAGTGTAGGCGACAATCCTATAGAAGAAGACAACGACCCGCGCAAAGCCGCAATGTTAAATGGTTCTTATACATTCGAGGAGTCTGCTGCAGCGCATCCTAAAGAAATGGAGAAAAACATAGTTGCGATGAGTAAAATGAACGATACAGAACTCGGTCAGCTCAGGGCAAGTCTTGAAAGGAAGATGGCAATTCATGAAGACGCGTTGAATACTGTTACGAATCAAATCAACACTAGACAGTCGAGATTCCAATCTTTTGGCCAAATGGCTACAAGCGGAATTAATGCGTTGGGCCAAGGTGGACAAGCAAGTACAACACTGCTCTCTGGCGAAGCAAAGGCTGCCCAGCAGGTCGATGGCAGCACTACCCAGATGGTAAGCAGCACAGTACAAGATACAAAACAGAATATCGCCCAGTTTTACGCAAAAATTGCCGAGCTTATCTCCGCTGCAAGACAAGGTTCGAACACATACGCTCAAACCTAAACTACGACCTCTTCTTAAACCAAGAGGTTTCCAGAGCCGCTGCTCCATCCGGACAGCGGCTTTTTTTTGTCGACAAGGGGGGGCTCCATTAAGAGCGCATCCAGTCGGATCTTTTCGACTTTTTCTTCTTGGGTTCCTTTTTGTCAGGGGTAGGCTTTGACATCAGCGATTCGGGGCTTATGCTGTTCTCTTCGCCTGATGGGCTTTCTTTGGGACGGAGCAACTTGACAAGCTCCTGGCCCGATTGCGCTAGCTTCTGCCTGGACTCCTGCATGCTTTGCCATTGCTCTGGGGTAAAGTTGGCCGGGTTCTCTGCATTTGCCGCCATCTCCTCTTCGCTGACTCCCGACCTCTCACTCATCGATTTAGTGTGATTGCGCATATGCTGGTAGAGCTCACTCATCATGCGGATCGCAGCTTTTTTGTCCTCTTCATCGCCATTAATGAGCTGTTGTTTGAGATCTTCGATAAACTGAAGCGATTTTTGAAAGAGCTCTTTAACTGACCCCTCTTTCCCCTCTGCTGCCTGCTGGTACATGTAAATCAATCGGGCAAACTCTTCTTGAAGCATGGTCACCTAGGGTTATGAGCGGATCCACTTAGATTTATCCCCTTTGGGGCCCTTATTTTCGGGCCTCTTGCCCGATGGTGGCTGGGAGGGGCTGTTGAGATCCTGGAGCGTTTTGGCCAGATCTTTACCCGCATCGGCGATCTGCTCCTTAGAAGCTTGGATAGCGCTCCACTGCTCAGGGGTAAAGTTGGCTGGATTCTCGGCAAATGAGACGAGCTGCTCCTCTGAGAGGCCGGTGGTGTCTGTGATTTTCTTGGATTCTTGCATCATCTGCTCGTACATCTTGCCCATCATCTTCATCGCCTCGGCCCTATCCTCTGGAGAACCGGCGATCATCTGCTCTTTCATCTCCTCAAACATTTGCAGGGAGTGTTTAAAAACCTCTTCGAGATTGACCGGCTTCCCCTCCGCAGCTTCATGAAACAGGTTTTTTAGTCGTTCAAATTCATCTTTCAGCATAGTACTCCCCTCTGCTTAGCTTGGCTTATATATTTCATTATAACAATATTTTTAATTTCAGTATTATTTAATTTCTGAGCTGGGATAGGAATTTGAGAGGCTTTGCTATTCCCCCTTGATTTTAACGCACCAAACGATTAAACCTTTGGTGGAGTGAGCCTATCCCAAAATTCCAAACATTTGATTTTTGTTGGATTTTTTGTCAGGTTTCGAGGCCCCTTCGAAGGACATACTTGAACAAGTAGGCCAAGAAGCAGCCTCGAAATATGGCAAAAAAGACACAAAAAGCAAATGTTTGGAATTTTGGGATAGGTTCGTGACCGTAATTATCGTTCCTAAAGTAAGGAGACAGACTTTGCTCGAACAATTGCTAACAACGCTGGTTCAAGATCTGGAGATTGAGGAGCTTCCCAAGAAAGAAGAGGGTGGTCTCTACCATCTGCAGATCAACCCTGAGATGACAATCACCGTCAGAGAACTCGATCCGGGAATCTCCTTTTTTTCCAGAATTGGACCGTGCCCTGACGTTAAGAAGGAAGAGTTGTTCATTACCCTGATGAAGGCCAATTTTTTGGGGCAAGGGACGGGCGGTGCGGCAATTGCTATGGACGAAAATGAGAAAGACTTGACACTCTCTTCTGTTTTACCGTATGACATGAACTATAAAATGTTTAAAGATGCCCTTGAGGATTTTGCAAACTACCTCGACTATTACAGGGAAGAGCTTATTGCTCATCAAGCGGCTGCTGAAAATAATTTACTCTAGAGATCAGGAATTTAAAGAATAATGGCTGGCTATCTCATCGCAGAGGAAGGCCCTCTTGCCGGACTTAACGTCCGTTTGGAAGAGGGGGAGGAATGGATTTTAGGGCGTGACCCTGACGAGGTTTCCATCGTATTGGAAGATCCGATGGTCTCGCGCAAGCATGTGATCTGCAGGCTGACTGCAGAGGGTTACATCCTCGAAAATTTAAGCTCAGTAAATCCCGTTACACAAAATGGCAAGGTGATCACCGACCCTGTTCTACTGCGCGAGGGGGATATTTTGCAGATTGGAAGCACCTTCTTCCGTTTTTCAGAAAAAACCCCCTCTTTTGCAACCCATTTTGAAGAGGGTGCATTTCCCGATGACATCGAGATGATCGAAGAAAAAGAAGATCTCTCCTCTGTTAACGTCGAGGTGCCAACAGAGGTGCGCTGGCTCCTCAAAGTGATCTCAGGGCCCAATAGCGGGGCAGAGTTTGCGATGCAGAAAGGATCGACCTATATTTTAGGTAAAGATCCTAACCTCTGCGATATCGTCTTTCAGGATTTGAGCGTTTCCAGACAACACGCCCGTCTTATTGTGGATGAAGAGAACAACATCTTTATCGAGGATTTAGGCAGCCGCAATGGGGTGCTTATTAATGGGGAACTGGTCACTGACAAACATCCGATCTCCTCGCAAGATCTCGTAGCGCTTGGGACAACTTCGTTTTTGATGATCGACAAAGAGCAAATCCACGAAACAATCATTTCCCCTCCTTCTATCCAACCTGCAAAAGTCGAAGAAGAACCTGTTGCTATGGGACCGCCTGTAGCAGAGGAAACCCTGG
>CAJCHM010000033.1 GCA_903970255.1 Acidobacteriota bacterium
TGCACCGCTGAATGCTCCTGCTCCTATGGCATAGGCGCCAAGGCTAACAGCCACAATGCCAACTACAATCAACGCCTCTTTTTTATGCTCTTTGACAAAATCGACAACTTTTTTAGCTCCTTTCTTAACTCCTTTGCCAGCCTTCTTCCCTCCTTTTTTAACTTTTTTGCCTACTTTTTCAACCCCTTTTAAAATTCTTTTCATTAAACTTCTGCAGGGAACGCCATTTACATCCATTGGATCGTCAAAAGCAAATTCCCTCTCGGATGTATTATAAGAGTAAAAAAAACCAGTATGCGGATCGAAATCCAAATCAGTTTCTTCTAACTCCTCATCGTTGAAATCGATGAGTGCATACTCACGGCTGTGATTTGTTAGGGAATCTTTTTGCGCTGCAAAGTTGTAAAAACGGGAAGTAGGATCAATACTACCGCTCTTTCCTGTCAATTGTTCAACGATTCTCCCCTGCCAAAGCGGTATATCGAGTTTAGTGGCTAAAGGCCTCGACTCGATCCTGGTTGTTCGGTTAGCTAAATCAATATCAACTTTTTTGTGTCCCATGATGTTCCATTTGTTAAAATTTTTCCGCGTCACGATCAAAAATTTTACTAATGAACCTAATTAAAAGAAACGAAATTTTAATTTTTCAGTTCTTAATTTGAAGAATAAGGCTAAGGAAGTACACCCAGAAGATTTTCCATCGATTGCACTTTACTCCCCTTCCATGCTACGCTTAAAAACCGTAGAAAATTTAGCTTTGAAGTGGTCATGAACGAGCAAGAATTACCGAAGGCCTACACGCCAAAAGAAGTTGAAGAAAAGTGGTACAAATTTTGGGAAGAAAAAGGGTTTTTCCGCGCTGATAATCAATCGGACAAACCTGCCTATTGCATCTCGATTCCACCTCCCAATGTCACCGGTGTCTTGCATATGGGCCATGCGCTTGTCGACACATTGCAAGATGTGCTCATTCGCTGGAAGAGGATGTCGGGATTTGAGGCGCTGTGGGTGCCTGGAACTGACCACGCCGGCATTGCGACACAAACAGTTGTCGAGCGCCATCTGATGGCTTCTTTTGGTAAAAGGCGAAAAGATTTTTCCCGGCAGGAGTTTCTAGGGCACGTTTGGAAGTGGAAAGATCACAGCGAATCTCAAATTTTAAGCCAGCTTAAAAAACTGGGCTGTTCTTGCGATTGGTCCCGACTTTGCTTCACCATGGATGAAAAGCGCAACTCCGCTGTGAAAACCACTTTTAAGAAGCTCTTTGATGCTGGCCTCATTGTCCGTGGAGATTACCTTGTTAACTGGGATCCCCTCACGCAAACGGCGCTTGCCGATGATGAGGTCGAGTATGAAGAAAAAGAGGGCTTCCTTTGGTATTTCCGTTATCCCCTTGTTGATAAAAGCGGCTTTATCACAATCGCTACAACGCGGCCAGAAACGATGCTTGGCGATACAGCGATTGCAGTCTCCCCTAATGATGAGCGCTATGAGAAGCTCATTGGCAAAATGGTGATGCAACCGATGAGCGGCAGGGAAATTCCCATCATCGCCGATCGGTATGTCGATCCGACATTTGGCACAGGGGCTGTTAAAATCACACCTGCTCATGATCCCAACGATTATGAAATCGGCTTAAACCATCAGCTTCCCCTCATCAATGTCATGACACCCGATGGCAGAATGAATGAAAATGCAGGCAAATTTGCGGGAATGACTAAAGAGGAAGCGCGAGAAGAAATCATCGACGCGATGAACGAGATCGGCCTTCTTATCAGATCCGAACCCTATAAAAACCGGGTGGGGATTTCCTACCGTTCCAAAGCTATCATCGAGCCGTACCTATCTAAACAATGGTTTGTGCGGATGGGGGGCTTCAAAGAGACCTTACGCAAAGCTGTTGAAAATCAAAAGGTGCGGCTAATCCCCTCTAATTGGGAAAATACTTATTTTCATTGGATCGATCATTTGCGCGACTGGTGCATTTCCCGTCAGCTTTGGTGGGGACACCGTATTCCTATTTGGTACCGCAAAGATAATCCCGATGAAATGATCTGTTACGATGGAATAGGCGTGCCGCAGCAGGTACAAAAGGAGCCCGATGCGTGGTACCAAGATGAGGATGTTCTCGATACCTGGTTTTCTTCGGCACTTTGGCCCTTTAGCGTCTTAGGCTGGCCTGAAAAGACAGATGATCTCAAGAAATTTTATCCCAATTCTACGCTGATCACTGGCCACGATATCCTGTTCTTCTGGGTTGCACGTATGATCCTGATGGGTGAATTTGTGCTTGGAGAGGCTCCCTTTCCTGAAACCTTCTTGCATGGCCTCATCTACGGCAAATCCTACTGGCGCCATCAAAAAGAGGGATCTATCGCCTATGTCAACCCGAAAGAGCGCCTCTCTTTTGATTTAGGGCAACCTATCCCCTCTGATGTCCATGCAAAGTGGGAAAAGATGTCCAAATCCAAGGGGAACATCATCGATCCCTTGGAGATTATCGACACTTATGGGACTGACGCCATGCGGATGGCATTGTGCGCTAGCGCAACACACGCCCGCCAGATCGACCTTGACCGGAGACGTTTTGAAGAGTTTAAGAATTTTACGAACAAAGTTTGGAACGGCGCCCGTTTTGTTTTCATGAATATTGAAAGCTTAAATAGTGATGCTTTTGCTAAAGGAATTGACCTAAATACACTTGACCTAGAGGATCGCTGGATCTTCTCAAAATTAAGTCGCACGATCCAGGATGTGGAAAGGTACCTTGCCGAGTATGCATTTGATAAAGCAGCCATGACTGCCTATGATTTCTTCTGGAAGGAGTTCTGCGCCCAATATGTCGAGATTGTCAAACCCATCCTCTTTGCAAAAGCCGGAACAGAGCAGCAGCGCACAACTAAACAGAAGATCTTATGTATTATCCTGTGCAATGCCATTCGCCTCATGCATCCCATGGCTCCTTTTATTACAGAGGAATTGTTCCAGATGTTAAAGGGTAAATTCACGGGTTTGAGCGGTGGAGAGGATGCCGATCCTTACACGCTAGAGACCTCCCGTGCGCTTGGCTCACCTGCCTGCATCGTCTCACCCTATCCTACGGTCATCAATCCCGACGCTATCAATTCTGAGGTTGAAGAGACATTTGCCTTCCTCGATGAGGTTGTCCGCACGGTCCGCAATATCCGCGCCGAGATGCAGCTACCGCCAGGAACTGCAACGGATTTATATATCTGTTCTCCTGCAACAGATCCACAACGCAACCTTGTAGAGGCTAATTTGGGGATCATTCAAGCTCTTGTGCGCACTAAGGGGGTGACTTTCTCCGAGCAGGAGCAGCAGCTCCCCTTTAGCGCAAGTGCGATCGTGGGCAATTTGAAGCTTATCATCCCTTTGCCTCAAGAATTCAAAGAAAAAGAAAAGGTGCGCCTTGTTAAAGAAAGAGACAAGCATATTGCCCAAATCAATTCCTTAACGGGGCAGCTGGGTAATTCTGAATTTTTGGGAAAAGCGCCGCCTCATCTGGTTGAAAAAATCAGGAACAACCTGGCTCAAGCAGAAAAAGAGCTGGCAGAAACGATGCAGAAGCTCGGTGAGCTGGGTTAAGTTGAGATCATTGAATTATTTATGAATGAAAATTATTTTGCACAAAAAAATGCCAAACTAACCTTAACAATTAATTTGGCGCAATTCATATTTTTTACTTTCTGTAATAACGCATCCAAGATTCACAGAATAACTCTCTGACTGGACTTTAGCCATTGGATCCGGGCGATTTGATTAGAAAAACGATTAAAAAGTGCGGTTTTTAGGCCTTTTTTTGCAAAAAGAAAGGTGAATTTTCCTTATTTTTGGTCAATTGGCAAGGGATTCCTTCTTTGTTGTTTTTCTCTCTCAAGCAGTGCAAAAAAAGCTCTCGACTCAATCAGGATCACAGAGGAGAGTCCGAGCAGACCAATGAGGTTGGGCAGCGCCATCAGGCCGTTCATGATGTCTGCAATGGGCCATACCATTTCAAAGCTCATCACAGAACCTAAGAAAACAAAGAGGCAAAATAGGATCCGGTAGCCGAAAAGCACCTTTGTTCCAGAAAGGTACTCGATGCATTTTTCACCGTAATACGACCAGCCGACAATCGTTGTGAACCCAAAAAGGATGAGGCCGATGGTGACGATGATATCTCCGCCTGGGATGACAGATCTAAATGCCTGCATGACAAGCAGTGAACCGTTAAGGGCTTTGCCATCAACACCCGCCTGGCCTAATACACCTGTAACGGAAATGACAAGGGCGGTCATTGTGCAGACGACAATGCTCGACAAAAAGACCCCACTCATCGAAATGAGGGCTTGTCTTCCTGGAACATCGGTCTTTGCGGCAGCAGCTGCAATCGGCGCACTGCCAAGCCCAGCTTCGTTGGAAGATACGCCCCTTGCCACTCCCAGTTGAACCGCTGCCATCACGGTTGCCCCCAAAAATCCACCAAAGGCAGCCTGTCCAGTAAATGCCGTTGTCACAATGCGTAGTAGTCCTTGGGGGATTTTGTCAAACTCAAGGGTAAGAATGATAAGGCCTCCGAGGATGTACAGGAGTGCCATGATGGGAACGAGGTAGCTGCTGACCTTGCCGATGCTCTTAATGCCGCCAAGCAGAACAATGGCTGTGATAGCAGAGAGAAGGGTCCCTGTCCAAACGGGAGGAAGATGGATCAGGTCTTGAACTGCTGCAGCAATCGAGTTTGACTGGATCAAGTTCCCTCCTCCAAAAGCGGAGAGCGCACAAAAAATTGCAAATGCAGAGGCCAACCATTTCCATTTTAAGCCCCGGGAAATGTAATACATCGGGCCGCCGCTCATCTGCCCTCTTTCATCGACAATCCGGTACTTAACAGCAAGAATTGCCTCTGCAAATTTGGTCACCATCCCCACCAGTGCAATCACCCACATCCAAAAGACTGCACCAAACCCTCCTGCAACAATTGCCGTTGCAACACCTGCGATGCTCCCTATGCCGATTGTGGCAGCAAGTGCTGTCATCAGGGCTTGGAACTGGCTGATATCCCCTTGAGCGTTGTCATCTTGTCTGGTGAATGCAAGCTTTAATGAGTACGCAAGGTAGCGAAACTGCATTCCTTTCAGTAGGAGGGTAAAATAGAGCCCTACCCCTACAAGGAGAATCACTAAAAAACGGCTCCACAAAACTTCATCTATTTTATTTAATAATGATACGATTGAGTGTGCGGTTTCCATGTATACCTAAAATGATGATGGGGGCCATTCTCCATGTTGGGATGCTTTTTTCCAAGCTAAAACCCCTAAATTGCTGAGCACAAACGTGTCTGGTTGCAAAATTTACATTGCTATGCTACGGTCAAAACCACGATAGACATCTTGCAAACGGAGTTTTGTGGGTTCCCATCTGAAAATAGCAGCTTCCATCGGACAGAAAGTGCAAGAATTTACACCTTTGCAGGGTTGTATCACACAGCTGCCATCCCCTTGTGAGGTTAAAGCAATGCTACCTTTGTCTGCAGAAACTGCCTCTTTTATCGAGATGGCAAGACAATCTGCGCGAAACATTGTCTCTGGCAAGGATCTTCGCAGAGCGCTGATTATCGGACCCTGCTCGATCCACGATCGGATAGCAGCGATCGAATATGCTAAGCTGCTCAAAGAGCTATCGGAAAAGGTGGAACAGACCTGCTTTATCGTGATGCGCGTCTACGTTGAAAAACCGCGCACTCTAACAGGCTGGAAGGGGCTTTTATATGACCCTCACCTCGATGGAAGCCATGATATTGAAACAGGACTTTTGTGGACCCGCGAGCTCATGCTAGCATTGAGCGCTATGCAGATTCCCATTGCTACAGAATTTGTCGATCCGATGGCATCTGTCTATTTCGATGATCTGATTTGTTGGGGATTTATCGGCGCGCGCACCTCTGCCTCGCAACCTCACCGGCAATTTGCTTCATCGTTGAACATTCCCATCGGCTTTAAAAACAGCACAGATGGGAACCTGGATAATGCCGTTTGCGGGGTGATCTCTGCCAAAGAGCCCCACGCATCGATGCATATCGATCCCCATGGCAAACTCTGCGCCCTCCATACGAAGGGGAATGGCTATTCCCATATTGTGCTTCGGGGCGCCTGTGAGTTTACCAACTATGATCCAGGTTCTGTTGACAATGCTTTGGTGAAGCTTGAGGAATGTGGCCTGCCTCAAAGGCTTCTCATTGATTGCTCCCATGGAAACTGTGAAAAAATTGGGGAAAAGCAACAGGTAGCATTTAAAACTGTTCTAGAGCAGATTGCCAGCGGCAATAAGGGGATCATGGGAATGATGCTAGAGAGTCACTTAGAAGGTGGAAACCAAGCGCTCTCAGATGATCTTGCCTTACTTAAATACGCTGTGTCTATCACAGACCCCTGTCTGGACTGGAAAACAACTGAGGATCTGGTTCATTCTGCCGCTGCTGCTTTAAGTCTCATCGCTAACTGTAATTAAATTAACCCAAAGCTGGTGTTTCCATTCCCGGAACACTTTCCCATCTTCTGTGACGATCACCGCTTTATAGGTTAAGATCCCCCCTGTTTTTTCATAGTCTTCATTAAACAGGCGATAGGTCGCAAAATCCATCCGATGCTTGATGGGGATGCGGATCTGCCGCGTGGAATAGTCCCAAAGAATCAAATCCAAGACAACTTCAGGTTTTTTCTTAAAAATTTCTGTGGGAATGCGCCAGTCAAGGATCAGCATCTGGCCTGTCGCCGGATGCTCTTGCCGTGGGTCGGGGGTGCCAATATGTGTACTGGCAAGGTAGCGGGCGTCTACCCATTCTTGACAGAGGGATAGGTAATACTGCTTACAACCTGTCAATGGCAATAAGAGCAATAGGGCGGCAAATAAGGTTCTAATGCGAATATTGGTTATGTCTGGCATAATCTAACAAAAATAAGAGGATGATTGCTTATATGCAAGCGGAAAGCTCAGCCGTCTATGGGATTGTTTTCAATAAAGACAGAACTGAGGTGCTGCTGATCAAACGGCGGGATATCCCCGTTTGGGTGCTCCCGGGTGGAGGGTTGGATCCAGGGGAGCTGCCAGAGGTGGGCGCTGTCCGAGAGGTTCTAGAGGAGTCGGGTTTTCAAACAAAAGTTGTCAGAAAGGTCGCGGAATATCTGCCTGTCAATAAAATGACTAAATTGTCCCATTTTTTTGAGTGCCAAATCGTTAGCGGATCTGCCAAAACAGGCGCAGAGTCAAAAGAAGTGGGTTTCTTTCCCCTCAATGACCTCCCCGAACTCCCTCCCCCTTACAGAGGTTGGATCGAGGATGCAGCGGCAAATCATCCGACCATGCTGCGCAAAAAGATCGAAGGGGTCACCTATTGGATTTTTTTAAAATTGCTTATCTCCCATCCGATCCTTGTCGGTAGATATCTGCTTACCAAGCTGGGCATCCATATCAATCGTTGACCATTTTTCGGGGATCGACTGCTTCATCAAACTGCTTTTCTGTCAGATAACCCAAAGAAAGGGCTGCCTCTTTTAATGTGATGTTGTCCAGGTGGGCTCGTTTGACCACCTTGGCGGCATTGTCATAGCCGATGATGGGATTGAGCGCAGTGGCCAGCATTAGAGAGTGATCTAGATGCATTTTGATCCTTCTTTCATTAGGAGTAATGCCGATTAAGCATTTGTCGTGAAAGTTGAGAGCGACATCGGAGAGCAGGTTGATCGATTGCAGTACGTTGAAGATCATGACCGGCTTGAAGACGTTTAACTCAAAATTACCCTCTGCCCCTGCCATACTTACAGCTAGATCATTGCCATAAACTTGCACAGAGGCCATCAGCATTGCTTCACACTGAGTAGGGTTGACCTTTCCTGGCATGATCGATGAACCTGGCTCATTTTCAGGAAGGGATAATTCCCCAATTCCACAGCGGGGGCCTGAGCCCATCCAGGCAATGTCTCTTGCGATTTTCATATAAGAGCATGCTACGCGCTTGAGGGCGCCGCTCACCTCGACGATCGCGTCATTGGCAGCTAGAGCTTCAAATTTGTTGCGGGCGGAAACAAAAGGATAGCCTGTGATCTGGGTGATCACCTCAGCTACTTTATTTGCATAATGGGGGTGGGTATTGATCCCGGTGCCGACAGCGGTCCCTCCCAGAGCAATCTCAGACAGATGCTTTAGGGCATCTTCAATTGCCTCAATCCCATGTTCGATTTGAGAGGCGTAACCGGAAAATTCCTGTCCAAGTGTCAAAGGGGTCGCGTCCATGAGATGGGTACGGCCGATTTTAACTAAGTGTTTGAACTCTTTTGCCTTTTTCTCAAAACCCCGTTGAAGAATTTTCAGGTTAGGAAGGAGTCTTTGACGGATTTCAAGGGTTGCTGCAATGTGCATTGCTGTAGGGAAGGTGTCGTTGGAGGACTGGGATTTATTGACATCGTCGTTGGGATGAATCGGTGTTTTAGAACCCATTTGCCCCTTTAAGAGTTCAATGGCGCGATTGCTGATCACTTCATTGACATTCATATTGGTCTGGGTCCCTGATCCGGTCTGCCAAACAACAAGGGGAAAATGGGAGTCGAGCTTTCCGGCAATCACTTCATCACACACCTTGCAGATGATCTCCATTTTCTCTTTAGGCAGATCCCCCAATTCGCAGTTGACGATCGCCGCTGCCTTCTTTATGACTGCAAGAGCATGGATCATCTCGATGGGCATAAGATCGCCGCCAATTCTAAAATTCTCATGGGATCGCTGCGTTTGCGCTCCCCAGTATTTATCTGCTGGAACTTCGACATCGCCGAGGGTATCCTTTTCAATCCTTCCTTTTTCTTTTCCCATAATCGTTTCTTAAGTTGATGGTTATGAATCTGATCTATACCCGAAATGGTTTATTAAAGTCCAATTTTACAAAACTTAGATTCAAATAAAAACTTGAAAATAATTTATTAGTTCCGTAATTATAATGTATATGGGCATAAGAAAGCTTAATTGCCTGTTGCCTCTAAAACATTAGAATATTCAGGAGAATAAATATGAAAATCATTTCTAGCATTTTATTAACAATTGGAATGAGCTCTACATTAATAAGCGCTGCCCCTGTCGATTTAGAAATAAGTGCTAACTCTGTGAATAAGGAAGCACAACCACAAAAAATGGTCAAATTTCGCGAAACTAATACCCAGCAAGAGGCAAGCCTTTCCGATGCAATTCAGGTGATTCCCCCACAAAAAAACCTCGAAGCGGCTGTACGCAATTCAGAACAAGGAGACATTCTGCTGATGGGTCCAGAAGGGTGGTATCGCATTGAAGGAAAGACTCTCAAGCAAGGAACAAAAATGTACATCTTGGGCAAGCAAGGCTCCAATTTAGCTGCTTTCCCTAAAGAAGCTGGAAACTCATCTGATCGATAATTCTACACAGGAAAGTTCAACCTGGAAAGAGGCCATCTCCAGGTTGGACATGAAAGAATTAGATCAGCAGCAATGCAAACACGAAGGCAAAGAGCGAGAACGACTCGACTATGCCAAGTGCCGCAAAACATTTTCCAATAATTGCCGGTTGCTTTGCTGATGCTTGGATACCCGATGCTGCGCACATCCCCTGATACATCGATGAGAAAAGGAGTGCAAGGCCCACAGACAAGCCAATCCCAATCCCCGACATCGGCGAAAGCTCTCCTGCCTGAATGCTATTTTTCATCAGCAACATTAAGACAAAGCCGTAAATAGACTGGGATGAAGCGACAGCAGACATTCCAATGTATTTACCGTGGTTATCTTCGACACGGCTCATGACGGCATGAGAGGCCATTCCCCCAATCCCACATCCTATCGAACTTCCAACACAACCCAGTCCCAGCACAATGGCCGGTCCTACCATACTGTAATCCATGCAATTCCCCTCAGCTGAGAGTTTAAGGAGTTTATAATTTTCAGTCGATCATACCACTTAAAGTATTTTCTGAAAATCAGCAAATTTTTGGATCGATAGATTTGCGCTTTGGGCCTGTTTGAGTGGACCTTTGGTTTGTTAAATAAGAAGCAGAGCAAAGACGAATGCAAACAATGAGAAAGACTCAACGATCCCAAGTGCTGCAAAGCATTTACCAATGACTGCCGGCTGCTTGGCTGCTGCCTGGATTCCTGTCGCTGCACACATTCCCTGATAGACTGAGGAAAACAACAGTGCAAGCCCGATGGAAAAGCCAATGCCGATACCAGACATCGGAGAAAGAGTTCCTGCTTGGATGCTGTTCTTCATAAGGATCATCAGTACGAATCCAAAGATCGCTTGTGATGACGCTACAGCTGACATGCCGATGAATTTACCATGATTCTCATCCACGCGGCTCATCACGGCGTGAGATGCCATCCCGCCGATCCCGCAACCAATAGAACTACCAATACAGCCAAATCCCAATACCAACGCAGGTCCAATCATACTATAATCCATAATGTAATCTCCTAAAATTAAATTATAAAAAGAAAAGATGGCTATAATATGGAAGAATTGGAAGAAAAAAGCAAGTGCAACAGGTGAAATATTAGCGCAAAAAAAATCAGTACAATTTATTTATTAAACTGGACTTTAGCCATTGGAGCGGAGCGCTTTTCCCGGATAGCATCCCCCTGCCTGCGGGCGCTATCTAGAAAAATCGCCCCGCTCCAATGGCTAAAGTCCAGTTAAAAACTGCGCTGATTTTCTGTGGCTGGGATCACATGTGCTCTTTGGCTTTGAGGCGCATTAAGGGGCGGAAGAGGCGCCCTCCCCCTTCGAATGAATAGTGGTACCATTCGATGAAGTTAAGACGGAGACCGTGAATGATTCCAGCCATGACTCCAAGCATGATGTTTACCCCGTGGCCCACGATGATGACGAGCACTCCAAGGACTAAGCCGACATCTTGGCCGATCTGGTTGAATGTCTCAGCCATAATTGCGCCTGCTAATCCCAGGGCGTATAAGCGCAAGTAGGAAAGCACATCGGCAAAGACTTGAACTAGCGTAGAGATCTCCCCTATCCCCTTTAGCCTCTTTTGGACCAGAGCTAGGAAAAGAGCGGTGATAATCCCTGTGTAGATCAGCTGCAAACCAATTTCTGCGCCTTTTGTTTTGTTGACAAAACCCAAGACATGGATAAGAGAGGTGGCTTTAAGAACAGTGGGGAAATAGAGGTAAGCACCCACCATAAAGGCGATCCAGCCAATCCCTGCCCAATGGCGCCAAAGGTACCGTAAGAAAGAAAGAGAGATGTGGATGATTCCTATGATCAGGGAAAGTTCAAGAAGAGTGCTGCGAGAAAAGGTATCGACAATCTCGTGAGCGAGGTGGTTTCCTTTTTTGCTCACCCCTAATTCTAAAAATTCCTCACCAGATGTTACGTTCTTAAGAACGGGGAATTTTTTCACCCAAAAGTGATAGACATCGTCCTTCTGAGCGATGTGGTAATCTGCTTTTTTAACATCGAGGTACTGCATCACAGAGAGCTTGCCAAGCCAGCTTTTGGGATTGATATCGACTCCAAAAAAAGCAGATGTGAGGACTCCCCAGATCACGCAGCTAGTTGCTAAAACAGTCGCTAACTTTAAAAATCTTCTTGCGCTAGACTTAAGGTTTGGAAACTTGTATTTCAGATAAAGGCAAAGGCCCAAATACATCAGGCCATAACCCCCGTCTGCGACAATCATTGCAAAGAAAAGGGCAAAAAACCAAAAGACCCATCCTGAAGGATCCCGATCTGTCGATGCGGGGATATCGTAAATCTTGACCAGATCCTCACCAATGCGCTGGATCCCTTTATTTTCCATATAGGTTGGAATGCGGTCATTTGCTTCGATTGCAATAGGTTCGCAATGGATAGCCATCCCATCGATCACAGAATACAGAAGATGAGTTTTATTTTCAGGAACCCAAGCTTCCACGGAAAAAAGGGAATTTTCCAAAGGATAAGAAACTTCCTTTTTTGCTGTGGCCAGGTTGAAATCATTAAGCCTTTCAACCAGAGCTTCATTGAGAAAGTCAAGATGCCCGGCATACCCTTTGAGCTCTGCTTCAATCTGGTGCAGCGATTCTTTGACAAAGCTAAGGTGTGTTCGTAGTTGCCCAACAGGACGATCGATCCGCATCTCAATCATATCGGGATAGTGTCTGCGTTCCTTATTGATGGCGATAAAGTAATCGAGATCATATTCGTTGGAAATGAAGATCACTTCATCGGAAAAATTGGCAAGGTGGGATTTTGCACTTTTCATACAGAAGAACTGGATAACCTTCTCCCCTTTTCTTTCAATGAAGTCGATATCGTCTAAGGAAAAATCGCCAAAGGGGGCTACACGGACAATTTCAGCCTCCACTAGCCGCTTCTCTTCAGAGAGGCGCTCAACGTCAGCTTTTAGACTTAAAATTCTTATCGCAGTCTCATCGGCATATTGAAGATCTCCCTCTCCAGCATAGGGCTTTTTGACGGGAAGTTTTCTCAAAATCCGCATTGCATCGACCAATCGTTGGATCGGAGCCGGTACTTCTATCCCCTTCTTGCTATGGGGAACAATGAATTCGATCATTCCATTTTGCTGGGCGCGCTCAAAAAAACGATCGATATCTTCCTGAACGCCGAGAATCAGGTATTTTTTTACTTTAATAATCATTTGACCCTTTCTTTCTGATTGCGCAACAGGATTTTCTTCTTTGCCACTTTTGCCTGCGATACAGCCGCAAGCTGCTGGTCTCCAAGAAAGATCTTAATTTTTTTAATATTTGCTATGGAGCGTGGGATGAGAATTTTTTCAAACAAGTTGACGCGGATAGAGACCTCGCGGAGCTCTTTTTCAAGCGCACGTTTTTTCTCTTCAACAATCTTTATTTTTTCTCTAACTTCAATCAGTTCTTTGAGCCCTAGAATTGCCGACTCAAACCAAAGAGGAGTATTAAAAAGAGAATACCCCGCAGGTTCAAAGACAACCCTCTCAAAATTGGGAACCTCAACCCCTGCAATGTTTTCATGGGAGCGCTTGACCTCTTCCACTGTGACAGATGAAAACAGATCCGTTGCGCTGCGCTCTGCTAGAAGGGAGGCATATTTCCCGACTTTTTCCTGAGATGATGTAAACTCCCTTACCAAGGCTTCAATTTGAAGCTGCGCCTGATTGACCTCAAGCTGCAGCATCGCTTTTTTGAGCTGCAATGTAGGCAGATACTTGCGCAAACGATCGAGTTTGAGCTGCTGAACGCGTAACTCAGTTTTAGTAAACTTTACATCAGCCACGCTCAGCTCCGCTTAATCTTGGCCAATACTTATCAATTAGCGTTTGCTTAATCCCCACTTCATGCTTATCAAAACACTCCGCAAGCGTGCTCCATCCCAAATTTAGGGCATCTTCTAAGCTCAAATTGACCTGCAAGTTCATCATTCTATCTTCGAATAAATAGGAAAAATGCAGCAGTTTTTCGTCCCACCGAGAGAGTTTAAAGCCCATGCTTTGCCGCTCTCTTGCCTTCTTTGAATCGGCATAAAGTCGGATTTGAGCGTTGGCGATATCGCCATGGTCCTCACGCGTCACTTTGCCAATCACCTGCTGCTTAAGACGGGAGAGCGACCCAAATGGGTCTATCTTGCCGCCATGGAGGTAAAACTGTCCTTCGGTAATATAACCTGTATTGTCAGGAATGGGATGAGTCACATCTCCGCCCGGCATTGTGGTGACGGCAATGATTGTGATCGAACCGTTTCCGTCGATGTCTACAGCTTTTTCATAGCGGGAAGCTAGGTCTGAGTAAAGAGATCCTGGATACCCCCGGTTAGATGGCACCTGATCCATTGTGATTGCAATCTCTTTGATCGCATCGGCAAAGGCTGTCATGTCGGTGAGCAGCACTAGAACATTCTTATCTTCTGTCGCAAATCTCTCTGCGCAAGCCAAAGCCATATCGGGAACAAGCAAACATTCGACAGCTGGATCTGTTGCCTGATGGATGAACATGATCGTTTTATCTAACGATCCGGAATTTTCAGCATTATCGATAAAACTTTGATAGTCATCATAGCGCAATCCCATTCCTCCGATGATGACAACATCGGCATTTGTCTGGTTGGCAATGCGCATGAGTAGGGCATTATAGGGCTCGCCGGCAACAGAAAAAATCGGGATTTTTTGAGATTTAACAAGGCAATTAAAGACATCGATCATGGGAATATTGGTGCGGACCAGATCTCTGGGAATGATTCTGCGCACAGGATTAAATGAGGGAGATCCAATATCCACATGGTCGCCCATAATCGCTGGACCCTTATCAATAGGTTCCCCTGCACCATTTAAACGCCTGCCAAAAAGAGAAGGGCCGCAAGTTGCCTGCATCTCCCTGCCCAAAAAGGTCACGCGGTCGTTGGTTGCAATCCCTCGAGTATTTTCAAAACATTGCAAAGTGACAACTTCACCATCAATGCGAAGTACAGAGGCATAGGTACTTGTGCCATTGCGTTTATGTACACGAGCCAGCTCGCCCAGACTCACGCCATGAGCGATGACAGTGATTAAATTTCCTCGCATGTCGACGATTCTGTCATAAATTTTTTTCATCTTACCACCTGTTCTTTCTTGGCTGCAGAGTCCAGTTTTTTCTCTATCCTTTCAAAGGTTTGCTCATATCTGTCCGATTTGAAGGGCAAGAAGTTCATATTTTTTACTTCATTCTGTAGTTCCAGAAAGAAGTTGCGAGCTGCATCCTGGGAATCAAATGCAAAGGGAGTTTGAAAAATCCTGTCAATCAGCTTAAAAAGGGGAATTTGTCTCTCTAGAGGACAATAGCAATCTTCCTTGTCAAAGGCATTTTGCTGCAAGTAACTAAACTCATACAGTTCAGATTTTAAGTAGGTGATCATGTCGGCGTTTGAAATCCCCTCCTCGCCGACGACCTCCATCCGTTTGCCGATCTCATCCCCTTCTCGTAGAATCTTGGCTGCTTGTTTCACAATTCTTCCCCAACCTTCCACATTCTCTTCAAGTTCCCGGCTCACAGTTTCGACATATTTGCTCCAGGAAATGAGGGGATCGACTGCCGGGTAGCGTCTAGCGTCTGATCGAGCACGAGAAAGGCCATGGAATGCTCCAACAGAAGACAAGGTGGCTTGGGTGACCGGCTCCTCAAAATTCCCACCTGCGGGTGAAACAGTACCCCCAATGGTCATTGAGCCGAGGGTTCCATTGTGAAGCAAAATAACGCCGGCTCTCTCATAAAAAGCAGCAATGCGAGAACCTAAATAAGCAGGAAAAGCCTCTTCGCCCGGAATTTCTTCCAACCTCCCTGACATCTCGCGCATCGCTTGTGCCCAGCGAGAGGTGGAATCGGCAAGAAGAAGGATATCCAATCCCATCTGACGATAGTACTCTGCAATTGTAGCTCCCATATAAATGGAGGCCTCCCTTGCGGCAACAGGCATAGAAGAGGTATTGCAGATCATCACCGTACGATTCATTAACGGCTCATTGGTGTGAGGATCGGTCAGGTGGGGAAGAGTGCGAAGCACTTCGACGACCTCTCCTGCGCGCTCTCCACAGGCAACAATCACTACGATATCGACAGATGCATACTTGGAAAGGTGGTGTTGCAAGACGGTTTTACCCGCTCCAAATGGCCCAGGAGAGCAAAAAGTGCCCCCTTTGAGAACTGGAAATTGGGTATCGATGATACGCATCCCAATATCCATCATGCGGGAAGGTTTTGTTTTTTCCCCTTCAAAAAGAGGGATCTTCACCGGCCACTTCTGCACCATTGTCAGGTGATACTCCCCACCTTTTTCATCAACGACTTTTGCAACAACAGTATCAATTGTATAGGAACCCGGCTTGATGACCCATTCGACTTTAAATGTCCCAAATAGGTTAAAAGGAACCATGATTTGGTGATGGAAGCGCCCCTCCATTGTATATCCAAGGAAGTCGCCACGGGTTACCTCATCGCCAGGTTTGACAGAAGGATGAAAATCCCAATGACGCGTATGGTCAAGAGGCTTAATATATACCCCGCGGGAAAGAAAGAGCCCGGTTGCATCTGCCACTTTTTCAAGAGGATTTTGCAAACCATCAAAAATGGAAGTGAGCAATCCAGGTCCAAGCTCAGCTTCAAGCAAGTGAGCAGTAAATTCTACAGAGGTATTTAAGTGAACACCACGAGTGTCTTCAAAGACCTGAATCTTAGCGATATTGCCGACGATCTCAATGACCTCTGCCTTAAGTGAAACGCCACCGCCAACGCGTACCATAGCAATTTCGCCTTGGTAGATATCTCCTTGGAATTCGACGTGTAGAAGATTTCCGAACGCCTTGACAACCTTTCCTGTTGCTACTGTCTTTAGTGGGCTGTATGAGGTTTCTTTCATGGTTTATCCGTTTTTAAATGTATCTAAAATCATATTTCCTTTAAGTGCATCAAGCTGGATTAGGTCTTCTATAATCATTAGTTGAGCAACATAGGCAAGGATCTGATCGACTGAAAATAATTTTGCCTCAGCGATCTCTCCTATTTTTTTAAAGCGATATTCTGCAAATGCCTTGTTTTCAAGCCAGGGATCGTTATAGCAAGAAGCAATCAACTCTTTAAGATCGGAATATTCAGCTGGAGGGTCATAGCTATCGGAATCTTTTTGGGCCAAAATCTGAGCGACAAGCGGATCGGTGGGATCCTCAAACTGCAACTCTTTTGCAACATCTCTCCCTAATTGTTTAGAGCGAAGGGCAACAAGCACAAGGCGCGATTCTCTTTCAAAGGTTAGGTATCCTTTCAAAAAACCTGTACTCTTTGGAATTTCAGTGTTAAAATAGAGCGCGATTAAACCTGAGAAATTTTTTATCTTATCTCTAACCCTTTCAAACTGATCGAGAAATTCAAACACGTAAGGGGGAAGCATCGCATGAACCAGCAACGCTTCATCAAGCTCTTTCTCGTTGAGATTTCCTCTTGGATCGATATCCTCTTCCATGAATAGAGCGCGGATATTGCAAATATCTACAAAAAGACGCAAAACCTTAACTTTTTCCAAGTCGCTCTTACTTAAGGAAATCTCCAACCGAGTCATCAGCTCATCGAAGGTGATTTCCGGTCTATCGTGCATAGACAAAGGGGGCAAGGAAGGCACAACAAAATAATATTGCCGCATAACACTCAGCCATTAGAGATTAAGAAATTTTCGGGAGGGTAACACACACACATGTTGATATTATCCCCCGAATTTGGATTGAAACTGAGCAAAAAGAATCCAAAAACCGATAGAAACTTTTTACTGAGGCAGGTTCAATCCAAAAATTAATTCGCGAAAATCCTTGCGGATATAATTTGCCACAAGCTCCTTTAACGCAGCATCGGACACATCCACTGTAATATTATCCTGATGCAGCTTCACTTCAATCCCTCCGGTTAAAGGTCCTATCAGGACACTTTTCTCCTTAAGTTTTTCCAAAATCTCATGAGCAAGGAGCATATTCACCGACCGTGCAGGAACGGATGCAGGAACATAAACGCTTAAAAGTGCATCCATCCCTTCCTTTTCAAGGCCTTTGATAACAGCTGCAATTAACTGCGCCAAGACTTTGGGATCTTGAGTGTATTTGGTCATCACTCGGCCCAATTCTTGATTAAATAGCTTCTCTTCAATACTTTGCTTCAAAGCACTGATCGCCTGCTTACAGGCTTGACCAAGAGAGGATTGAAAAACATTTTTCTGCCTTGCAATCTCTTTATTGGCATCATCCATTATTTTTTCAGCTTCCTTAAGGCCCGATGCAATAATCCGCTCCGCTTGTTCCTTAGCTGAATGAATAATTTGTTCTGCTTCATTAATAGCCGGATCTAGCGTCTCGCGCCGTAATATATCGCAGATTTTCTTGACTTTATCTCTTCCATTCTCTGTTCCTTTCATGACTAAACATCTCTCCATACATCTCAGATAGGTTATTTACTTTATCCGGATATTTTTCAAGAGAGAAAATAAAAAATTGCAAAAAAGTCAAATTTTTGCGATAACCTGTCCTTATCTCAAGCTGGACTTTAGCCATTGGAGCAGGGCGATTTTTCTAGATAGAGCCCGCAGGCAGCGGGAATTTTGTAATGGTAGGCTTGAATATGCCACCATTACAAAATTCCCGCTCCCTGGGGGATGCTATCTGGGAAAAGCGCCCCGCTCCAATGGCTAAAGTCCAGTCAAAGTAAGGTGGCTTATCTTATGCAAAAATTGTTTACTGCATTAATTCTTCTGGGAATGACAAACCTGGCTTTTTCAGACCAACTTGAAAACTACAAAAAGGATACCGACTCGATCTGGCGTACCGGAAGCGGAGCTGAGGACGGAACCTTCACTGCGATATCGACATCGATGTTAGGATGGGGTGTGGGATTAGCGGCAGGTATTGGTATTTTAGCCTCTGTCCTGCATCAAAGCACTGCAGGGCACTCACATACACATTGCCATTCCAATTGATTTATGAGTCGAAAATCTTTTTTTTCAACAAAGAAGTTCCAAAATTTTCTTTGGGTGGTTCTCTGCATTATTGTTGCTGTGCCATCCCTCATTTTTGGCAAACACTCGGCTGCAATCGAAAGGGCCGCTGAATTGACACCATCTTCTCTTTGTTACTTTACTCCACCGCAAGGATGGGAGATCGCTGATCCTAAAACTCTTTCCCCTCGTGTTAAGATCGCCTTCATCAAAAATACAGGAAAAGGGTTTTGCCCATCAATTAATCTAGCCACTGAAGAAACATCGGCCAGCCTTAATGATTATCTCAAAGCAGTCAAGGCCATTCATGAGCAAGACCGCAATAACCATTGGCGAGCCTTGGGCAAAGTCCGTACGCAAGCTGGGCTCGCCCAACTCACCGAGATTGACTCATCATCACAATGGGGCCCCATCCGTATCCTCCAACTAATTTTCATGAAAGATGGCAGCGCTTATGTGCTTACAGCTGCAGCATTGAAAGAAGAATTTTCTGATTACTATAAAGAAATCCAGTCTGCGTTTCGATCGCTTACCCTCTCTTTTGACCTGATCAGTAATATCCCTCAGCTGGAGAGACGGGAAATTGTTAAACAATCGCAACAACAGCTCATCGAAGCGGCTGAAAAAATACTAACGGCCTCAGCAGAGCCCGTAACTCTTTTTGCAGATCCTCTCTTCCAAGAAAAACACTGGCTTCCTTTCCAACGGACAATTATAGACAACTTTAATGATATGGGAGCTTTTTGGCAGGTGCTGTTGCTTCGAAACATCCAAGAACAACTTATTGAGGTTAGCTTAAGAATGGCAGTCAAAGAAGAAATAGCTGTTGAATCTGATCAGGGAGTCATGATATACCCCGACAACTTAAAAACAAAGGAGCAGCCCAATGAATAACTTACTCACTACAATCTCTATCATCTTGTCGATTGTATTTACTCCGGCTCTCAGGGCTGAGGTTCCACCTGCAGAGAACGCCTCTCCAACTGAGATGGGAAACGATCCTGATCAAAATGAGGGCACTCCTGTGGGAGCAGCAGCAAGTGAAGGCTCAAATACCGCTAAGAAAAAACAATGGCAAAATGTAGCACTTGCAGCTGGCGCTGTTGCAGTTGCAGTCACTGCACTCATCTTAGTTTCTACTAATGATGGACACCATGCGCACAAAGGAAATTCTAAAAAGTAATGAAGGATTTATTATTCCTTTTTATTTTTTTTTCTTCGCTTGTCTCCTGTCGTAAGCAAACCCATTGGGCATTTGATCAAATTCACTCAGACAAAGCAGAGTTTCGTTCGACAAAGCTCACCCACTATGCACAGGATCCCATCAACGGGATTGACTTAGAATTTCTTAAATCTGACAATTGTTTAAATGCCTACCTTAACATTCATTCGATTCCTATCAAACCTTATAAAGAGGATCCCACCAGCGCCCTGCTTACAATAAATATCGAAGGAGAAACCTCCCATTATAGAGCCTACAGGCTTGCAGGAGGGCAACGTTTTCTCATTCCTCCAGCTACCTCTGAAATCCTCATTGATGCCCTAAAGAATCACAGAGCAATTTCTATCGCCTTGGCCGGTTACCGTACAACTATTGAAGCAGAAGATTTTTCATCAAAATTCGAAAAACTCCTCCATCCCTTTCCGATGGAAAATCCCTTTCGACTTCCCTTCTAATCTCTAAATTGGCTAAGATTAAGTTTAAACAGGGGATTGCTATGAATAAAAAACTCGACCAGCTTAAAAAAATGACCACCATCGTTGCCGATACCGGTGAGTTTGAGGAGATCAAGAAATATCTCCCCACCGATGCCACGACAAATCCATCGTTGATATTCGCTGCTTCTTCTAAACCCGAATATCAATTCCTTATCGAAGAGGCAATCGAATGGGGAAAGAAAAATGGAAAAACCCCTGCTGGCATTTTAGAACAAATTATTGATAAAGTTTTCATCAACTTTGGACTGGAAATTCTTAAAATCGTACCGGGCAGGGTCTCAACGGAGGTTGATGCACGCCTATCCTTTGATGTTGAAGGGAGTGTCAAGAAAGGGCGCTACTTGATCTCTCTTTACGAAGCTGCAGGCATTGACAGAAAACGTATTTTAATCAAACTGGCCTCGACTTGGGAAGGAATTAAAGCTGCTGAAATCCTTGAAAAAGAAGGGATCCATTGCAACATGACTTTAATGTTCAGCCTTGCTCAAGCCATTGGGTGTGCTCAAGTGGGAGCCACGCTGATTTCCCCCTTTGTTGGCCGGATCCTGGATTGGTATAAAAAAAGCGAAGGCAAAGAGTCGTATGCACCCGCTCTAGATCCCGGCGTCATTTCTGTTTCTCAAATTTTCAATTACTATAAAAAAATGGGGATCAAAACTCAGATCATGGGAGCCAGCTTCCGCAATGCCGACGAGATCACCGAACTTGCAGGCTGCGATCTGCTCACAATTGCCCCAAAACTCCTTGAAGAGCTGCAGACGGCAGAAGGAGCGGTTCCCCAAAAACTCAATGCTGATGAGGCAAAAAAATTGGACATTAGCAAAATTCATCTTGATGAAAAGGCATTTCGCTGGATGCTCAATGAAAATGCGATGGCAACAGAAAAGCTCTCTGAGGGGATTCGCAACTTTGCAAAAGACCTAGTTAAACTTGAAAAAATCATTCAACAGCGCATGTATACCCAAAAAACCTGAAAAAGCGGCTTTTGAGCTGCAAGACAAACTCCCGCGGTTCGACGATCGTAAATCGGTCAATATTAACCTGAGTAATGGGTTTAATCCGCTCAACACCAACAATCTTTGCGTGATCTTGCTCTTGTTTTTCCAAAGGTATAGGGTCCTCCCCTATTACCTTTGGAAAAACAAGGGCAATCTCATCGCAAATCTCTGTTGATGTTGAGGGAAGAAACCCATTTACCCAGGTTATTAGAAATATGAACCGACTTACGATCGATCGAACCCCGGGGCTTTGACACGCTCAAAAACCGCTTTTTCAAGTTATTTGGGTATAGCTGGGTCTTTTAATTAAATAAAATGTTGATACAAAAATACATATTAGCTCTTGATCGATTTTAATTGTGTTTGATAAAATGTCCCTGTTTTTTTAAGAAATCAAAGGAGAAAAAACTATGACACCAAATGTTACCCTATCCTCAGGGACAAATCCGGCAACTAACCCGCCCCACAGTTCACATCAGAATCACTCCCTTTCTGTCCCAGTTCAGGTTCTTGGTGGCATTTTCAGAGTAGCCGGAAGTGCTGTCATTGGAGGCCTCGCCGCTTATGCCTTTAGCATCATCAATCCAGTTGGAGGCGCAATATTTGGCGCAACAAGTGCATTGACAAGCATTGTAGCTGATAAAATTGCAAATCAATTTTCAATTAACCATACCGCTGTAAAAGTCGCTGTTTGGATCGTCAGTGCGATGGCAAGTATTGGCATAGGTCTTGCGGTAACTACAGCAGTTGGGTTCCCTCTCACTGTTGTTGGAGCTATTGGGATGACAGCTGCGATGCTGGCCACATCAATTGTTGTACACCTGGTAGCTGGCATTGCCTGTTGCTCTACCTGTCTTACACTTACCTGTGCGGGACTTGCGGCTGCAGTGGGTTTTGGAACATTTCGCAATTCCAATAACCCAACTCATTAGAGGGAATTGCAAAACTCCCTTATAAGTTTTTACCACTGAGGCCCCTTCCGAGGCCTCAATGGTAAAATTACATCTTTTAGATGAAGTGCTTCTTCTTTTTCTTGCATTTGCTGCATTCATTAACAACCACTTTCCCCTGCGTTGCTTTTTCAAACTTAAGCTCTGCGCGACAATGTGTCGCTTCAACTGAGCTAACTACACCTAATAAGCTAACGCAAAGTGTCAAAAAAACTATTTTCATAAAACAACTCCTACTGTTTTTCATGGGCTAAAGGCTTTGTCCAATCCGGTTTTTTAAAAAAAAGAATCACCGAAGGGGCAATACAGGCTACAACAATGCTTAAAATAAGGAATGAGACATAGGTCACGGTGTTACCTGTAGTGATCTGCGAGGGAGGGAAAAAACCAATGAAAAAAGTAGCAAGAGAGCCGAAAAGACCAAGGCCTCCCACTATCCACATTCCAATGATCCCCCCTGGGATTTTATAAGCTCTTTTGACATGGGGATACTTGTAGCGAAGTTTAATTGCCGCAGCAAACATCAGGATATACATGATCAAATAAAGCTGGGCTAGAGTTGCATTTAAAATCCAATAAGCACTGCTCACAGTGGGCATAAACAAAAAGACAGCAGAAAATAGTGTTACGATGACAGCTTGAGTAATGAGCAAAGCGACAGGCATTTTATGCCGATTGAGTTTACGGCAAAAAGGGGGAAGATCTCCATTCTGCGCTGCTGCGAGAAGACCTTTGGTGGGACCTACAATCCAAGTGCTTAACGTTCCAAATGCTCCAAAAGCAAGTAGGATAGCAATCAATGGGGTTAGCCAATTGAGTCCATAGGCATTCACAAAATAAGAAAAGGCTTGAAGGGATCCGGAAACAAGGTTGATTTGCTTCTGTGGGACAACCACGGCAATCGCAAGAACCCCAAGGATATAGAGGCCCAGGATAAAAATTGCAGATAATAGGATTGCCCTGGGGTAATTTTTTTGAGGATTTTCGACATCGCGCGCATGCACTGCGGACATCTCAAGACCGCAAAGAGAGACCAAAACACCTGAAAAAAAGACAAACTCACCCGGTGAACTCATATTGGGGATGAGCGTATCGAGCGAAAAAGTAATCTGCAACGGGTGACCTAATACATACCAGAAAATCCCGAGCAAAATGATCATCGCACCGGGAATAAGCGTTCCGGCAATCACCCCGAACGAGCTAATCCAGCCGGAGGCGCGCATTCCAAAGAGGTTCGCAAGAGTTGTCAGCCAAAAAAGGATAACGACAAAACCCAATACATAAAGGGTGTTATTAGAAAGTGCTGGATTAAAAATATAGGCAACTGTTCCGGCAATAAAGGAAATGAGCGCAGGATAATAGACAAGATTTTCAGCCCAAAGCAACCATACGGCCAAGAAACCTGTTCGATGCCCAAAGGCTTCCTTAACCCAGACAAAAACTCCACCTGTTCTCGGCCATCCCGTGGATAATTCAGCGGCTACCATTGAAACAGGGATAAAGAAAAGAATTGCAGCAAGCGCGAAGAAAAATAATGAAGAAAAACCATATTCGGCAATTGTGGGCAGATTACGAACGCTGCTAACAGCAGCGATATTGATCATTGCAAGAGTAAATACGCTTAATTTTTTTGTCATATTAATCCAGATACTAGAAAATTACTGAGATTTTTTCCACAAAAAAACGCCCAAGATATCCTCTTGGGCGTTCTGTTAATAAAGAAAGAGGAGCGCTTTGTTAGTCGCTAAAAACAAACTGCAATTCCTCACTTCCTTCCCGATCTACCGATTTGATCACTCTCTTGCGGTAATCTTCGAAGCCAGTTCCCCCAGGAATAGGATGACCCATAATGATGTTCGATTTGAAATCGAGCAAATAATCGGTCTTCCCTTCACAAGCGGCATCTGTCAGCACGCGGGTTGTTTCCTGGAACGATGCCGCAGAGATGAATGAATCTGTGCCAAGAGATGCTTTAGTGATCCCCAATAGCACAGGAGCAGCTTGCGCCGGTCTTCCACCTTCCTCTATCATCCGATGATTGGTGCGGTGAAAATGCTTTTTATCAACATCTTCGCCGTACAGGAATGTGGTATCGCCTGGATCTGTGACACGCACTTTCTGCAGCATCTGACGGATGATGATCTCGATGTGCTTGTCGTTGATATCTACCCCTTGCAGGCGATAGACTTCTTGGACTTGATTCACGAGGTATTTCTGCAATTCGCGCACGCCGCAAATTTCCAAAATCTCTTGAGGAACGACAAGTCCATCCGTAAGCTGCTGGCCTTTGATAACAAAGTCGCCGCGCTGGACAATTAAGTGCTTGGTAAGTGGGATCAGGTGTTCCTCTTCCATACCAGACTCTTCATCGCGAACAACCACAATCCGCTTGTTCTTTTGGACGCCGCGGAAGTCGACGATACCATCAATCATAGCAATAACGGCAGGATCTTTTGAGCGTCTAGCCTCAAAGAGCTCAGCCACACGCGGAAGACCGCCGACGATATCTTTTGTTTTGATCGCACCCCGTGGTAATCTAGCAAGGAGCATACCGGCTGTGACCTTTTCTCCTTCCTGCACGGAGATATACGCCCCAGAGGGGATTGCATAAGTACCTACCAGCTCAGCGCACTCTTTATCAGCATAAATCACGATTTGCGGGTGCAACTCGCCTCGATGCTGTTTGACGATGAGCTCAGTTTGGCCTGTCTGTTTATTCACTTCGCGCTGAGTAGAAATTCCTTCAACCAGATCCTCATATTTCACGTAGCCTGGACGCTCGCAAATAATCGGGACGTTGTGCTGCTCCCAATGTGCAATCTTCTGCTTTTTCTTGACTTTTGCACCATCAGGTAAGAGGATGCGGGTGCCAAGTTCCACAGTGAACGTCTGCAGGGGCTCGAGCGACTTGGTGCTAAGCAACTTCTTATACTCTTCCAAATTGCGCCCTTCATCTCTGACAACATGCAGGGTTCCGCTCTTGTTAAGTGCAAGCCAGATCCCCTCATCGTTCTGTACAGTGCGCAGACCCATGTAGACAAGAATACCGTCTTGCTCAGCAACAATCTCGGGAGTGATGCTTGCAGAGGCGATACCACCTGTGTGGAAAGTACGCATCGTCAGCTGCGTTCCAGGTTCTCCGATCGACTGCGCTGCAATAATGCCTACAGCCTCTCCCTGACCGACAACACTCCCGTTGGCAAGGTTAAGACCGTAGCATTTTGCGCAAACACCTCGCTTAGATTCACAGGTAAGTGTCGAACGAATACGGACACTGTCAATACCGGCATCATCAATGGCTTCTGCTTGCAGAACATTCAGTATATCGCCGGTGGCTGCAAGCCTCTTAGTACTATCGCCAGGTTGATAGAGATTATCGCAGACTGTTCGACCAAAGATACGATCTTTCAGAGGAAGGAGCTCTTCCTGCCCTTGCTTGATCGCAGCAACGTCGATACCATTGAGGGTACCGCAATCTTCTTCAGCAATAATGACATCTTGCGATACGTCGACAAGTCGGCGTGTAAGGTAACCGGAGTCGGCTGTCTTAAGGGCCGTATCTGCAAGACCTTTACGCGCACCGTGCGATGAAATGAAGTACTCAAGAACGCTTAACCCCTCACGGAAGTTGGCAGTAATTGGAGACTCAATAATCTCGCCAGAGGGTTTGGCCATCAATCCGCGCAAAGCTCCAAGCTGTTTCACCTGGGATTTGTTACCACGAGCCCCTGAATCCATCATTAGATAAAGCGGGTTGAGCTCATCATCTCTGATCTCACTGACGAGTTTAAAAAGCTCCTCAGAAAGCAGGTCTGTAACCTCTGTCCAGATGCTAATGATCTTAGACTTTCTTTCCCCTTCCGTGATAATACCATCTTCGTATTGCTTAACAACAATCTCAATGCGCTTATGTGCAGCATCAATCACTTTCTGTTTGTCTTTAGGCACGCGCACATCGCACACTCCCATAGAAAGCGCCGCTTTTGTTGAAGCAGAGAACCCGAGATTTTTCAAGTTATCCAGGAAGCGCACTGTCGCCTCTAAGCCCACTTTTTTGTAGGTCTCAAGAACAAGCTCGCTCATTTTCTTCTTACGGAGGGAGTAGTTCTGGAATCCAAGTTCTTTAGGAACAATGGTATTGAAGACTACGCGGCCAGGAGTGGTTTCGATGATGCCACTCTCAAGTTTGAGCTTAATTCTCTCGTGAATGCGAATTCCCCTTCCGAGATCATCGCAACGCCCCTCTTTGCCTCTATTATCAAACCAGTTAAAACTACCGCCGGAGTTAAGGGCCATAAGCACTTCATCCATATTTTTAAATACCTTGGATGGACGGCTTTTTTCTTCCGGAGTGGTATACGGATCGAGCATCAGATAGTACAGCCCCAAAATCATATCCTGCGATGGAACTGCCGATGGTTTCCCCGATGAAGGCAAAAAGATATTATCTGGCGCCATCATGAGCAATTTGGCCTCTAATTGAGCTTCAATGGAAAGGGGGATGTGAACCGCCATCTGATCCCCGTCAAAGTCGGCATTGAACGCCGTACAGACAAGAGGATGAATGCGGATCGCCTTTCCTTCAATTAGCGTTGGCTCAAATGCCTGAATCCCTAAACGGTGAAGGGTAGGAGCTCGGTTTAAGAGCACCGGATGCCCTTTAATGATATCCTCAAGCACGTCCCAAACTTCAGGCGCCTGTTTTTGGATCATCTTTTTAGCAGATCGGATCGTATAGACGTAATTTAAATCTTTTAAACGCTTAACGATGAAGGGTTCGAACAACTCAAGGGCCATCTGTTTGGGCAGACCGCACTGGTTAAAGCGCAGTTCAGGACCGACAATGATGACAGATCGTCCAGAATAGTCAACCCGTTTACCGAGCAAATTCTGACGGAAGCGCCCTTGTTTCCCTTTAAGCATCTCAGAGAGGGATTTAAGAGGGCGATTTCCAGCTCCCATGACAGGATGACCATGACGGCCATTGTCAAAAAGAGCATCGACCGCTTCTTGAAGCATCCTTTTCTCATTACGGACAATCACATCGGGCGTCTTGAGTTTCAAGATCGCCTTCAGTCGATTGTTGCGATTAATGACACGTCTATATAAGTCATTGAGATCTGATGTCGCAAATCGACCGCCGTCCAAAGGAACAAGCGGTCTTAAATCGGGAGGAATCACAGGAACGCATGACATAACCATCCAGTCGGGACGGTTGGGCGAAGATGTGAAACTCTCGACAATTTTCAAACGTTTGGCAAGCTTCATCCTGGCTTGCATCGATTTGGTCTTTCTGAGTTTATCTTTAAGGTCAACGACAAGCACAGCAAGATCTTCTTTTTCTAAGATATCGCGGATCGCCTCCCCGCCCATGCGAGCAACAAAAGCATCTGATCCCCACTTTTCTTGTGCTTCCCGATATTCTGTATCAGATAGAAGCTGTTTTCTCTCCAGCGTCGTCCGGCCTGGATCGACAACAACATATTCTTCGTAATAGATCACGCGCTCAAGATCGGTAGCAGACATCCCAAGGATATTACCGATCCGAGAGGGCATTGTCTTAAAAAACCAGATATGCACAACAGGTACCGCAAGTTCGATATGCGCCATGCGCTCTCTACGAACTTTTGCAAGAGTAACCTCGACGCCGCAGCGATCACAAACAATCCCTTTATGTTTGATCTTCTTGTACTTTCCGCATGCGCACTCCCAGTCACGGGTAGGACCGAAGATCTTTTCACAGAACAGACCACCTTTCTCAGGTTTGAATGTCCGGTAGTTAATTGTCTCCGGCTTCTTAATTTCCCCACGCGACCACTCATTGCGGATGACATCATCGGAGGCAATTTTTATGGTCAACTTATCAAATTGGGAATTTTTGTAATGATCTTCTGACATGAAGCTATTCTCCGTAGTTTAAACTTCTGACGCACGTTCCGTGCGCACATCCAAACACAAGCCTTGCATTTCCTTCACAAGAACATTAAAGGATTCGGGTGTTCCTGCTTCTAAAGTATTGTCACCCTTTACGATCGACTCGTAAATGCGGGTGCGTCCAGCGACATCGTCAGATTTGACGGTAAGCATTTCTTGCAAAAGGTTCGCAGCGCCATAAGCTTCTAGTGCCCAAACCTCCATCTCTCCAAATCGTTGACCGCCCATCTGTGCCTTACCGCCAAGGGGCTGTTGTGTGACCAGAGAATACGGACCAATCGAGCGAGCATGGATCTTGTCTGCGACAAGGTGGCTAAGCTTGAGTATGTAGATGTAACCAACAACGACGCGATTTTCAAACCGCTCGCCTGTTCGCCCATCATACAAGAAACTTTTACCATCTTCGGGCAGGCCAAGTTCCTTCATCATCTCCCAGATGCGCGATTCGGGGAACCCTTCAAACACGGGGCTCTTGACATAGATACCGGCCTTTTTGGCGGCATAACCAAGATGGGTTTCCAAAAGCTGTCCCATGTTCATACGGGAAGGCACCCCAAGTGGGTTTAAAATGATCTCAACAGTTTCCCCATTACTTAAGTAGGGCATATCCTGTTCAGGCACGATTTTGGACACAACGCCCTTGTTTCCATGGCGCCCTGCCATCTTATCACCAACTTGCAGCTTACGTTTAGAGGCGATGTAGACCTTAACCTGACGAATAACGCCGGGATCGAGTTCAACGTCACCTTTGCGAGTAAATTCGATTTCAGTTTTATGCTGAGTCTGCAATGTCACCATAGCGGTGTCAAACTCTCTGAGTTGTTCCTTGAGAGTTGAATAGATGTCTGCCTGCCCAATGATGAGATCTTCTGGCTTTTCCGACTCGAGAGTTTCGAGCATATCCTGCGTAATGGCTTCCCCTTCTCGGACAATGATATCTCCAGACTTGCGATGCATAATCGGTGCAGGAGCAATTTCACCTAGCAACAGAGCACCTAATTTCTCATGAAACTCGATCATCAGCTCAGCTTCTTTCGCCTTGAAATCAAAATGGATATCTTTGATGCGGCTTGCCTCTTCGACAAGTTCGTCATCTGTCTTAGAAAGCCTATCTGTACGGTTAAACACCTCAATCCCCTGAACGACACCTTCAGTTCCCGGAGGAGCAGTTAAAGAAGCATCTTTAACATCAGCTGCTTTCTCACCAAAAATGGCGCGCAGCAGGCGCTCTTCAGGAGCAAGTTCCGTTTCTGACTTTGGTGTGATTTTACCTACTAGAATATTTCCAGGTGATACTTCAGCACCAACACGGATGATCCCATCTTCGCCCAAATTCGCAAGCGCCTCTTCTGAAACGTTGGGAATATCGCGTGTGATTTCTTCCTTGCCAAGCTTAGTATCGCGAGCTGTCAATTCAAACTCTTCGAGATAGATGGATGTATAATAATCTTGTCGAAGAAGTTTTTCAGAGATGATAATCGCATCTTCGAAGTTATAGCCACACCAAGGCATAAACGCAGCCAGTACGTTTTTACCAAGAGCTACCTCGCCTTTGTCTGTCGCAGGCCCATCAGCAAGCGTATCACCTGCCTTAATGAGATCTCCAACATTGCAAAGCGGGGTTTGATTAATGCAGGAGCCTGCGTTCGAGCGCATAAACTTCTTAAGCTGATACGTCTTTTTATTTAACGGATTTGCTTTAGCAGCGACGACGATTTTAAAGCCATCGACATATTCAACAGTGCCATCTTCTTCAGCAACAATCACAGCTCCAGAGTCTCGAGCGGACCTGTGCTCTAAACCCGTACCAACAATGGGTGCATCCGTTTTAAGCAACGGAACGCCTTGACGTTGCATGTTTGATCCCATCAAAGCGCGGTTAGCATCATCATGTTCCAAAAAGGGAATTAAACCGGTAACAATCGAAACAAGCTGTTTTGAAGAAACGTCCATGTGCGTAATCTTACTCGTTTCAATCTTAAGCGATTCCCCATTGAAACGCGCCCAGCACAACGGCTCAACGAACATATTACGTTCATCTAAAACAGCTGAAGCTTGTGCAATCACGCAGTTCTCTTCAAAGTCCGCAGTCATATACTCGATCTCTTCTGTGACAACACCATCACGGACAATCCGGTAAGGGGTTTCAATGAAACCAAATTCATTGATCTTGGCAAATGCGGCAAGAGATGTAATAAGACCAATGTTAGGTCCCTCAGGTGTCTCAATCGGGCAAATCCTTCCATAGTGGCTCGGATGAACGTCGCGAACCTCAAATCCAGCACGCTCACGATTTAAACCGCCTGGCCCTAAAGAGGAAAGACGCCGTTTGTGCGTAAGCTCAGCAACCGGATTGGTTTGGTCCATAAATTGAGAAAGCTGAGATCTTCCAAAGAAGTCCTTCAATACACCGGCTAAACCTTTTGCAGAAACAACTTTTCCAGGAGTTAGCGTATCGGAGGTGAAATCAAAGAGGTTCATACGTTCTTTGATAATCTTCTCCATGCGGGCAAGACCGATACGGCATTGGTTCTGAATTAACTCGCCAACAGAGCGCACTCTGCGGTTTCCGAGATGATCAATGTCATCAACGCTTACGGCTTCATCCCCCCTCTTCAAGCGAAGAAGGTATTTAATAGCTCCAATCACATCTTCTTTTCGAAGTGTCACGGTAGCAAGTTCTTCATCGGAAATATTAAATCCAAGCTTACGGTTGAGTTTATATCTGCCAACTCTTCCAAGATTGTAACGCTTAGGGTCAAAAAACAGACGCATGATCGCAGACCTTGCATTCGACAATGTAGCTGGCTCACCGGGGCGAATCTTTCGGTAGAAATCTTTGAGCGCCGACTCATAAGAATCGGATGGATCCTTGGCAAGCATCTTGATGATGGGACTTGTCTCATCCGCATCTTCAGCGATACGCACAGAGGAGATGTTGGCATCTAACATCCGTTTTAGCATCGCTGTTGTCAATTTTTCAGAAGCTTTGCCAAACACAACTCCACTTTCTTCATCAATGACATCTTCTGCAAGAATTTTGCCGACAAGTTTTGGAAAATCTTTGTCAGATTTAATTTTCACTTTAATTGTGCTGAAAAACTCTTCGATGATATCGGCATCTGTAGAATAACCAAGCGTTCGAATAAATGATGTGGCAAGAATTTTACGACGTCGTTTTTTACGATCGATGTAAATGTAAATAAGATCATTGGTGTCAAAAGCGCCCTCTAACCAGCTTCCTCTATATGGAATGATTCGGAAGGAGTAGATTGTAGCACCCTTGGTATGGCGCTCTTGCTCAAAAGAGATGCCAGGAGATCGGTGAAGCTGGGAAACAATGACACGTTCTGCGCCGTTGACAATAAATGTCCCGTTTTCGGTCATCACAGGGATAGTCCCCATGTAGACCTCTTCTTCTTTGATCCCGGTTTCATCTGTAAGACGAAATTTAACTTTAAGAGTGACATTGTAGGTTATTCCGCGGCGAATACACTCCTCAGGAGTATACTTGGGCACTCCAAGATTATAGGAAACGAACTCGAGTATCGTCTTCTCATCATAAGATTTTATAGGGAATATTTCAGTAAAAACCTCTTGTAATCCAAAGTTCTCTCGCTCATGGGGCAATTTATCTGCCTGGAGGAACTGGTCATAGGATTTGATCTGGATTTCAATGAGGTTCGGCAGGTCAATAATTTCCTCTCTGCCACGAAAACTCACCCGTTGAGGCGGCCTTTTTAACATCGAAACGGCTCCTACGCTTAAAAGTTATGTGCAAGCCAAAGGCTTACGAAGGGAACACCCAGAAAAAGCTGGGTAAAAAAATAATTAAAAAGCATGAGCAGAAGCCACATTATATGACTTCTGCTCGATACATATCCACTTAAAAGGCAGATTAAAGACCCGTTAAGGTCACTTTTCCACCAGCAGCTGCGACTTTCTTTGAAATCTCTTCAGCCTCAGCCTTTGCGCAAGACTCTTTTAAGACTTTAGGAGAACCATCAACTAAATCTTTCGCTTCTTTAAGACCTAAGCCTGTTATCTCACGAACCACTTTGATGACGCTGATTTTCTTATCATCTGGAGATTTTTCCAGAGTGACTTTGAATTCTGTAGACTCTGCAGCTGGAGCTGCACCTGCAGCTGGAGCTGCCATCATCATGGGAGCTGCTGCGGCGGCAGCTTTTACGCCCCACTTATCTTCAAGTGCGCTTTTAAGTTTAGCCATATCGAGAACGCTCAATTGGCTCAATGCTTCCACTAATGTATCGATATTTTGGTTGGACACGGTAAAACCTCTTTGATTTGATCTTGTTATAATTTAAGAGTTACTTTGCGTGGACTTATTTTCCAGGCAGTGCATGACGGATGTAAGCAAAGCTTCGATAACCGCAAGTGTTTGCGAGAGCGGAGCCTCGAGCGTACCCAGAAACTGAGCGCGCATCTCGTCTTTGCTTGGAAGTTTGGAGATCTGTTCGACATCGCTAGCCGAGCAGAGAGTACCTTCAAACCTTCCGCCGATAACTTCTAAAACTTCTTGGTTCTCTTTACAGAACTGATAGACGACCTTTGTCGTTTGAACGGGATCTTCGTTGGCAAAGACAACAGCGATATGTCCTTGTAGTAGAGCAGGATCTAATGCGACCCCAGCAACTTGTGCCGCTTTAACAAGCACGCGCTTTTTTACAACTTCAAGAGATCCGCCCACTTTCGCAAGATTTGTGCGAAAAGCTGCAGATGCATTTGGCTCAAGTTGTTTATAACTAGCGAGTACGATTGCTTTGGAGCCGGCAATCCGATCTTTAATATCGTCGAGAAGAAATTGTTTTTCCGGTCTCATAGTTACTCTTTTGCTCCTTGAACTTCCGTAACGCCTTGAAGATCGATTTTCAATCCTGGACCCATTGTCGTTGATAACGACAAAGACCTCATAAAAACCCCTTTGGCGGTCGCAGGCTTAGCTCTTGCAACAGCAGTCAGCAGCGCGGCAATGTTCTCTTTAAGTTTAGCAGATGTAAAAGAGAGCTTTCCAACCATGGAATTCACTACACCATGTTTGTCAGATTTAAACTCTACTTTACCCGCTTTAACTTCAGCAATTGCTTTAGCAACATCTGCAGTCACTGTCCCCGCCTTTGGCGTCGGCATTAAACCGCGAGGCCCAAGGATTTTAGCCAGTTTACCCAGATCCCGCATCATATCGGGGGTTGCGATCACCGCATCAAAATCGAGCCATCCCGATTTGATTTTTTCAAAGAACTCTTCGTTTCCAGCAAAATCTGCGCCAGCGTTCAATGCCTCTTTAACTTTTTCGCCTTTGGCAAAAACGAGGATGACAGTGCGTTTTCCTGTTCCATTCGGTAGGGGAACAGTACCACGCACTAGCTGATCAGATTTCTGGACATCGACGCCTGTTTTAAGCGATATCTCTACCGACTGGTCAAACTTTGTCGGCGGACATTTTTTTAAAATTTCGATAGCTTCATCAATAGAATATAACTTGAGTACATCCACTGACTTATCTATCTCCCGAAATCTTTTGCTTCGATGCATTCTGATTTCCTTTAGTAATTAAGGGCAATAAATGCCCGTTTTCAACTGACTAGTCTTGTATCTAATATAGTTACAATTCCAGCTTAACAAACCTCTTTTTAGAGGTTAACCTTCAACAATATCTACACCCATAGAACGGGCAGTGCCCATCACGAGCATCTCTGCCGCCTCATCTGAGAAAGCGCGCATGTCTTGTCGTTTATTATTAGCAATTTTTTTCACCTGTGACTTGGTGAGTTTGCCAACTTTTTGTCTATTGGGAACAGCGGATCCTTTTTCAAGACTCAGTTCTTTTAGAATCATGCGAGAAACGGGAGGCTGTTTCGTGATAAAAGTAAAAGTCTTGTCGTGATAAACTGTGATTTCCACAGGAAGAATGTCGCCAGCTTTGTCCTGGGTCTTTGCATTAAACTCTTTGCAAAATGCCATGATGTTAATACCAGCACCGCCAAGCGCAGGTCCAATAGGAGGAGCTGGGTTGGCTTTTCCTGCAGAAATTTGCAGTTTAATTACTTTTACAACTTTCTTTGCCATTATATTTAATCCTTAAAATCTACGTTTTTCTCTCTTTACAGAGGCAAAAAGAGAGCTCAATTTTTATACAGTGTCAGCAGGGACTAACTCAACCTGCCAAAACTCAAGGTCATCAACCCGCGTTTCTCGGCCAAAAATCGAGACGAGTACACTCAGGCGACCCTTATCGTGAAAGACCTCTTGCACAGTTCCGATGAAATTAACAAACACTCCATCGACAATCTTAACTTTGTCGCCAGAGGTGATATTGTGTTTCTGTACAACGCCTTTCTTCTTTTCTTCCAAGTCTTGCATAATCTGATCCACTTCCGATTCCAGCAATGGCGAGGGCTTCTCTCCCCCTAAAAATCCTAGGACGCCATTAGAGTTGCGCACATACATCCAAGAGTCGTCAGTGAGATTAAGTTTGACAAGGATATATCCAGGCCAAAGCTTCTTTTCGCTGATTTTCTGTTGACCTTTTTTAACCTCAGCCACATTTTCGATCGGCACAAGCACAGACTCAACAAGTTCAGTCATCCCCTTGGAATCTCGGTTATCTTCAATAGCTTTTTTAACTTTCTTTTCTTGTCCGGAAATTACCTGGACGACGTACCACTTATGCATGACGCCTCAACTTGAATTAGCCAAATAAAAAATGCACAATAAGCGCGATAAAATCTAACGCCCCTTTGATCACCAGATCAAAAAGGTATATCCCCAATCCAAAAAGAAAAATTGCACCTATGACGATTTTCGTCGAGAGTCTAAGCTCCTCTTTTGTGGTCCAACTCACTTTTTTGAGCTCTTCTTTAAGCTCTTGAACGAATCTGAACGCCGTCTTCCTTTTTCTAGATGGAGCCTTGGATGGCGCATCAGAAGAGAGTCTCGATTGATTTAACTTAGCATCCATAGAGCACATAGCGACGTTCATTGTTAAAATGTTAAAACTCATTATCGAGTGCGGAGGGATTCGAACCCCCGACCAGCGACTTTGGAGATCGCTGCTCTACCAGCTGAGCTACACACCCAAAGACTGTACCACAGCCTGCTTGAACAGAACCGTGGCACATTCAAATAATCGACAAGTCGATTATTTGATAATTTTGGATACAGTTCCAGCACCAATGGTTCTGCCACCTTCACGGATAGCAAATCTCATTCCCTCTTCCATCGCGATTGGGTGGATGAGTTCAGCTTCAAGCTCTACGTTATCGCCCGGCATGATCATTTCAGTACCTTCTGGAAGAGTTACAGTCCCTGTTACGTCCGTTGTTCGGAAGTAGAACTGAGGACGGTAGCCAGTAAAGAATGGCTTATGGCGTCCACCCTCTTCTTTTGTAAGAACGTAGATTGTGCCTTTGAACTTAGTGTGTGGTGTGCATGTTCCAGGCGCTGCGAGAACCATTCCGCGCTCGAGATCTTTCTTTTCAGCACCGCGAAGAAGAACACCGACGTTCTCTCCAGCTTGCGCTTCGTCAAGAATTTTATTAAACATCTCAAGACCTGTTACAACTGTATCGCGTGTTTCACGGATACCCACAATTTGCAACTTGTCGTTAACCTTGACTCGACCTCTTTCGACACGGCCAGTAGCTACTGTTCCACGACCTGAAATCGAAAAGACATCTTCAATCGGCATCAAGAAAGGCTTATCCGTTTCTCGCACAGGTGTTGGGATCTTCTCATCAACCACTGCCATTAACTGCTTAATGCTTGCCACATAGGCAGGATCACCTTCGAGCGCTTTCAAAGCTGAACCGCGAATAATTGGAACATCTTTATAACCTTTTGCTTCGAGAAGCTCGTGCAGTTCCATTTCAACTAGGTCTACAAGCTCTTCATCGCCTTGACCGATCATGTCCATCTTGTTTAAGAAGACAACAATCGCAGGGACGCCTACCTGGCGCGCAAGGAGAATGTGCTCTTTTGTTTGCGGCATAGCACCATCTGTAGCTGCAACGACGAGAATTGCTCCGTCCATTTGAGCAGCACCGGTGATCATGTTCTTGACATAGTCAGCGTGGCCTGGGCAATCTACGTGCGCATAGTGGCGATTTGCAGTCTCATATTCAACGTGGGTTGAGTTAATCGTAATACCACGCGCTTTTTCTTCAGGAGTATTGTCGATCGAAGCGTAGTCGCGAAACTTAGCTCCGCCCGCTTCCGCCAAAACTTTAGTGATTGCAGCTGTTAAGGACGTCTTACCATGGTCAACGTGTCCAATTGTTCCAATATTGACGTGAGGTTTATTCCTCTGAAATTGTTCTTTTGCCATTTTATCCTCCGTTTAACTCCAATGTATTTTTCATGTTTTCGTTTTTTGCCCAGAAAAGGAATCGAACCTTCGACCTTTTGCTTACCATGCAAATGCTCTACCACTGAGCTATCTGGGCAGCTCATCAGTTCTTTTCGAATTTCTAGCAAAGCTCTGACGAACAGAACCCTTCTCTAGCTCGAAAGGAACAAAGTTTATTCTCCAAGGCAAATAATATCAACCCCAATTCTCTTAAAAGTTGACTTTTTTTGAATTTTGCAGGTTCTACATAGATCATCTTTGACGGTAGATGATACGCGCCTTGGTCAAATCATAGGGGGACATTTCCACGGTGACAACGTCTCCGACAAGCACGCGGATATTTCGCATCCGCATCTTTCCGCATAGATGAGCGAATACGCGCATTCCATTTTCAAGGACAACTCTAAAGGTCATGTTTGGAAGAAGCTCTTCCACTGTCCCATCAATTTTTATAGTATCTTCTTTCGGCATAGGTGATAGGTTCAAAGTAAAAAATCACGTTCATCAAACAAGATTTCCCTCAAATTGTCAATCATATTATAATGGAGAGCCACTTTAGGTTGATCTTCCTCAATCTGGCAAGGATCGATATTGAGATAAATAAAATTTTTACTTTTGATGTTCATATGCAGAATAATATCCCCTTTGACTCCTGCCTTGCCAAACAGTTGAAGCTCAAGGCTCTCTTCTCAGACTGTTCCTCTCCGATCACAAAATATGAAAAAATCATTGAACTGGGCCGGAGATCCCCAGGCTACCCTACTGAGCTAATGACTCCCGAAAAGCTAGTTAAAGGTTGCCAGAGCCAGATGTATCTGCATGCTACTTTCTCAGAGGGCAAGATCTATTTTCAAGCCCACTCAGAAGCGCTGATCTCAGCCGGTTTAGCTGCACTGTTGCTGGCTGTCTATGATGAGGAAACTCCAGAGGTGATACTCAGCTGTCCCCCTCTCTTTCTTGAGGAGCTTGGCATCCATCAAAACCTATCTCCTGGCCGCTCGAATGGCCTTTCTAGCCTCTATTTGCGCATGAAGCAAGAGGCTTTAAATTTTTTAATTGTCAAATCGACTATTTAATATATAATTTTTCATTTACATTGAAATATTATTCAATCATTAATTAAAATATCAGCATTAGTATATTAATTTCGTTTATAATTTTAACAAAATAATTAAAAATGGAGAAATAAAAGATGTTACAAGGAACACCAGCAACATTTACAGAAATTAATCCCCCTGTTCTAAAAAAGATTTTCTGTGAGAGCGAAAATATTGAAATTAATTGTGTTTCAAAAAAATTTTTTCACATTTTTGATCAGACCCTAAAAGACAAATGGGGATTCTTCTTAAAAGAAGAGAAAGAACAAGGGGGAGAGGGGAGAAAGGTCTTACAAGAGATCGAGGACAAATCCTCTTCAGATAAATTTAGAATATCAGACACATCAGCGTGCTCGCCTGCAATGAGAAAGTT
>CAJCHM010000034.1 GCA_903970255.1 Acidobacteriota bacterium
ACCAGGAGGGTTGTTCGAGCACAAGAATTGTGTTTGGAGAGCGGTCGATGATCGTGGTATCTGGAAATTTAAATCTCAAAAGGGGTCTGAGCATCTTTTTAGAAATGTAGGGCAGAAACATATCGGAAAGATTAAGGGTAAGGGTAATAGAGACGATGAATGTGAGGATGCCAATCACACTAAAACTATTTGCGGAAGAAAGGCCGCAGATACTATTGAAGAAATAGAGCGCAAATGAAGCGATCAGCACGCCTGTAAAGGCCAGAAAATTGGCCGCTGCAATTGTCTGGCCTCGTTTTTCATTATCGCTCTTTAGCTGGGTAAAGGTGTCAAAAGGGACGATGAATGCGCCCCCTAAGAGTCCAATGGCAATAAGACAGATGATCACGCCAATGAGACTTGTGGAAAAGACTGTAATGAGAACAAAAAATAAAGAAATTCCAAATCCAGCAAGACAGGAGAGCCCAAGCTCAATTCTTTTGTTGCGCGAGGCTTTGCCGGCAAGGTAGGAACCAAGCGCGATCCCTAATGCACAAGCAAGAAAAAGATATCCTCCCGCAACTTCACTTAAATTGAGTGATTGGATAGCAAACGGGATGATATTGAGCTGAGTAAAAGCTCCAATGAGCAAAAAAAAGCCGGAACCAAAAATCGAGGGAAGCAAGTGACGGATTGTGCGGGTATACTTGATTGTTTTATAAATTTCTCTAATAAAATAAAAGTTCACTTTTTTGGTCGATTTTTGAGCGATAGTTGATTTAACAGCAAGCGCGCTAAAGAATCCCCCTATAGCCACAAATAGGCAGAAAATGGCAATTAAAACAAACCGATGATCTGTCACTTCAGTTAAAAAGGAAGCTAAGAATGTCCCTATGATGATCGCTAGATAAGTAAACGAGGTAACAAGGCCGTTGGCTCTAGAAACGTGATCCGGTGTTACCAATTCTGGGATGATCCCATATTTAGAGGGCCCAAACATGGCGCTATGGGTCGATAAAAAAAACAATAGCGTATAACATCCCCATACACTTTTGGAGGCAAAAGCAAAGATCGCAAGAATCATGATACACATTTCTGCAACCTTCATCACCACAAGAAGCTTTTGTTTGCTAAACTTATCTGCTAAAATACCGGCAGATGAGGAAAAAAGCAGAAAAGGGATAACGTAGATTGCCCCAGTTGCAGAAAGAATCCCGCTGGCCTCTGAATGTCCCAATGTGTCGATGAGAAGAAATGCCATGACAAATTTGAAGACATTATCATTGATGATCCCTAAAAATTGAGTGATATTGAGAAACGTAAGCGCATGTTTTCCCGATCTGGAAAAAGAGGGGATTTTGGCAAAAGTGGTTTTTAACCAAGAAGGCAGTTGGGGACGCATAGGTATAAACTTATATTTTTCTCTTAGCTTAACAGTTAGTGAAAAAGAGGGCGAGTATAATTAATATGGTTCAAGAGAATTGGCAGATAGTTTTTGGGAATGATTTGGAGATCTTGAGCCGATCCGTTGCTGATGAGCTTTTTTCTTCTCTCTCACTACCTTTTGAAACGCGTATTGTCGTTGTTCCCAATATAAAGCTTAAAGAGTTTCTATTTCAGCATTGGGCGAGGGATTCCCATTTGAAAATTGCAGCAGGTGTCCAAGTCCTTCCGCTAAAGGAGGCTATGATGGAAATTCTTGATAGCGTTTCCACCCCTTTGAGCAGAAAGAGGATCCCCACCTTTTTGGAATTGTCTCTTGCGATTGAGGAAAAGTTATTTAGTTTAGAGCTCCCCGGGCTCGATTGCTACCTTAACCTCTCTGAAGTGGAGAAAAAATCCAGGCGGATTGCGCATTTAAGTGATGAACTCTCCAAATGTTTTTCTATCTATGGATTATATGGAGAACAATTTTTGCGTGCATGGTTAGCCAAGGAGGGGTGGCAGCAAACTCTTTGGAACAGTATTTTTACAAAAGAATCTCCTTGGACCTATCCTATTGAGTCGCTAACAAAATGGAAACAGAGCAGCTTTCAAGGAAAGATTGCCCTTTTTGGTTTTACCTACTTAAGTCCTGTCCACTTGAGTTTTTTTAGCTCTCTGGCGGCAACCATCTATCACCTCTCCCCATGCGCTCTTTTTTGGGAAGATTTTGCATCGGATAAAGAAAGGCTTTTTAAGGGTCGCCTTTTTCGAAAAAAAGGGGGAAAAGAGGGTGTTCTTAGTGAACTGGATCAATATATGAAGCAAAGCCACCCTCTTCTTGCAAACTTCGGCAAGTTAGGTAGAGAGATGCTTAAAAGTCTTCATGCCTTCACCTTAGAGGAAAAAGAGGTCTACCAAGGGGAAGAAAAGGATGCATTGCTTAGCAAATTAAAAACATCGCTCCTCACTTTAGATGAATCTGAACAGTTGCACGCAGATGAGTCGATTCAGTTGCATAGTGCAACGACTTTATTGCGCGAGGTTGAGGCTTTGCGCGATACTCTTGAGACTTTGCTTCAGGATCATCTACAAAAAAACGATCCCATCCCTCCCCGTGAAATTCTGATTGCAAGTCCTAATATTTCTGAGTATGCCCCCTATATTCATATGGTCTTTTCGGAGGGCCCCTTTTCCTACGCTATTGAAGGGATCCCTCTCATCTGCCAAAGTCAAACAGTTCAAGGCTTCAAGGAGCTGCTTGAGTTGCCCAATCAAAGATATGCGTTGGAGGCGGTATTGAAACTATTTGCATGCCCGGCGTTTATGGAAAAACAACAATTGAGTTTTGATGAGGTAGTGCAAATAGAAAGGTGGTGCAAAAGCGCGCAGATCAAGCAACGGTTAAGCGATGGCGCCAATAGCTGGGAAGCGGGGATCGATCGCCTTATTTTTGGCTTATGCGTGATTCCAGATAATGAAGCTGTTTTTGCAATCTGGCCGCTGCCTTGCATCCCGCAATCAGAAATTGACCTCTTCAACCGGTTTCTTGAGCTTTTTTGCCAATTAAAAACAGATCTTGCTTCTTTTGCAAAAAAACTGAGCGCCTCAAAATGGCTTGAGCTTTTTTTGCAGCTAGCGGAGAAATATTTTGTCATTGATTGGGAGAGGCAATCCTTTTTTCAAGAGCTAAAGGCGCTGTGCTTTTCTTGCAAATACTTGCAGGGGTATTGTTGGAACTTTGAAAGTATCTGGAGGGTCGTAGATCACTTGTTTCAAAAACCATTGTCGCAATCTGCATCGTCAAATTTAGAAAAGATTACTTTTGTTCCTTTAACAAGTGGCAATATTAAAGTTGCCAGAATCGTTTGGTGTTTGGGAATGAATGAGGGAGATTTTCCAGGCAAAGATGAGGTGAGTTCCCTCTGTGAAATGGGCAAAGACAAAACGGGTGATTACTTTCCCTCAAAAGCAGATGAAGATCGTTCTATTTTTCTTGAGATGATTGGAAACGCAAAAGATTATCTGATTTTCAGCTATCAGCGCGTGCATCTTGAAGATGGGAAACATCAATCTCCCTCTCTTCTTATCGAAGAGCTAAACCAGTATCTGCAAGGAAGAGGGGTTTCTAATGGGATCAGTAAAATTGACCATCCAGCATTTTCATTGGATCGTTCCTATTTTACTAGAGACGCTTCAGTGAAAAAATGGTCTGAAAGTGATTTTCTTGCTGCTAAAGCCCATTATTCTCCAACACTTTCGCCCCGTCGATTTTTCCAATTTAGTTCCCACTCTTCTAGACAAGAAACCCCTTTAGAGATCGACATTGTCCAGTTAAAAAAACTCGCTCGCCACCCCTTGCAGTTCTATTTCAATGAGACGCTAAAGATTTATCTCAGAGAAGAGGAAGATGAAGAGGAGGCAGAATTTTTAATATCCCATTTGCGCAAGGCTATGCTGCGCAAAAAGGCTATTCATGTTCCGATGGAGCAAATTGTGGCTAAGATTAAAGCGGAAGGAAAACTGCCTCAAGGTCTTTTTCAGCAAATCTCGGTTGAAGAACTTGAAGAGGAGATGCAGGATCTCTTTAAGGCATTACAAGGGTTTGATCTCAGAGCAGAGGAGATCCATTCGGTGCGATTAAATCCTCCTTTGAAAATTTCCTTAAGCAACTCTAGAGTTGTTTATATCACTGGAGAGCTTGAAAATGTAACTCCAAAAGGGATTCTTGCTCATACAGATGGGGACCTTAAGAGCCTTGTAAAAATTTGGCCCTTATATCTCATTTACCGCTGTATCTATCCTGAAAATCACTCTCTGCTTCTGACCAAAAAAGGAGATTGCACTCAGGTGGATTTAGGCGATCCTAGGGAGGTTTTGGCAGCCTATCTCGAGTATTTTTTTCTTGCCAAACAGAGCCCCTGCCCCCTCATGCCCGAGTGGGCAAAATCGGTTTTAGAGGGGAGTTTGGAAGATTTTCAAACTGTAATTTCAAAAGATAGTGAAGATCTCTATTTAAACTATTTAAAGAGGCGCTCTTCCCTTATGCAGCTGAGTGAGAGACTTGAAATATGGAATCCTGTGTTAAGAAGAGCCTTTGCGCCTTTGATCCAAGGCAGGGAAAGATGAGATTTGATGTTTTAAGTCGGGACCTTAATGTCTTTGAGCCCCATTTTTTAGAAGCGTCTGCTGGCACGGGAAAAACATTTGCAATAGAGCACCTTGTCACAAGGCTTCTTCTTGAAGGGGATTTCCCGCTCTCTATCGAACAGATTCTTGTTGTCACTTTTACAAGAGCTGCGACACGGGAACTTAAAATGCGCATCAGGCGCACTCTTTTATCTTCCAAAGAACAACTGCAGATCGGCACACCCTCATCAGATTACCTTCAAGCAATTTGCGAAAAGGGAGCAAGTGCCATCAAGGGAGCGATCGATAGGATCGATGCAGCGCTCATTTGTTATGATTTAGCTCAAATTTACACTTTGCACGGCTTTTGTCATCGCGTTTTAAAAGAATTTGCTTGGGAAGCGGGTATCAGTATGGAGGTTTCCGACCCCGATGAGAAAGAATATATTTCCCATGTAGTGCAAATTGTTAAAGATCATCTGAAAAATGATGCAGCAATGTCCAACTATAGCCCCGCGCAGATCAAATCTCTTTTAAAAAAACACCAAAGCGATCCGCGGAAAATGATTGCCTCTCTTGTCAACTTTGCCAGCAGCGCCAGTGAGATTGCCCCTATCCCTTTTTATGCAGAACATTTAGATGTATTTCTCAAGGAAATTACCGCCCTGCCACCGATTGATGCTGCAAATTTCAAAGCTGATCTCCTCTCTTTGCTGCCCCATTACAAACAGATGACAGCAGAAGAGATCCCGTTGCAAATCGATCTTCTATCAGAGATCCTTTCCTCAAAAGAGTGCACAGAAAAGCAGTTCGATTCCCTCTTAGTCAGCGGATTTTTTCTGGAAAAAATGGAAGAGAGTAATCAAAAAGTCCGTTCAAAATTGCCCGATCGATCGACTTTGCATTATCCAGATCTTTACCAAAGGATTTGCCAAACACTGCTTCCGCCGATCAGGGCTGCAAGAGATCCTGCGCGCATCTTTTTGCGCCTTTGCAAAGATCTGCAAGAGCGTTGCCGCGATCTTTTGGAAAAGAGGGAGACATTTTCACCCGATAGCCTTTTACTCAAAGTGGAGGGTGCATTAAAAAATCCCCACTTTGTCAATTGTGTGCGCCAAAAATTTCGTGCCGCAATTGTCGATGAATTTCAGGACACAGATCCGATTCAGTGGAATATTTTCCAAGAACTTTTTCTTAATGGAACAAACTCAGTTTGTCTTGTCGGTGATCCAAAACAATCGATCTATGCCTTTCGCAATGCCGATGTTTATCTCTATTTGCAAGCTGCTAAGGCAATGGGTTCTTCTAGTAAAAAAATCCTCGACACAAACTTCCGGTCTACTGCCCCTCTTGTCGATGCTCTCAATCTTCTTTTTTCCAAAGCCCAAAAGGGATGGATGAATCTTCCTCAATCCGATGAACCACTAGAGGTGATCCCTGTTAAAGTGGGTTCTTCGATCCCTTTTGATTCCAATGAAGTTCCTATAGAGTTTTTTATCGCAGCAGATAAAAAGGGAAGAAGTAAGAAATTTCCGACAGAGAGCATGCTCGAAAAAAAGATTTTTCCCTATCTTGCCAAAGAGATTGTAAAACTTAATACGGAACGTAAGATCCAGTATCATGATATTGCAATTTTGGTAAAAGATCGTTTCCAGGCCCAAGATCTCATCGATTACCTAAAAAAATGCGGTATTGCCGCAAATTCCAAACGGAATGGATCGATTCTGCAGACAAATGCTTTTTTCGCACTCATTGAGATATTGACAGCTGTCTGCTCCCCTTTTGACATGAGTAAAATTAAGGCGGCTTTGGGAGGAGCGGTTCTGGGATGGAACGAAGAGGATTTGAAGAAAAAATCGGATGATCCTTTCCTCTTAGAGGCGAAAGCAAAAATGCAAATGCTCAGAAAAATTCTTTTTGAAAAAGGAGTTGGACTTTTTTTTCAAACCCTAATGCGTATCTCCTGGAGCAGCGGCATCCCTCTTTTACAAGAGATCTTTGCCAGAGGAGATCTTCCCCTCTATCTCGACCTGCAAAAACTTGTCGAATTGCTCATCGAAGAAGAATTTCACAACGGCCTTAAGTGCGATGCACTCATCTCTTATTTAGAAAATCTGGCAAAGGAATCTCATTTAGATGATCCTCGCTTAAGGTCCCCCTTGCAGGAAGAAAAAGGAAGTGTCACAGTCATGACGATGCATCTGAGCAAAGGGCTTGAATTTGAGGCTGTTTTTGCCCTTGGCATTTGTTCGCGCCATTCTCCTTCTGAACAAATATCCATCAAGCGAGATGGACACACTCTTTGGGTTCCCTTTGACCCTCTTGACGCAGATGCTTTACACTCTTTAGAAGAGATCGATGCAGAAAAGATGCGCCAGCTCTATGTCGCTCTCACACGTGCCAAACGGTATCTGTATATCCCTCTTTTGATTCAAGAGGATGCAAAAGAGATAGAAATGGGATCGGCCTCGCCCATCGAGTTGTTTTTTGCAAGGTTGATGGAGGTTGCCGATTCTCATACAGATCTCTACCGGATTGCAAAAAATAATCATGTCGATAAAGCAACCGCAATTTTAAAAAGTTTGAGCCCTCTCATCAGTTATCGGATCTTGGAGGAAGCCCCTGCTCCCTTACACAATCTAGAAACAGAAACCCAGTGTGAGATGATCCCCCCCTCTCCCTTACAATGGCCCCCCTATCATGAGCAACTTCTCTCCTTTTCCTCTCTTGCCAAAAAGGAACATTTTTTTGAGGCAATCAGACCTCCTCAGGATGCTCCTCTATCTCCTCACACCTTGCCGCTAGGTTCTGAGACAGGACACCTTCTACATTTAGTATTTGAAAAAATTTTTAAACGAAAGCTGCACCACCCTCTGAATGCAGATGCAATTGAGCAGTTGATCGAAGAAGAGGTCGCCTTCTCCCTTTTGGAACAATGGCGGCCCATTCTTTTACCCTGGATCATCGAACTTTTAACAAAGCAACTACTCACCTTCTCTTTGACAGATATTCCAGGGGAACAACTTCAACAAGAAATGGAGTTCCTCTTTCCAACAGAGCGTGGGATGATGAAAGGATTTGCTGATCTGTTTTTTGAATACGGAGGCAAATACTACCTTTTGGATTGGAAGAGCAATTACTTAGGGCCCACTGATGCAGATTACACTGTAAGCAAAATCACTGAAGCCATGCACGCCCACCAGTATGAGATGCAAGCAGCCATTTATGCAGATGCGCTCGAGCGTTATGTAAAGCTGTTTGACAACCGCCCTTTCTCAGAATGCTTTGGTGGAGCGATCTACTACTTTGTGCGAGGGAAAGCCATCTATCACTTTACCCCCGACTGCCGAGGTATTTGATGAGACATTTTGAAAATTGGGAAACGCTTAGCAAGTTATTAGCGGATGGTTTTCTTAAGTTTATCGACCTTGCGTTTGCCACGAGTGTATTAAGAAAATTAAACAGTGTCAATGAAGAGCATGCGGCACTTCTTGCAGTCCTATTTGCCCTGTCGCGGCAAGGGCACCTGATGCTCGATGTGGAGGCCCTTGCAATTGCTCTGAAACCTCTTCAGCTCCAAGATAACAACAAACTGATCCAACTCATCACAGAGGGGGTTCAAACCTTTCCGGCGGATGGAATTGATCGTGAACCAAAACATAGGCCCCATGCATGGATTTGCTGTAAGGGCACTTATTTCTATCTGCAAAAAAATTGGGTCTACGAATCTGAGATCCTCACCCATGTGCACCGTTTAAGCACAAACCCTATCACAATTCCTCTTTCTTGCAGCGTTCTGGATTCCACATTGAATGATGCCCAAAAAAAAGCTGTGGAAAACGGGATGCTCCATTCCCTCTCCTTGCTGACAGGTGGCCCAGGAACGGGCAAAACGTTTACTGCAGCAGAACTTGTCAAAACCTGTTTAAATGCACTATCCGAGGATCGGAAAGTCATCCTGACAGCGCCCACCGGGAAAGCCGTTGCTCAGCTAGAGGGGAGTTTAAGAAAAGCCATCGGCAACGATGTTCCTATTGTCACCGGAACATTGCACGCGATTTTACATTTGAGGTCAGAGTCTCATGAAGAGGAGATTCAACCTCTTTTAGCAGACCTCATTGTTGTCGATGAGTGTTCGATGATCGATGCCAAGATCTTTTCCAGGCTCTTAGCTTCTGTTGCATCTGGAACAAGGCTTGTGCTCATTGGGGATAAAGATCAACTTCCTCCGGTTGAGGCGGGAAGCATTTTTGCCGATCTGATCGATGCGGGAGCAATTCCATCTACCCATCTGAGACAAACCTTGCGCTCCGATCGGGTCGAAATTTTATCCCTTGCAAAATACATCCGAGAGGGTAGAGCAGAGGAGGCGATCGAGTTTCTTGCTCAGAACGATGCAGTGCAGTGGATCGATCTCGATGAGGAGAAAAAATCACCATCGGAGCTCTATTCCCACCTCTGGAATTTAAGCAAAGATCGTTTCCCCTCTAGCTTTTCAGAAAAACCTGCTCCGGAACAGCTGTTAAACAAGTTGGGATCCTTTGCTATCCTCTCTTGCATGCGCCAGGGACCCCTTGGCGTTGATGCCATCAATGCTTACTTTGTCCAGCAGTGCTTAAACGCAGCTCAAGGTCCTGCTTGGTGGGCAGCCCCCCTCATGATTACCAAAAACGACCACGACCTTCAGCTATTCAATGGCGACTTAGGGGTCATCGTCCGCAAGATGACACCCGATTTTTCCCTCAAAGTATTTTCTACGGAAGATTTTGTGCTCTTTCATGACCGCAAGGGGGGCTACAGGCAGATGAGCGCATTGGCATTGAATGCCTTTGAATACAGCTATTGCCTCTCTGTTCATAAAAGCCAAGGGAGCGAGTATGATGAGATCCTCATCCTTAGCCCTAAGGGCTCAGAGTCATTTGGAAGAGAGGTGCTTTACACCGCAGTGACAAGGGCCCGCCATAAGATCACCTTAGCCGCCAGTAAAGAACTGCTGCTCAAGTCGATTGCAATAAGCTCTAGAAAAACATCGGGAATCATGGCGAGAATCTAAGTAAAATCTTTTATTTAAAAAACCGTCCTTGTTGTTTTGCGAATAATTAATAGTAATTTTTATTATTGATGATAATTAATGTTTTTTGATACAATTACTGAATAAGTAAAAAGATATAGTTTGAAAAATAGTTATTTAATTAAAAAAAAGTTTACAAAACAGGTAAATTATGAATAATTCAGTCAATTTAAGTTCTCTGCCTAATAGGCTTCTTCAAGAAATTATAACTTATACGGATCCAAAAACTGCTTGCAATTTCGGAGCAACCGATAAAAATAACAATAAAATTTCCAAATCAAATCACATATGGAATTATTTTTTCCGCAAGGAATTCGGTGTTAATGTTTTTCAGATGATGAAAGTGGAAAAAGAAGGACTTCTCTGCGAGCTTTTTAAAAAAAACTCCTCTTTGCTAAATGCAAAAAATATAGAGAACAAGAAATTTAAGTTTGAAGAATTAGAGCAAGTTCCTAATAAATCAATTTTAAAATGTATTGTAGAGTTCCAAGAAGATAATATTGAAATTACAACGACGTATACAAATACTGAACCAGTTGAGCATCAGGAAATTATTTCTCTAGATTTGTTGCATTCGATTGAGAATCATTCAATTAACTATAATTTAATTCAAACAAAAGTTTTAGCAATTGTTGGAATTGGAATCGATGTGGTCTCCATTCAAAAACAAAATAAATTGTTATTTGACGTATTACAAGTTAAAAACACTGAAAATCAATTTATAGTTGCTAGTAATTTAGAATCAAAAAAAGAAATGATAGCACCAATGCCCGACTCGAAGGGAGTTCGAATGTCGACGATGAGCGGCAATCTTTATGCCTATCAAAATTCAGAGTATAAGTTTTATCTATTTAGAATGAATGATGAGATAGATTGTTTCAGAGCTATTCGAATTGGTACTGTTTTTTTAATGGATGATGTTCATTCAAATGGAAATGCTCTGTTCATATGTCGGCTAGGAAGTTGCTATATCTGGAATCTTAATGATGATTCATTCAAAACATTGAGTTTATCGAATCCTGATAATGAAATTATTGTTCCTGCTCTCGGTTATGCTCGTACATGTCGCACAAGCGGCGACAATTTATTCCTTCAAACAATTCATAGAACGTACAGGTTTAGTTTAAATAACCTTGCTGCTAATGGAGAGTGCGTTGTTGATAAAAGCGAACTTGGCAATATAGAGGGTGATTTCTCGCAAATCGAAATCGTTGAGAAGCCGCAGCTTCTTTTCTTGGGGACAAACGCCGGTTACATAGCATGCATTCATTTAGAAACAAAGAAATCTCTTTTAGTACAAAAAATATATGAAGGAAGCATTGCAAAGATGAAATTCATTGGAACCGGATTGTTTGTGCAATTCGAAGATCATAAAATTGGTGTGTTAAAATTTACTGAACCTCTCTGAGGAGGGTATTGCAACAAGCTCTAGAATAACATCGGGAATCAAAGCCTGCAAGTGATTATAAGCTTATTAATATAAGTGACTTAGCAATAACTTAAGGTAATTGCTTGCATTAAAGTAAGGTAATTGATTACACTGAGTCTATGGATCAAAAAAAGATTGCCGCAGCCGTTTCCAGAGTTCATGAAATGGCTAAAAGATATGGTGGAAGTATCATTCCTTCGGCGGAAATTACTCGGGCTGATAGAGAGCTTTTAGTAGCGACCCATTGGCTTCAAGAAATTGTCCGGGGATGGTATATGCTGGTAAGGCCTGATAGGGCTTCCGGCGATACTTCGGCTTGGTATGCGAATTTCTGGGACTTTATCCATCTTTATCTCAATGAATTGTATGGTTCTGATTATTGCTTAAGTGCTGAAAATTCGATAGATCTCCATATCGACAATCCGACGATTCCAAAACAGGTCGTCGTTATTATAAAAAAGGGCGGCAGTAGAACCGTTCACCTGCTTTTTGACACCTCTATTTTCATTTACGATGATTGCAACAATTTTCCGTCTGAGCTGGCAAAAGTTCGCGGATTGCAGGTGATGTCCCTTCCTCTTGCCTTATGTAAGGCAACGCCCACTTATTTTCAGAATAACCAGACAGATGTGCAGATTGCCCTTGGTTTGATTAGAGACCTCCAGGAACTGATTTATATCATCGCAACCTATAACTTCATCCGCGCCGGCGAACGCATTATAGGTGCTTTTGAGGCGCTAAATGAGAATAAAAAATCTGAGGTCATTTGTGAAAATCTTGCGAAGATCGGCATTAATGTAAAGGGAACAAACCCTTTTCAAAGACAGCCTCAAGGCGAAAATATTTCCTTTAGTTCTCCCTATGTTGGGAGGATCGCCACTCTTTGGGCAACTCTACGGCCTGTAGTCATTGAGAATTTCCCCTCCCCCCCAGAGGCAGTAAAAAATAAGCAGGAATACCTGGATAGTCTTGAAGACCTTTATGTGAAGGATGCCTACAATTCGCTTTCCATTGAAGGATATCAGGTAAATGCAGATTTAATTGAACGCGTTTTAAATAATCATTGGAATCCCGACCTGCATCCAGAGGATGCCCACGAAAGAAATGCACTTGCAGCCAGAGGTTATTATGAAGCGTTTATGGAAGTAAAAAAAGCAATAGCATTGATTTTAAATGGGGATAAGCCCGGTAATGTGATTCGAAAGGAGTTATCTACTTGGTTCCAGAAACTTTTTTCTTCCAATGTACAGGCCGGGATTCTCAAACCCACAGAGCTGCTTGGTTATCGAAGAAATCAGGTCTATATTCGCAACTCGCGGCATGTCCCATTACCCAAAGAAGCTCTTTTAGATGCCATGGAAACTTTTTTTGATTGCCTTGAAAAAGAATCTCATCCAGCAGTAAGAGCAATTTTAGGACATTTTATGTTTGTCTATATCCACCCATTCATGGATGGAAATGGGCGTATAGGTCGTTTTATAATGAATGCAATGTTTGCCTCTGGAGGATATCCTTGGACAATTGTCCAGGCGAATAATAGATCCAGGTATTTTGCTGCCTTGGAAGAGGCTTCTGTAGAACGCAATATCAAGCTTTTTACTCTCTTCATCAAAGATGAGATGTGTAAGTTCTAGGCTTTGGACTAATTTCACTCGCTGCACATCGCGAAATCAGTGCAAATCTTGACTTGCCTTAAACCGCTTCAGCCCATGCTGATCATTTTCGTGGCACCACGAAAATGATCAAAGCGAGTGTTACAATTCCCTCGAAAGAAACTTAAGCGGAGATTTGCTTTGCGCGGGCTGTGAGGCGGGATTTTACTCGGTTGGCCTTGTTCAATTTGTAGATCCCCTTTTTGACCCCTTTATCCATTAAGCTATAGACATCGTTGAGATTAGCTTTAACGTTTGCGGAATCTTTTTTGGAGATGGTCTCTTCAAATGAGCGAACAGCAGTCGTTACTTTGGATTTAAATGAGCGGTTGCGCAAGTTGCGTTTTACGCCTTGCTCATCTCGTTTTAAAGCGGAGAGCTTTTTCGGCTTTTTTTTGCCGGCATCTTTTTTAGCATCTGCCATAGAAACATTTCCTTTGAATTTTAGAGAACGCAAACGTTCTCAATTAGAGATGGAAACTAATATAGCGGTCTTGCCATAATTCGTCAAAACTGAAATTTTTTATGGAGCTAAATGCTTCAAAGTAAAATTTATTTAAGGCAAGTCGATGACTAAAAATTTTTATAAGCTCTGGATGTTAATGCTCCTGGTTACAGGCGGCATCGCCTTGTGGTTTTCAGGTGGGGCGGCAAAGGGGATTTGGAAGTTTGTCCATTTGGATACTAGAGCTCCGGCTACTGTTTCCAAGTTGGAAATCCTGGATCTGTCCTCCTCCCGTTTTGCAATTGGAGCAGAGTATCATTTTGAGGTTAAGGGGGTTGGTTATTCGGGTAAAACAATTTTTGACTCTCCTCAATTTCTTAATCGCTACGCTGCGGAGAACTATGTCAAGGTGATTGAGGGTAAACGGTGGCAAACGTGGTATCGAGAAAAAAGCCCCTCCTATTCCAGTCTGGAAAAGGAGTTTCCGCAAAAGCAGTGTCTGCAGGCATTAATTACAGTGGGCGTGTTTGCTTATTTTTATTTTGCCAGGTCGATGCTTGCAAAGGTCATGGGTTAGTGCCTCTAACCCGAGTTTCGGATTCATCTTGCTCAGAATCAGTGATCTTTGCGCGTTCTTGCTCCCATTTTGGCGGGGCTATAGAGACCTTCGGCTATTAGCCCCGCCAAAATGGGAGCAAGAACGCGCAAATCTCTACTGATTCTGAGGAGAACGAACCCAAAACTCAGGTCTCTATCCTTTGGTTGTAAAGATATGGTAGCCGTTCCAAGAACCTGGGGGTGGGGTTTCCAAAAAGCGGGAACAACGCTCATAGAGGGTTTTACTTGGAGGGTCTTCGAGTTGATCTTCGATTAAAGTCATCGCATTTGCAAAGTTGCGATTTTGGTATTCTTTAAAGGCCTGCTCGTATTTAGAGATCACGTCCTTCAACTCAGGTTTTTCCCCCTTTTTCCCAATCAGTTCATAAATCTTGATCCCCTCTGTTTTCCCCTTAACAACGATGAAATCGATCAAGCGAAAAACAAAATTTTCCGCCGCTGCTTTAAAAATCGTTTCACTGACAAGAATAGATGTTCCATAGTGTTTGTTCAGCGCCTCCAAACGAGCGGCGATATTGACCCCATTGCCAAGGGCTGTGAAGTTAAGCCTATCTGGAGCTCCGAAATGACCTGCCATCACTTGATCTTTGTGAAGTCCAAAGCGTGTATCAAAACGGGGCATATTTTGCCATTGCGGCGATGTAAATAATTCTTCGAGTTTTTGCATAGAATTTAGAATAGCTTCGCAAGCAAGATTAGCAGCATCTGAAACGGGGGTTGGAGTATTCCAAAGAGCCATGATCCCATCCCCAATGTATTTGTCGATGATGCCTTTTCCGTCGTTTTGGAGGGCTTGCGTCATCACTTTGAGATATTTTCCAAGAGCTTGAGCGAGCTCATTCACCGGAATTTTTTCGGTAATTGAGGTGAAATTGTAAATGTCTGTGAAAAGAATTGTCACCTCTTCGATTTTTCCTCCAAGAACCGGTTCTTTATTGGAACGATAGAGCTGTTTCACAAGTTCTAAGGGAATATATTTGCTCATCGCCCGCATTGCAGTCTTTGCTCTTTCAAGGCTGGATAGAATTGCAAAGACGTCTTTGAAAACAGAACAGGGCTCAAATGGTTTGAAGTCGAAATTTTCCATTTTTAGCGCTTCGACGATGATTTTATTTTGCTCTCTTTTGAGGACCCTTTGTAAGAAAATTGCCCCGACACTGAGGCCGATGATAATGATGCTTACAATTAAGAGGAGTTGGTTTCGCATCCTCTCAAGAGAGCCGACGTAGTAGGACTGAGGAACGACAATCCCCAGTATCCAGTCTTGTGATTCATGAATCTGCCTGTAGGTGACGAGATATTTCTTTCCAAGATAGTCGAATTGGCTAAAGAGCAATGGATTTGATTCACTCACCAATTGTAGGGCAGGGTTTTTTAAACTCAGCTGGATCTCAAGGGGAGCATTTGTAACAGGAAAACGGAGGTTATCATCAACAAGTTGTATGTCATCAACATTCAAGTTTGGGGCAGCGATGAGCTCACCAGAATGATCCGTGATAAAAATAATGTGAGGATCGTTCGGATCGCCGGCAATCAGCTTGAATTGGGGGATCTGCTCGATTTGATTTTCGAAAAGACCCACACGCAGCACACCGAGAAAATTGCCCTGTGCATCCGTGACAGTTTGTTGTAGACTTACCTCGACGGTGCGCACATTTTGAGAGGGGTCCAGATCTATTTGCGACCAGTGCAGATCGCTCCAGATGCTTTGACCATTAAATTCTAAACTTGCTGGGGTGGTGAAGGTCGGATATGTAGTTGGGTCTATGACTTTTGTTTGCAGCTCAGTAAAAGGTGTTCCAAATAAATCGTTTTGGGATGAACGGGTACGTTTTTCTAAGACCCACTGTCCATTCTTTTCATAGGTGTATTGCGTATCGATGTTAGAAGAGGTTTTATTCGATGTTCTGAACAATGTCATTTCCCCCCTACCTGTAGGGGCAAGTAGGATATTTCCCTCTGCATCGTATCCGATTTTGTCTCCAAAGGTTAGCGAGATTTCTGAAAAGTTGCTTTGAGTCAGAATCGTATAAAAAAGAAAGGTTTCCAGTGATGCAAGATCTTTTGGATTAAAAACCTCATGCTTGATTGCCTCTTGGAAATGGTCTTGAGCTTGTTGTGCTAAATCAAGATATCTTGTGACCTTTTCGGCAAGCTGGCGACTTGCTCCAGCGCGCAAGTTATTAGATGCTTGCAAAACAGAAATTTTTGAAGAATGGAAAAGGAAAAAAAAGAGCAGACAAAGGAGTGCGATCAGAACAACAAGACTGATCGTAAAGAGCTGAGCAAGTGTAATCCGTATTTTTTTGCGGAACAATTAACCTCGACTGTGCAACTTTTTCTGATCCCTCTTGCTTGAGACTGGAGTTTGGACTGAATTTGGCCCGCAGATGACGGCTGCGACTTCATCAGATCTAACTTCCTCCTCATCAATAGCTAGCGCTATTGACTTCGTCGGTCAGTTAGATCTGATTTTGTCTCGCTCGTTCCTGCAGGCCAAATTTAGTCCAAACTCCAGGTTAATAGC
>CAJCHM010000035.1 GCA_903970255.1 Acidobacteriota bacterium
AGAGGGGGGGAGGGAAAGAAATCACCTTATGGACTCATTTGTCGGACGAATCTCTCTAAGTAGTTAATTATTAATGTAGTTCACTTTTTCAGGTCGATAAACCTGTTCTCTATGGGAAGGTACGCATTTGACGGATGAACCGAAAAATGTCAGGGTTATAAAGACGCTGCCCTTGAATATCTACACAAAAATTGACACCTCTACTATACTGCTCTTTGTTTGATGCAAGCCAATCCTATTAGGGAGGATGGGCATCGAAATTGTATTTCTATTCTATGACGGAATGACCGCGCTTGACGTGGTTGGACCCCATGAAATTCTTTGTCGTCTGCCCGGGGCTAGGGTCAAACGGGTTGCCAAATACGCAGGGCTAATATGCACGGATTCTGGCTTAGAGCTAACCGCTGAATATGCTTTGTCCGATGTTTTTCGTGCCGATGTATTAGTAGTACCCGGTGCAGGAAATGCAACCGACTTATCGAGGCATCCAGAAATCCTTACTTGGATCCGTTCTATTCATGAACAACAACCTGGACTGCCTCAGTATGTACGGGTAGCCTAATCTTAGGAGCAGCTGGCTTGCTTTCTGGCTTGCGAGCAACAACGCATTGGGCCGCTTTTGATCGGTTACGTATTTGGGGTATTGAACCAACTTGTGCACGTGTAGTGGAGACTGGTAAAATAATGACAGCAGCTGGAGTGTCTGCCGGGATTGACATGGCATTGACTTTAACAGCAAAGATTGCAGGACAAGGCTTTGCTGAATCGTTACAACTAGGTATTGAATAAGATCCTATGCCTCCTTTTGATGTGGGTTCTCCTCAGAAGGCTAATCCGGCTGTACTTGAACGACTACGTGCACGCATGACAGCACTGTTCGAAAAGAGCGAGCATTGAAATGCAATATACGTGCCTCGTACTTCTTTATCCGGACTGGTGCAAGGTCAACTTCTTTTGCAGACGAGCTGCTATTATTAGCTTAGCAGCTTCTTTCTAATATTCAAAAATAGATATAAAAATCTATAATAGTTGCTGATTTGACTTACTGCATATGTAATTCTATTTTTTAATCTTGACTTTTCTCTGACATTTTCAAACACAAGCACATTACGTGTCCATAAACTATTGATATTGTGTAGGCTTGAATTTCAGAGTTTCGGGTTGGCAGCTCGATGCTGCAATGGCAATTTGACAGGTTATGGGCTAATCAAGTACATAGTGCGATTGGTGATGTTGCGTTGTGAAATGAGTTGATTTTTTTTGAATCGATGAGCTAGGATATGGCAAAAAAAAAGAAACGTCGTATGGATAAAGGCAAGCCTGTTTCAGTTTTAGATGTTGCCTCTTACATATTGGAAAAACAGCCCAAAAAGCAGCCCCTTACTGCCTGGAAATTGCAGAAGTTGGTGTATTATAGCCAAGCGTGGGCTCTTGTATGGGATGAGCAACCATTATTCAAAGAGAAGGTGCTCGCATGGGCTAATGGACCTGTTATAAAGGAGCTCTATGATCAACATAAAGGCCAATTTTATGTGAAAAAAATCCCAAAAGGGAATCCTCAACTCCTTTCTTCTAACCAAAAAGACTCGATCAATCAAGTTTTGAAGGGATATGGGGATAAATCAGCTCAGTGGTTAAGTGACCTCACACATATGGAAACTCCCTGGATCGAGGCAAGGAAAGGTCTCAATCCCGGGGAACGGGGCGAAGCGGAGATTTCTCTGGCAAGTATGGTAGAGTATTATAGTGAGGTGAATCTCTGGGGTCAGCCTGTTGGTAGTTGAGCGTTTCCAATTTTAATCTCTCGTATTCATGTCCCAAAAAGATCAAAAAAAATCAAAGCAATTTCTTTTTCAGTCTCCATCAGACAAAAAACTCCCCAAATCAGGAAATTTTCAAGTTGTCACTAACCCCAATCTTGAGTTTAGGGCAGGGCAGATGGATATGAGAGGTCCTTGGGGATGGAATCAATTTGATCCATCGCTTTTACAAGATCTCCTTCACAAAATTTTTGATTCACAGAAGCTAACCTGGCAAACCTTACGTGATAACGGTTCTCATTTGGTTCAGGTCAGCAATCTATGCTCCCAGGCTCAAAGACGTTTATTAGAGCTGCGTAAGGATGACTGTGATGAGCTTTTTTCGCTTCGTGTTACGGGAAGGCAAAGAATTTGGGGTATTAAAGATTGCAGTATTCTCTGGTTGCTTTGGTGGGATCCCGAGCATGAAGTGTGTCCAAGTCACAAGAAACATACTTAGAATTGAACCCCCTTGCGGTGCAAAAACGGTGCAGTGATTTACCCATTGAACCAGTAGTAACCAATAAAAACCCGTAGACTTTTTCAGATCCTGCTCTTCATAATGAGGCTCATTAAAGTTGGATAGTGTTGGTTAAGTAAGGATGCGCCTTCCATCGTAATCCATGGGTCGAATGCCAAATCCGACTGCCGCTATCTACCCAATTCTCATAGATAAAATTCTTCTAAGATCACAGTAAGAAATTCCTTGGTTTTTTCCTGTTCTAACTACTTTGGGGGAAATTTGGGGGGTCAAGGACATCCCTGTTCCTTATCCGCGCTGACCTCCTTGTTTTCTTAAAGATCAGGTGGGCACTACGCTTTCGACTTTTGAATAATTTGAAGTTTCTTGGGTATATCTGAAAAAAAAAGGAAGTGTTATAATGGCGGGCGAAATATTTATGAGATGTTTTTATGGAAAAATTTGGTGTCCAAGACCCTGATATTGCAAGGCGTGTAGTTGGAGAAAATGCTCTGGCTTTTGCCTTCTTAAACAAAATGCCGATTGTTTCCGGGCATACTCTTATTTGCCCTAAGCGTATTGTAGCAGACAGCGCAAGCCTTTCACCAGAAGAATGGTTCCAGGTTTTACAGTTAAAAGAGATGGTCTGTAAGCAGCTAAAGCATGTTCTTGGTGCCGAAGGATTCAACTTTGCATGGAATGAAGGTGGAGAAGTTGCGGGACAGACTGTGCCCCATTTTCATTTGCATGTTGTACCAAGGAAAAAAGGGGATACAGGTATTGCTCAGTACGAACCCCGTGTTTTCCTATATCGACCGGGGACAAGATCCCCATCGCCTGAAGAAGAGCTGATGTCATTAGCCAGCTTGCTGCGTTTTTAAAGTGGCAATTAATTTAAGATGAGTCAGCTATATGAATGATAGATTTATAATTGCTTGGCATGGACAGGATTGAGCATTAGTCTTCCAAGTCCTCAATCAAATCCTCGAGAGTCTTGAATCTTTTAACACCCTTGCGTGCCAATGTTTCCTTGATGACTTTTTCCGTTAACTTATTATACTTCTTATGCATGAATTCTTCGAAGCTCATGAGCATAAGATCTTTGATGGATAAATCCATCATAGAAGCGATCATTTTTATTTTTTTGTGTTGTGTTGCTGGGACATCGAGCGTGATTCGCTGAGTCGTTCCAGGCATTGCTCTTGTGGACATGTCTACCTCCTAACATTTACTGTTATTGTAACACAGAATACTGAAATGTACAATTCAGTAAAATTTAATTTTAATCACACAGGTTCTTACCGCTGCACCTACCGGCAATGAATTTGAGATAGGGGGAAATCGCCTCACATATTACCTTGAGTGTCCTAGCGTAAATGATCTCGCTAGTGGACAGAAAAAACATAGACAAAGAAAATTCTTACCGCAAGAGTAATGTCTATGTTTTTTCTGTCAGCTAGCGAGATCAATATGGCCTCAAACCAAAAGGAGCAACTCGAATGAGTCAACTGACGGGCACGTTTGGTCGTTGGTTCAAATCCGACTGCCGCTATCTACCCAATTCTCATAGACAAAATTCATCCAAGATAAAGAAAAAAGATTTCTTTATTCTAACCTCTTTTTGACCGCTTTGGGGGAAATTTGGGGAAATTAAGAGCAAAAAATGACAACACTTGGACTAAGGACTGATTATGAAAAAATACCTGTTTTTTCTAATTTTAATCACACAGGTTCTTACCGCTGCACCTACCCGCAATGAATTTGAGATAGAGGGAAATCGCCTCACATATTACCTTGAGTGTCCTAGCGTAACGGATTCATACCCATTAATGCTGGTTCTTGAAGGCTCTTTTGTAGAAGAATTGGGGCCACAAAGTATTCTAAGATTGCACGATGCATTGGGGCAGTCGCTATTGGATTCTGGCCTAGGTATGATGACGATGGAAAGGAGAGGGGTTGATGGCACACACATCGATATTGATCTCTTCCATCGTTTTAACACCCCTTCACAGCGTCTGAGCGATCATCTCCAACTGATAGAACTCCTCAAGGCTCATCCACCACCAAATTGGAACGGTAAATTGATTATTTTGGGGGGTAGTGAGGGAGGCCCTGTAGCAATTAAACTAGCCAACGCCACAAATCCCGCAGCCATTATTGCGCTTGTCGGCTGTGGAGACCAAACTTTTGCAGAATATTTTTGGCAGGTGCTCCAAACCATTTCTCCAGAGGATAAGCGCTCAGCAGCCCTTCCAGAAGATCGAGTCTCTTATGAAGCGCGGATAGAGATGATGAAAGCCAATCCTGATCCTACCCGTTTTTGGGCGGGACAGAGTTTTCTTTATTGGGCCGATGCACTTGGCCAATCGGAGTATAGAGAATTTTTAGGCTTAAAATGCCCCGCCTTTGTTGTCACAGGTAGTGAAGATATCGGATGTGACTCAACGGATGGCTTAATTGCTATGGCTAGAGAAAGTGGTAAGGACGTCACGTATCTTAGAATAGAGGGAATGGGCCATGATGTTTTGGATCCTCAGTGGGAAGTACTTCCTCAGATTTTGAAGTGGATAGTCGCCAAGCTATAATCTACTAATGGTCTTCTCAAACACATCTTTGTCAAGTTTTTCCAATATTTCAGTAACATTTGAATTCCTGTGGCTAAAGTCTAGTATGAGTAGCCCGATGCTGACAATCAACGAACAAAAACCGATGGACTTTTCAAATCCAACTCCTCTTCCCTTAAACTTATTATTTTTAACGGGAATCGGTGTCAGGCAGTTTTTGGACATGTGGGATAGAACTTATACCGAAACAACTTCCAGAATCGGTTTTGGGCTGGAAGACAAGCTCCCGCGGTTCGATCGATCGCAAACGGATCAATATTAACAATATGAATCCGTTTGCGATCGACCGAACCGAAGGGGCTTCTGTGCGGCCCAAAACCGATTCTTGAAGTTGTTTCGGTATAGCTATTGAAAAATAGTCTGTTAAATAATAAATGAAGAAGAAGTTTAATATCGTTTAATATATATATTATATGAAAAAAATTAATTATGTTACTTTTAAATCGCCATTTAATGTATTATTTATCAAATTAAAAGCAAAAGGCTGTATTTAAATGTCAACAATAACAAACACTAATCGAATTATTTCGTCATCAATAGAAGATACCAGAAAAATAACTGAACCACCTTATTACCATCGCAAATACTCGAACGATATACCAAAGGACGCAACTGCGAACAAAGGCAGTTGGGTACATACAGCTCAGCGCGTGGGGATGACAGCACTACCCTTCTTGAGCCTATACAAACCCCTAAACTTTCCTATTTCTCTGGGTATGGGGGCGCTCCGTACTTACACCTGCGGAAGCCAGCTCTTTGCCTGCATTAAATCAGGTAACACAAGTGAAATCCCCTATCAATTGCTCCAGACCGCTATTGCAGTTATAGCATTGGCAGGAACCATTTTTGCCCACCCTGTTGGGATGTTCATTAGTACAGGCTATGATCTGATCATGGACGTGGCTCGCCTCATTAACCACCTTCAAAAAGGGGAATATCAACAGGCAATGGAGTGCTGCTTTAGCATTATCAGCAATGCTCTTTACCTTTCCCTATTTTTGCATGGCGGTGTAGAACTGGCAATTGCATCACTGGCCGTTCAAATTCTTCTGGGTCTATATCACTCTAGAGCTGAATTCTTAAAGGGAAACTATATTGAAGCGGTAGGTCATGTAGGAATGGCGTTAGTTCGCGGCAATCAGTTGGCAGCTCAAGCGCAAATGTTACAGATGAAGTGGAAGATTGAAAGCGCCATTGCAGAGTCAAAAAAGGCAGAGCTACAAAGAGTCGTGACATCTAAGGGAAGTTCCCTTGAATCTAAGGAAAAAATACATGAAAAATTATTAAATCAAACTAATCCTGAATATAGCAAAGAATTAGCTGAAGTTTTGAATAAATACGGCAATAATTCCGATTTAGTACATGCATTGCTTCTCGCATCTTATAAAGGAGATCTGGAGTCTGTAAAAGTATTGGTTAAGAATGGTGCTGATGTCAATGCCTTTAGCGATGGTAAGCAAGGAGCTCCGTATTTTTTAGAATGTCCCCTAGTTGCAGCTATCTCTCATCCAAATATCGTCAAATTTCTTATAGAATCAGGGGTAAATGTCAATGTAAAATTAACATGCAGTAGCACTCCGCTGCATTGTGCGTCACATGGTTTACACTTTGAATCTGTTCGTCTTCTGGTAAAGCATGGAGCTGATGTGAATGCCAAAGATAGTTTCAATCGCACTCCTCTTTTTGATGGTGTTCGGGACAAAAAAATTGCTCTTTTTCTTTTAGATCATGGAGCCGATTTATATGCTACTGACGGACAAGGACTGCAACCGTTACATTCTGCTTATAAATACGGCAATATTAATTTATTAAAAGCATTGGTTAAGAGGGGAGTTTCTTTGAGCGAGTTCGATCCAAGTGGGTGGGGTATATTGCATTATACGGTTTGTAACCCTTATATTACACAGCAAGAACGTTTGAAATTACTAAAGTGGATCATTGATGAACAAAAAATAAATGTCGATGCTTGTGCAGGTTGGTGGCGTCCTGCTTTTCCTCCTCATCGAGATGGAATAGATGGGGCTTATACGCCATTGATGTTAGCCCTTGCAAACCAAGACAACTTCAAAGTAGCAGAATTTTTACTTTCCAGAGGAGCGGATATTAATTTTACACTTGATTACTACACTAATAATTATCCCTTGACCTCAGGTACAATCCTTGATTGGGCTAGGATTTTCAAAATACATGGGAATTATTATGAAATAATTAATTGGTTAATCCAACATGGAGCCAAATCAAAATCTTAAAGAAAATATAAATTTTTTATCATAATAAGTATAATCGTATAAAAAATCATTATAATTTAAATTAAACGGAATATCGAAATTCAAAAAGGACAGGCCACAAGAAGTGCAAGCTCTTTCAGTTTCAACATTCTTGTTTGCTACTGGACTTTAGCCTAACTTTGTACAAAGTTGAGTTTAAAACAAAACACAGAAACCTGAGATTTGTTTTAATCGTTTTTGCGCAATCTCCAAAATTTCATCTTGAAAAGTTCTCTCATCCTCTACACCAGGTAATGATGGGCGACACAAATAAAGCAGGCTATATGCACCTTGCGTTACTCTGCCAAATAACTTGGTTTGACCATGCATCATGTCATTAGTAGAAATTTCGGGAGTTGGCTTCATAAAAATACATCCGCCGTGGATGTCAGCATTTTTCATAAAAGTATTTGGCCATCCTGGGAGCGCTGGAACTTTTGTACCTTGCGTCAGTTCAAGAATAATTTTGTTCATTTCGTCTTCTTCATTATATTTTTGAGGCATTTCATCAAATAAAAAATGACATTTAAATACACCCTTTTGATTTTTATCTACTCTATTTACAAATGCCTTTAATTTTTCAATGATCCCATCTTTTGAAATGACTAAAAAATTTTTTATTTCTTTCGAATCAACTTCTTCACTATTAATAAAATTATTTTCTTTGCATAATTGATGTAATGATTTCCATGTATTTAAATTATAGGAATTTGCCTTTTCATTCCATGTTTTAGAAACTTGTGAGCACTGACTTAATTGTTGCGCATCTAAATTAAGAGAAAATCTCTAGGTATAAAAATTTTGGTAAGTTAGAAAAATTATTAACTTCATTCATGGTATTTGTCCTTAAAGCGTTGTTATATTGATCTATTTACTAATAGTATCAAGGAACTTTGATTAATTTCAAGTAAATTAATAATATCAGTCGGAAGTATAATGGAACATATTGACCCCCTGACCCTTACAAAGCAGATAAATTTAAGGTGTTTTGGAGAGGTCTTTCAGGAAAAGTTGTTCAACTGCTTAAGGGTTTTCCTTAACAGATTAGAAGAGAGCTGGTTATGAAT
>CAJCHM010000036.1 GCA_903970255.1 Acidobacteriota bacterium
TCATGACCCTAGGGCATGAGGTTTTGGGAGGTGTGGAATTGGCCGAGAGCTATTTCTTCTTCTTAGACTCAGGTTGAGGGCTGTAGTCGTCAAGGGCTGTAGTCGTCAATAGTTATAACATCTCTATTCTCTGTATTTATACGACAATTGTCGTGCAACCTAAGAACCAAATCATCCAGTTCTTGATTAAATAGTTCAAAATAATCCAATTTTTCTGGATTATTTATATTCCAAATTGCGACTTCTTTAATTTCTCTTCGTCCAAAAAAGAAAAAAAACAGATTGCCAAAATTTTTAATCCTTAGAGTACTCTGTTCTCGTGTGCGAACGCAGCCGATTTCTTTATCTTCTTTAATATCAAAAATTAAAATTTTATCGCTATCAAAACGCGAAAATATAAAATTATCAACTAAAGGAACAGGGATATAAAGAAACACTCCCTTTAAATAAATTATTTTTTTGCAATTAAAATTATTCACATCCCAAAATTTAACTACTTTAAATCCAGAAAAAGTAATAATAGAATCATTGATTTTTCTTATTGACCAGCAATCCGGATTATCAGTATTAAAATTATTTATTTCCTCGTTTTTTTCTACATCGAAAATACTAATCGTTTCATTTTCATAAGCTACATATAATTTATCTTTATCAACTGTAAAACACTCTAAAGAGAGCCCATCTTTTGCAAATACATTAGTAATTCCTTTGCTATTAAGATCATGGAGCACGATTCTGTCAGCTGAAGAAGAATAAAGCTTATTTCTATCTCCGAATTCAAACTGCTTCACCCCTGATACATGACCGTTATAAGGAGGGGTGACATGATCGAGTGGCCAAACCTTCTTATTTTTTATATCAAGAACCTTAATTAGGTTAGAACGGGCCCCAGACGCCATGTACAAGAACCCGCATTTAGATCTAGTATGAGAATAACCACCATCAACTGGAATAACATGCTTAACGCAGCGTTCATTCTTAATATTATTTTTTACATTCCTATATTCAAAATATTTATCAATAAGGCCGCGAATAATAGGATACCCATTTTCTTCTTTTAACACCTCTCCTCTAGAGACATAAGCAACAAGTGCTTTTTGAAGACGTGGGTTCACCTCTTCATTCTGATGTAAGTACTGACAAACCACGGGATCATTTACGATCTTTTTCAAGAAAATATTATACTCGATTTTTTCTTTGTGTTTTTTACAAAAATCATAATTTGCCTTACATGTTAATCTAAATGCATTAACTTCTGTTGGTTCTAAATAAGAAAGGATATGATTTACTGCATTTGGAGGAAGCCTTACTGAATCGTTATTAAACATAACCTGTTTCCTGTTATTTTAAAGTTTAATTTTATATTAAAACAATCTAAATCAAAAATCACAAATGATTTATTATATATTTTACGTTAATAAAATAAAAAGTCAATGATTTTTAATGTAAGTGGAATGGGTATACCCAAAATGATTCAAAAGTTGGCCTAGGCCAACTTTTGAATCATTTTGGGTATACCGTGAATTTCAGCAAGAAGTTGCTATTTTTTTATTTAATTTAGTCCTAATTTGGAGAGCCCTTAAGAGGCCTCCCAAGCAAACCCCTTCACAGACGGCAAAGCTATCACTCTGCTCTCGAGCTCTTTACGACTATCGACCCCCCAGCTCTTATCAATGTGGAGGGAGCTGATCCTGCCCCGTGCGGTGACAAAGGCGATCTCGATGGGACACTCTCCGGGATACGACCTAAAAGCTTCTTTTAGAGCTAAGATATGGCTCAAACGAGCCACATCCGCATCAAGCTGGATTTTGAGTTTCTGAGTGTTTTTCTTTTTCATCTCTACATCCTTGCTAGGCTTCTCGCTTTTACGGCTTCGCTCTCTTAGCTCTGACATCTTTGCCTGTTGCCTTGCCGCATCGTAGGCTAGGTCGCATGCCTGGATCATCGTCTCATCGGCTTTGGTGAGATCATCCATCCATCGGCATTGCAAACGGATCTGTCCGTCCTGGTTCTCTTTTTGAACAACTGCATAAAGGAGTTGATTGTCTGCAATCAAAATGCCTTTTTCTTGGTAGAGGTCGGGCCAGATGGGCAGCTCAAAACGCTCCAGCCCATCTCCAACAGTGAGGATTGCAAATTTGCGTTGTGACTTTTGAGAAATTTTGACTACAACGTTTTCAATGATAAAAGCAATTCTGCAAACACTGTTAGAGGGGAGAGATTCAATGTCTTTTAGCGGCACGCAGGAGAGTTTTTGCATCAAGTGGGCAAAATCATCCAAAGGGTGACCATTCAAATAGATACCCAGAAGTTCGTGCTCCCTTTTCAAAACCTTTTGGCGAGAAACCTTTTCTTTAACAATGGGCGGTGTATTAAAGCGGGATTCTTTAGTTCCCTCAATCAGGGAAAAAAGACTCATGACCCCCTTGGCCGCATCTTTTTGCTCGCGTACCGCTTCTTCATACATCGGATCTAAGCTGAGCAATAGCGCCTCGCGAGCCCACCGTGTGAAATCAAAACAACCCGATTCAATCAGATTTTCAATTGCCTTCTTGCCCACTTTCCGCGTGTCATTGCGCTCGATGAAATCATAAAGGGATTTGTAGTGCCCCTTCTTCTCTCTCTCTTCTAAAATGGCATCCACAACTCCCTCTCCAATCCCTTTAATCCCAAGGAGCGCAAACCGAATTCCGCGCTGTGTTGCCACAAATTCTTTGCCCGACTCGTTCACATCAGGTGCTAAAATGGGAATTCCCATGATCTTAGCTTCATGGATATGCTTGGTTACCTTGGAGAGATCATCCCGATCTGAGGTCATCAATGCTGCCTGCCACTGGCTGGGGTAGTTGGCTTTGAGATAAGCTGTGACATAGCTCAAATAACCATAGGCAGCAGCGTGCGATTTATTAAATCCATACGATGCAAATTTTTCAACTTTATCAAAAATTGCCATCGATGTTGTCTCATCAATCCCCTTGCTCAATGCCCCCAAACGGAATTTTTCCCGCTGGCCCGCCATCTCTTCTCTGTCTTTTTTCCCCATGGCACGGCGAAGGACATCCCCCTCGCCGAGGGTATATCCTGCAAGTCGGCTGGCAATGGCCATCACCTGTTCTTGATACACCATAATCCCATAGGTTTCTGAGAGGATATCGTGCATTAAAGGATGATCGATTTCGATCACTTCTTTCTTATGTTTGCGATTAATAAAGGAAGGGATCATCTCCATAGGACCTGGTCGATAGAGCGCGCCAACGGCGATAATTTCCTCAAACTTGTCGATGTGCAATTGTTTTGAGAGATCCTGCATCCCTGCCGACTCTAGCTGAAAAATCCCCATCGTTTTCCCTTGATTTAAGAGATCAAATGTGGGTTTATCATCCAACTTCAAGTTGATCCAATCGATCTCTTTTCCCTCTCTTTTTTTAATCGCATCGACAGCAAGCTGGATCGAGGTCAATGTTTTGAGTCCTAAAAAGTCGATTTTAAGCATTCCCACAGATTCTACTGGCTTCATCGAATATTGGGTGACGGCCATCTCGGAATCTTTAGCTGTACATACAGGACAACGCTCAATGATCGGCTCCCCGCTGATAATCATCCCAGCAGCATGGATCCCTGTATTGCGCACCGACCCCTCTAATTTTTTTGCAATGTCAATCAAGCGGCGCACCTCTTCATCTTGATTGTAGAGTGCTTTAAACTCGGGATCTATCTCCAACGCCTTATCCAGCGTCATCGTGGGATCTTCGGGGACAAGTTTTGCAATTTCATTGACTCTTGCAAGGGGAATGCTCAGCATCCGGCCGACATCTTTGATTGCCATTTTAGCTTTCATCGTTCCAAAAGTAATGATCTGCGCAACTTTATCCTTGCCATATTTTTTGACTGTATAATCGATCACTTCTTGTCGTCTATCCATACAAATATCGACGTCGATATCGGGATAGGAAAGCCGCTCAGGATTGATGAATCGCTCAAAGAACAAGTTAAACCGAAGCGGTTCAATATCTGTGATCCCGATCAAATAAAGGACAATCGAGCCTGCCCCCGAGCCCCTTCCAGGTCCCATAGGAATGCCGCTTTTTTTGGCCCAGTTGATAAAATCCCATACAATGAGCAGATAATCCCCCATCCCTTTGGGTAATATCACATCTAACTCTAAATTCAGGCGATCATTGATCACTTGGGAAGGATCTTTGCCGGGATATTTTTCCTGCACCATCGCAAGACGCTCAGCAGTGTATCGAACAGGGATTCCCTCTTGGCAAAGTTGTCTTAAATACTTTTGCGCCTCAGTAAGGCGCTCTTCTTGGGTGTATGGCCTGCCCTCTAATTGCGGGGGCACAAATACGGGGTAATATTTGGTCTTAAAGTCAAATTCAAATCCACACTGCGATCCAATCTCGACAGTTGTAGACAGAGCCTCAGGATGATCTTTGAAAAGAGTTTGCATCTCTTCCTGCGACTTGAAGTACATCTCATGTGTATAGAGAACTTGACGCTTAGGGTTCTTTACTCTTTGTTTGGGATTGCCATAAGAGTCTTTTTCCCAAATTTCGCAAGGCTCTCCCGATTGGATATTCATCAAGATTTCTTGGGCTTTCCAATCCTCCCGCTCAATATAGCGGCAATCGTTGGCTGCCACGCAAGCAATCCCCTTTTGGGAAGAGATTTCAATCAGACGGGCATTGACTTTTTCCGATGCGGCAATTGCATCCAGATACTGCTGATAAAGCCACCCCTCTTGATCGATCTCATCTAAGCGGATATGCTCCTCTTTCATCTTGTGGCGGAGCAGTTCAAAATAATAATCCCCTTTGAACACCGAATGAAACCAATCGATTTCTTCTTTTAACTCATCCTCTTTCCCTTGAGAGATATAAAAGGGAAGGGAACCTTTCGCAGGTCCCGAGAGACAAATAAGACCATCCGCATGTTTTTGCAGGAGCTCTTTATCAATGCGCGGCGTCCAGTAAAACCCTTCCAAATGCGCCAAAGAGCTCAAAGCGCAAAGGTTCTGATAGCCTTGTTTATTCTTGGCAAGCAATACAATAGGAAAACCGGCGGGGATCCCAGGGGTTCTTTTCTTCTCCAACCTCGAGGTGGGCGCTACATACAATTCGCATCCAATGATTGGCTTAACGCCAACGGCTTTACAAGCCTTGAAAAACTCAACTGCGCCATGCATATTACCCTGATCTGTCAAGGCAACAGCTTGCATTTTGAATTCCCCAGCTTTTTGTGCAATCGCATCTACCGATGCCGATGAATCTAGAATAGAATATTGGGAATGGACGTGAAGAGGTATCCAGCTCATGAAAGTATAGGTCCTATGTTTGATTCTTGGATCATACAGGATATACTGAAACTAGTTCAACAATCGGTTTTGGGCTGGAAGACAAGCTCCCTCGATGTTCCACTTTTTTCTGGTTCATAGAGGATTCCCTTTTACAGTCAATAAATCCTTAATAACCTGAATAATGGGATGATACCCCGATCGGGGTATCATCCGCTCAACATCAACAATCTTTGCATGATCTTGCCCTTGTTTTTCCAAACGTATAGGGCCCTTCGGCTATTGCCTTTTGAAAAACAAGGGCAATCTCATCGCAAATCTCTGTTGATCCAAAAACTGTGTTAATCGGTCAACGGTTCAGGAACCACATCTTTTTCGATGAATTTCGGATTGCTGCGTATTGTCCACAGAGGCACCAACAATGCCACAGTAATTAAGCCGCAAATACCTAGCGTCATAAAAAACCCATACCACCCCCAGACCTCTGCAACCTTGGATATCGGGTACCCGGCAGTAGCTGCGCCAAGATAAGCGATCCAGCCGACAAAGCCATTCGAGGTACCCGCCGCTTTTTTGTGAGAAAGCTCAACAGCTGCCATCCCAATGAGCATTTGGGGGCCAAAGATGAAAAATCCAATTGCAAACATCAAACTGTAATCAATAAATAATGAGCCAGGGGGTGAAATGTAAAGACCGCCGATAGCAAAGATGACCCCAAGTGCAAAAAGGGCATTGATAGGCGCCCTGCGCCCTTTAAAAATCTTATCGGAACCCCATCCGGCTGCAAGCGTCCCAAAGATCCCTCCAGCCTCAAAACAAAAAATGCTCGTGGATGCTGTAATCACCGAATAACCTTTCGATTGAATGAGAAACAAAGCCCCAAAATCATTGATCGCTTGCCGAATGATATAAACAAAGAAGTAAGAAATAGCTAAAACCCAGATGAATTTATTGCTCAACACATGTTTAAAGAGCATCTCTTTTACCGAAATCTCTTTGTCTTCATGCGCATTGTTAGCGGGATAATCGCTTTTGAATTTTTCAATTGCAGGAAGGCCTAGCGACCGGGGGGTATCGCGGAGGCGATTCATGATAAAAAGACCGGCAACAATACACATCGCCCCTGGAATATACATCGCATAACGCCATCCCCAGCATTCGGCACAAAAGGCTGCAATACAAGGAATGAGCGCCCCACCCACACTATGAGAGGTGCTTGTAATCCCCCACCATGTGCCCCTTTCTTTTTGAGAATACCAATGGGTCAGCAATCGCGCTGCAGGCGGCCATCCCCATCCTTGAAAAATCCCATTCATTGCCCAAAAAATCGCGAAGAAAACAATCGAAGAGCTCATCCCAAAACAGATGTTGAAAACTCCGGTCAAAATCAACCCGGTCGCCATAAAAAATCGAGGATTGGATCGATCAGAGAGCATCCCGCTCAAGAACTTGCTCAATCCATAGGTGATGGAAAGAATGCTGCTTAAAATCCCCAAATCGCTCAGCTGCAGCCCTAAGTCATCCATCAAAATCGGCATTGCGAAGGTGAAACTTTTGCGAGTAAAATAATAGAAGACATACCCGATGTACATCCCATAAAAGATACGCCAGCGCCAGTATTTATAGTCCTGTTTAACCTTTTCCTGATCCTCAATTTCTGGAACAGATGGCGCCGACTTGAACAAATCTATGATACTCACAAGGATTCCTCCTTCATTTCTAAGCCATCAAAAAGGATAAAAAGAAATTGCGCTTAAGTCAACCCCTTTCTGGCGATCCAGACTTTGAATAGCCTTGATTAATTAGATCTGAATTAGTTATTAAAAAGTTTATTAACCAGGCAGCTGAACCATCATGGGCGACCTAGATAAACACATACGCCGTAAAGAAGAACCCTCCCCTTATGAAAAAATCATCGTCAATCCCATTGAAAAAGATAAACGGGAAAAACAGGCTGCCTATACCGGTCTAAAAAATTCCACCCGCACCCAGATACTAGCAACCTTGATGTCTTATTTCAAAAAAATATTAACATTAGCTGGAGGTAGAGAACGGGCTGAACCTTTTAGCCAGCAGATACTGATGGGTCATGCGCTTGCATTTAGGCAACTTCTCATCCTGCTTTCCGAGGAAGATCAAAGCCACAATCCCGATTTTTGCGAACAACTCTCCCTCACTTGGCATGATCTACTCGACGATTGCAGCTCCAGGGGGCTCTCAACACCCATCACTTCTGGCAGCATGCAGAAAATGCAATTTTTCATTGCACAAATTCAGAATTTTCCCTTGGGAGCTGATCACACATTGGGTTATTATTTCACCCAGTACGCCGGGAAAGATTGGATCCCTTTTCCCTTCATGGAATTATTGCAGGACCTTCATACAGAATACCAGGCAAGTCCAGTGATTAGCGTGCTGCAAAACTGGATCTCCCTTTTGGATGATATTTTGTCCTCTGGAGAGATAAAAGATCTATAGCTTTACTCTTTAGTAAAAAGAGGTTATACTCCATAGCATTCGACACCCAAGGTGAGAACAAATGGAATACTCCATCCCCAAAGGCACATTCGACATCCTGCCCAATGAGCTAAATGCAGACGATAAATGGCGTGAATCAGGCCTTTGGCAATACCTCGAAGAGGTGATACGAGCCACAGCGCACGATTATGGATTCCTGGAGATGCGCACACCCATTTTCGAGAAGACGGAACTTTTTGTCCGCGGGGTCGGTGAGAGTTCCGATATCGTCACCAAAGAGATGTATACCTTCATTGATAAGGGAGAGCGTTCGATGACGCTGCGGCCTGAAGGGACAGCTTCTGCCATACGCTCTTTTGTGGAGAAAAAGCTTTATTCTCGGCCTGGCTTGCACAAATATTTTTACATCGGCCCGATGTTTCGCTACGAACGTCCCCAGGCAGGCAGGTACCGGCAACACCACCAATTTGGTGCAGAGGCGATCGGCATTGGAAATGCACTACAAGATGTTGAGCTGATCGACATGTTATGCCAGGTCTATCGCCGTTTGGGACTTCAGAATCTTACTGTGCAAATTAACTCGGTTGGAGATGCGGCATCTAGACTTAGCTATAAGCAAGCACTCACACAATTTTTAGAACCTTTTTTAACAACACTCTCGCAAGATAGCCAACTGCGTTTTACTAAAAACATCTTGCGCATCTTGGATTCCAAAGACCCTAATGATCAAAAAATTCTGACGGAAGCTCCTTTGCTCCAAGACTTTTTAACCCCTGAGGCAAAGAGCCATTTTGAGCAGGTATTAACATTGCTAGATTCTCTTAAGATCAACTATGCGATCAATCCGAAACTTGTACGCGGCTTGGATTACTACAACAAAACCGTCTTCGAAATCACGACAGAGGCTTTGGGCGCACAGAATTCGATTGGTGGGGGTGGGCGCTATGATGGGTTAATTGAGGCAATCGGCGGCCCCAATCTTCCCTCTGTAGGGTTTGCCACGGGAATGGAAAGAATCTTGCAGACAATGCTCAAGCAGGGAACTTCCCTTCCTAACCGGTCGCATCCATTAGTTTTCTTCATCCCCATGGGACCAGAAGCGCTTGGCTTGTGTTTTGAGTTGGTTTGCGCTTTAAGACATGAACAGATTGCAGCTGAGATTGATCTTAGCGGAAAAAAAGTCCAGCACGGCCTACAATTAGCCGACATCTGCTATGCAACCTATGCTGTTGTTATCGGCGATGAAGAACTGAAATCTAAAAACGTTAAACTCAAAAATATGGCAACCAGAGAATCAGTCACTATTGGCTTGAAAGAGCTGGTTGCTGAACTCAAGAGATCCCATGCTTGATTATAAAAGATCGCACACTTGCGGAGAATTAACCAGTTCCCATCTTAAGCAAACGGTAAGGCTTTCGGGCTGGGTGCACAGAAGGCGCGACCTGGGTGGACTCATCTTTATCGATCTGCGCGATAGGTTCGGCCTGACCCAGTTGATTTTTGATCCGGCCCTTGCTTCAAAAGAGCTCTTTGCTACAGCCTCAACCTTAAGAAACGAATGGGTCATCTCTGTTAAAGGAATAGTCGTTTCCCGTGCAGAGGGGATGACTAATTCCAAGATGCATACTGGTGAAATTGAAATTGAGGTCAAGCACCTGGAGGTCTTATCTTCTGCTAAAACACCCCCTTTTTCTATCAATGATGAAGAATCCGATGTCAATGATGAGCTTCGCCTTAAATACCGCTATCTGGATATCCGTCGAGGCGATATCGCAAAAAAATTGGTGCTCCGTCACAGAGCAATGCAAGTCACAAGAAATTTCCTTAGCAACAACGGCTTTTTAGAAATTACGACACCTATCCTTGCCAAGTCAACTCCAGAGGGGGCTCGTGACTACCTTGTCCCTGCCCGCGTCTATCCCGGCAATTTCTATGCTCTGCCCCAATCTCCCCAAATTTTCAAGCAGCTGCTGATGGTCTCTGGGATGGACCGCTACTTTCAGATTGCCACCTGTTTTCGAGATGAGGATCTCAGAGCCGATAGGCAGCCTGAGTTCACCCAGATCGACCTTGAAATGAGTTTTTGTGAACCTGAAGATTTAATGTTGCTGATTGAAAATCTTATCTCCTCTCTTTTCAAAGAATGCATCGGAGTCGACATCCCTAAAGCATTTCCACGCATGCGCTATTGCGATTGCATCGAAAATTATGGCTCTGATAGACCCGATCTTCGGTTTGGCATGCCGCTGGTTCGAATTGATGAGATCGCAAAACGGAGCTCTTTTGGCGTTTTTTTAGAACAGCTGGCAGCAGACGGTTGTGTGAAAGCAATTTGTGTTAAAGGAGGAGCTGAGATTTCTCGAAAAGAGATCGACGGATACACCCAGTTTGTAGCCAAATTCGGACTGAATGGTCTGGCATGGATGAAGTATCAAGAAGAGGGGCTCTCCTCAAATATTGTAAAATTCTTTACTCCCGAGCTTCAAAATGAGCTCATCGAAAAACTATCGATTGAAAAAGGGGATCTCATCCTAATTGCCGCAGCTAAAGAGGAGCGCGTGAATCAAGCGCTCGACCACTTGCGGCGCAAGATTGCAAATGATCGCAATCTGATCCCAGCAGAGGCTTTGAACTTTTTATGGGTCACAGACTTTCCACTCCTTAAATGGAATGAAGAAGAATCTAGGTTAGAGAGTGAACACCATCCGTTTACCTCGCCTAACTTCGAAGATATTTCCTTACTCGATAAAGAGCCACTCAAAGTGAGAGCCCTGGCCTATGACCTTGTTCTCAACGGATATGAACTTGGCGGAGGATCGCAGCGGATCCATAGTAGTGAGTTACAGGAGCAAATTTTCCGCGCACTCAAACTATCGGCAAAAGATATCAAAGAAAAATTTGGATTTTTTGTCGAAGCGCTTCAATACGGCACTCCGCCCCATTTAGGGATCGCTCTTGGCTTGGATCGATTGATCATGCTCTTGAGTGGAACAAAAAACATCCGCGATGTCATTGCATTTCCTAAAACTCAAAATGCAAGTGACTTAATGATGCAATGCCCTGCGCACGTGGCAAAAAAACAACTAGATGAACTTGAAATCAAGACAGAGCCTACGAAAATCACTTGGATTTAATCAAAAAGAAATCCAATATTAGAAAAATTCAACCCTAATGGAAACCATGAAAAAACAAATACAAATTCTCTCAGTTATCAGTATGCTCGCAATTTCTTCCCTTTTTGCAGAGGAAAAAGAAACGACAGAAGCTGCTCAATCTATGGATATTGCCAAAATTTCCGAAGCATTTGGCCATGTCATCAGTAAAAACCTCGAAAACATTGGCGTCAAATTTGAGATGGCTAAAGTCATTCAAGGCCTCAAAGATGCAAGCGAGGGCAAAACAGCCCCGATGTCAGAAATGGAATGCATCCAAGCCATTGCCGCTGTGCAGGAAAAAATTTTCAAGGAGCAATGTACCGAAAACTTAAAAAGAGCTGAAAGCTTCCTCTCTGATAATGCAAAAGTGGATGGGATTGTGGCTTTAGATGAAGGAAAAGTTCAGTACCGTGTCATGGAAGCTGGCAATGGAGCTGTTGTCGAGCCCCATTTTTCCCCTCTCATTAAATATACCGGTAAGTACCTCGATGGATCTGTGTTTGGCACATCTAAAGAAGAGGAACTGATTTCTCTAGACGAGGTGATCCCAGGTCTTAAAGCAGGACTGCTTGGCATGAGAGAAGGAGAAAGACGCACCGTTTACATCCACCCTGACATGGCCTATGGCACCAACGGTTACTTGCCGCCCAACTCCTTGCTGACATTTGAAGTGGAGATTGTAAAAGCTAATGCACCAGTTAAGGAAACGGATGATTTTGATGGTGAAAAACCACAAGTGCAGCATGAGATCGCAGATATAAAAACAGATATCCGCTAAAACTCGAAATGCATTACAGGATGAGAATGATCGCCGGGTGGCAGAATAAAAAAGTTGCTTTAATGCCCTGCGATCATTTGTATCCTATAATTTTTTTGCCAGCATTATGACCTTATTTTCCAATAAAATTCTCGTTGCTAAAATCTATTCAATACTGCTTCCATAAGAATTGACCTCTGAAAAAGAAAAACATGCGTCTTTTTAAAATTTCACTTACCTTTCAAATGGCCATTGCAACGGTCCTCGGGATCGTTTGCGGTTTATTTTTTGGAGATTTATGCGAGATTTTTTCCCCATATGCCTCCGCATATATTATGATTTTAAAAGTCACAGCTGTTCCTTATTTAATCGGCGCCATTATCCACGGCGTTGGACAGCTCAGCGCTTCCCAGGCTAAGCAAATTGTCAAGAAAGGCTTTTTCTTTATCAGCCTTGCCTGGGCCATTAATATCCTGATGATTTATACCATCAAGTATCTCTTTCCAAGGCCATCAACGACGCAACTGGGCGGCTATATTTCAGGCGATGCTGCAAAGCTGGATTTTGCAGAGCTGCTCATTCCCGATAACATCTTTTTTGACCTTGCCAATAACATCATCCCCGCTATTGTCATCTTCTCCCTTTTTGTCGGGATTGCACTGATGTACATCAAGGAAAAAGATGTGATGATGAAAGGGATGGAAAATCTAGTTCAGGTCCTCACGCGGATTACCTCTTGGATTGCTAGAATCACGCCCATTGGAACTTTTCTCATTATCGCCAATCAGGTCGGAACTGTTCATTTTTCTACAATCAAACAGGTCAGCACCTATGTCATTCTCTATATTGTTGGTACCTGCATTGTGGTTTTCTGGATTTTCCCCCGCCTCACTCACATGCTCACAGCAATCCCTCCTTTTAAGTGGCTCCAGCAGCTTCTGCCCATATTGGTCCTGGCTTATACGACAAATGTTGTGATCGTATGCCTTCCTTACATCATTGAACTTCTTAAAAGAGAAACACAACTACTTGACCCTCAAGATGATAAAGCTCAAAGCCAGATCCAAGGAACTGTATCTGTTGTCTTTAACCTTCCTCTTGGCTCAATGTTCATCACCGTCTTTGTGTTTTTTGTCTCGGTATTTTACAACGCTCCCTTGATGATTTCCTCTCAGGTAGAGCTATTTGTAACGACATTTCTCTCAAGTCTTGGAGCCGTTGGCATAGGTTCATGGATCAATAGCCTTACCTTCATCCTCGATTCGCTTGGGCTTCCCGTGGATTCTGTTAATCTTTATCTAACCACCTTGCCCTTTACAGCGGGATTCCAATCGATGGTCTCTGTCATTGAGATTGCCTCCCTTTCCCTTTTCATTACACTTGCCTGCCGCAACATGATCCGCTGGCGCTTATCCAAGCTCTTGAAAAATGCTCTCTTCACATTGGCCCCCATCGTTCTGTTAGTTTCAGGGATCAAAACATTCAATTTTCTACCTGAGATCAGAAATGAGACCAAGAGCATCTATGAGCTCAATATTTCCTCATCGATCCCGATCAAAATCTATAAAACACCGCCAGCACCTATCGCATTAAATGGAGATACATTTGATCGGATCCTATCCACAAAAACTATCCGCGTCGGGTACAATCCCTCCTCTGCGCCCTTTTGCTTCTTCAATGTCGATGACAATGTTGTAGGCTATGATATTGCTTTTGCCTATGAACTTGCCTATGACCTCGGATGCCAGCTAGAATTGATCCCATTGAATTATGAAAATCTTACCGAGGAATTAAATAAAGGCTCCTATGACATCGCTATGTCAGCAGTCTCGATCACCGAACCTCGATTGAAAGCGCTCACCTTCACAAACTCTTATATGTCACCCAAGCTGTGTCTAGTTGTTCCAGAAAATTTAAGAAAAGGTTTCTCAAACATTGAGTCGATTAACGATAACCCTAAAATCCAAATCGCGGTATTAAAGGGTTCCTCGTTTGAATCTACAGCAAAAGAGCTCTTCCCAGGAAAAAATCTGATTTTAATCGATGCCTACGGCAAATTCGATCCTAAAAATGAACCGATTGCCCTCCTTTGGGAACAACAGGAGGCGATGGCATGGGCCATCTGTCATCGAGGCTACCGGATCGTTTATCCACAACCTCCGATGGGCTATGACACCTTAAGCTACGCCATTGCGGAGGGGAGCCCCCATTTTCTCCACTACCTCAACCAATGGTTGGAGTTGAAAAAATCACAAGGATTTACTGAGAAGCAATATGACCTATGGATCAAAGGCAAGACAGAAATCGCAGCCCCTTATGAACAAAGGTGGTCGATCATTCGCAACGTCTTGCACTGGGTGGATTGAGAAGGGAGGGGCGATTTTCCCAGATAGCATCCCCAGACAGAGGGATGCTATCTGGGAAAATCGCCCCGCTCCAATGGCTAAAGCCCAGATTGTGGCACGATAAATGAGTCCTACCGCAACACATGTAAGAAGAAAGGATGTGTCCTTTATCGCTAATCTTCAACTTTCCTGAAAAAACGTTAGGAACCTGCCTTGTCTGCAGCACAGATTAATTCTAACGTTTTTTCAAGAAAAGGTGCTCCTTCATATGCCTGCGTTAGTTTTCTATGAAGGGCGGAATACTTTTTTTGTAGAATAAGAGTTTCCGGATCTGAGAAATTTGCGCGAAAGCCCAACCCGATAACGCAGAGAGGAACTTTTTCACATCAATTGAACAGGAGGTCTTATCTTCAGGGCAAGGGCTGGAAGTACATCCAAAAATAATGAGCAAAAACAGAAAAACTTGGATTTTTTGTGCAAATAACTTGATTTGCGAAAACGCAAGCATCTCACCTAACCTCGAAAATGAACACCACATCAATGACTAAGCAATAGTAAAAGCCGATGCTTGGGGTTTTGGCCCCATAGAGAGCTTGAGCTCTTTGTAAAATGGGCCAAAATGCCAAGCATCGCAACCTCGCCGAAGAAAAGGGAACAAACCAGACTAAAAAAGTTGAAAACGCTGCACGCAATCCAAACTCTCGGAGCAGGCATCGATTCTTTACTTAAACCCCTTCAATGAATTGCTTGATCGTGGCACCATCCCGCAAACCGACGAGGCGACCCACCTCTTTACCCTTTTTGTATAGGATCAGAGTCGGAATCGAGGTGACCTGAAACTGGGTAGCAACTTTTTGTGCACTATCGATATCGATTTTACCAATAATTGCTTTTCCTTTTACTTCCTTGGCCACCTTTTCAAGAACAGGGGTCATCATCTTACAAGGGCCGCACCAATCCGCATGAAAATCAACGAGCACAACACCATCTTTGATGTCTTCGTTAAAGGTATCTTCTGAAAAATGCTTAATATCTCCGTCGCTCATTTCATCCTCCAAGTGTTAGTCTCATTCTAGACATACCTGCCTTTTTTGCACAGGATTTTTACCCTTTCCAAAAACCCCAACAGTTAGGTAGAATCCCTTTCACTTATTGCGGTCATGGCGGAATTGGTAGACGCGCTAGATTCAGGTTCTAGTCGGGAAACCGGTGGATGTTCGAGTCATCTTGACCGCATAGGATCTATACCCGCGCCACTTCAAACGCACCTGTAATTTTTGTTTTAACGCGACCATTTTTCCTTCACCCAAACAGGGACATTATTCGAAGTAATAAGGCCCTGTTTCGGCGAAGGGAAAAGGGGGCCGTTAAAACAGAAATTACAGGTACGTTTGAAGTGGCGCCGGTATATACCGGTGCTACTTGAAACGTACCTGTAATTTTTGTTTTAACGCGACCATTTTTCCTTCACCCAAACAGGGACATTATTCGAAGTAATAAGGCCCTGTTTCGGCGAAGGGA
>CAJCHM010000037.1 GCA_903970255.1 Acidobacteriota bacterium
AAAGGTTGTGGGAAAATAAAGGTATGTTTTAGACTGAAGCAGTCCCAGTGCTGCTCAGTGAGCAACAAGGGAAAGTCAACGAGGTAAATAGTTTTACTTAATCCTCTCCAAAACTTGTCCAGCCTACGCCAACCACTTTAAGGTAGGCCTTGTGCTCCTCATTGAGACAGACCTTGGAGTAAAAAAATTCTCTCTAGACACAGGCTCAACCTACACACTACTGAGATCTTCCCTCATGAAGGATCAAAATCTAACTGAAAAAGAGGAAGGTTTGCCGGCATTCTCCTCCTCTAAGTTTCAGATGGGGGGAAAAGATTTTGGCTGTCGGGATCTCTATCGGTTTGATCTTGCCGATGAATTTACCGAAATTGAAGGCGTGCTCGGCATGGACTTCATGAGAAATCACCAGCTGTATATCGACTACCCGAATCGGATAATTTATATTGGGGATGCTTTCTCTTAGCCCAAGTTCACTGCTTCGCATTTAAAAAATAGCTACGTTTTCTCAAAACAACTTAATTGTTGATTGACGCACTCCCTCTTTTTTCTGTCCGAGCGCTTCCTCGAGGGATGAGGTTCTCACTGAAAAGCGCTTCCCCAGTTCGTGCATAAGCTTTTCAATGAGCGCTTCCTTGTGAGAGATGAATTCTGAAATGCGGCAGAGGAACTCATCGTGAGGTCGTTCTAAGCGATAAGATGGAGTTTTTTTGGGATGCAAGAGGTATTGCATGTTCTGTGTTTTGTAATCCCACAAAAACGAGGTGTGGTGCAGCCATCGATCTTTTTTGATGTATTGGGCGTTGCCGCCGATTTTGCGCGATCCCATTACGTAATCATTTTCCCTTAAAGCAAACTCAGGATGTTGAAATACCTCTGTGTAAATCTCTTCTGTCCATCTCATGATGGGTTCTGGATAAGCGGGAAAGTTGTGTAATCCTTTCTCAGAGATGAAGGTGACAAAGAGTGTATCTTCATCGACAACGACAGTTCCTCCACCGCTAAATCTTTTAATCAGCGGGATCCCATCTTGGGAAGCTCTAAAGGTGTCGATGAGTTCTTCTTTTTTACCGGAGATTCCCATCACAATAGCAGGGGTTGATCCTTCATTAATGATGCACCAATTACCGCTATTAGAGCGCAGCAGGATCTCTTCTAGAAGAAGCTGCTCGTAAATCGGATAGGATTTGAGGCGCAATATTTGGAAGGACATGAGAATTAATAGCCAATCGTTTGGATCTCTTCCACTCTTACAAGCTGAAGTAAGATCCCTTGGGGTGAGTTGTAACGAAAAAGCACCAAGGTAGAGTTGGACATCAGGCTCATATCGATGACATTGGTGATTGTCGATCCATCGGCAAGCTGGATGTAGACCTTTCCTGCTGTCTTTTCTTTCTTCAGCATTTCGAAGGCTTGTTGAAAATCGGCAGCTCTAGCTGCTGGCGCGATCATCATGTAGCTTTGAGTGGAGGTTTGCTGCATTTGTTGAAGGGGAAAAGAGGATACTGCTGGATTGTCATCTATCATGTTGCTTGCTGCATGGCTAATACTTGCTGCAGTAAGTAGTATAGTTGTTATTTTCCACATCGTTTTTCTCCAGGTTATGTATACCGTTTTGCTTTAATAGCAACCATGAGCACAGAGATGTCCGCCGGGGAGACCCCAGAGATCCGGGAGGCTTGTCCCAAATTAGAAGGTTGCACTCGGTTAAGCTGTTCTTTAGCTTCGTTGCTAAGTCCTGTGACTTTTAAAAAATCTAGCTCTTTGGGGATGAGGAAATTCTCAATATTCTCCATCTTGGCAGCTTCGCTCAACTGTCGTTGAATGTAGCCGGCATATTTGAGGTTTAGCTCAACTTGAGAATTGATCTCTAGCCCGAAATCGACAATGTGATTTGGAAATTCTTGAAGCATTTTTTGGTAGGTAAATTCGGGACGGCAGAGAAGCTGTGCTAGGCAGGTCGATTTGCCATCGAATGGGAGATAAGTTTTTTGCAGAAGGGTAATCTGTGCTTCGATGGCATTTTTCTTTTCGAGAAATCGCTGGTAACGACTCTGCTCAATCAATCCCAAATTGTAGCCATATTCTCTGAGGCGCAAATCGGCATTGTCCTGTCTTAAAAGTAGGCGGTGCTCCGCTCTACTTGTGAACATCCGGTAAGGTTCTTGCAGCTCTTTAGAGATGAGCTCATCGATCATCACGCCGATATAGGCATCTGATCGTTTTAAGATGAATGGGGGTTTCCCTGCAACCTTTAGGGCGGCATTGATCCCGGCAATTAAGCCCTGGCCTGCAGCCTCTTCATAGCCTGTCGTGCCATTAATCTGCCCTGCAAAGAAGAGCCCTTTATAGAGTTTGGTCTCAAGTGTTGAGTTGAGTTGTCCGCTTTTGACATAGTCGTACTCGATTGCATAGGCTGGGCGCATCACCTCTGCATGTTCTAGACCTGCAACTGTGTGCAGCATACGCATTTGTACGTCAAAGGGAAGAGATGAGGAGATCCCATTGACATAGATTTCCTCTGTATCTAATCCTTCTGGTTCAAGGAAGAGTTGGTGCCTTTCTTTATCGGCAAAGCGAACCATTTTATCTTCGATCGAGGGGCAATATCTTGGGCCAACTCCTTTGATTTGACCAGAATACATAGCGGATAGATGTAAGCTATCCCGGACGATTTTTTTGGTCTCTTCATTGGTGTAGGTGATGTGGCAAGATATCTGCTTCAGTCCTGGTCCCTCAGGAGGGTCGTAAGAAAATCGAACACCGGGGTCGCCGGGTTGCTCTTCTGTCTTTGAGAAATCGATGCTGCGTTTATTGATGCGCGGCGGAGTTCCTGTTTTTAGGCGCCCAAGTCTAAACCCTAACTCTTCTAAATGGGCGGATAGTCCAACGGAGGGTTTATCACCGGTTCTTCCTCCTGCAAATTGAGTAGCCCCGATATGGATCATTCCGCGCATGAATGTTCCCGAGGAGACAATCACCGTGTTGCCTAGATAAGCGATCCCCTCTAAGGTGGCTACGCCCAATACCCGACTTTTTTCGATGAGGAGGGATTCTATGGTCCCTTGCTTGATGTATAAGTGGGGAGTTTTTTCCAGCCGATGCTTCATGGCAGCTGCGTAGGCAAATTTATCTGCTTGTGCGCGAGGAGACCAAACTGCAGGTCCTTTAGAGGCGTTGAGCATCCGATACTGGATGGCCGTTTGATCGGCAACCTTTCCCATGATACCTCCCAAAGCATCGATCTCCCGCACCATGTGCCCTTTAGCTGTCCCCCCAATTGCAGGATTGCAGCTCATTTTGGCAATTGTATCGAGATTCATCGTCAAAAGCAGTGTTTTAGCACCCATTTTTGCAGACGCATGCGCAGCCTCGCAACCGGAATGGCCGGCACCGATCACGATCACATCGAATTCTTCAGGATAAGTCCACATGAGAGAGTAAGTGATATGTTATAGAGGGAATTGCAAACTCCATTCGGGCCCAAAAGTGGACTTTTGGACCGCGAAGCGAGTTTGCAATTCCCTGTATTGAAAAACTCGCTGAAATTATACCTCGCTCCGATGATAACAGAGCGAAAAATAAAGCCTTAAAGTTTATTTTTTATGTCGATCACGACGTCTTCTTTTCTTTCTTTTGTGTTTTGCAATTTTTGCGCGGCGTTTTTTCTTTACAGATGCCATAGAGTATAATGCTCCTGAGGTCGAGAATCCACTTTAAATTAGGGAATAATTAACCAGGAGTTTAGGCGGAATAGAGGAAAAAGTAAAGAGATTATGAAATCAAAAATATTTTACATGTTACTAAATTTTTTGTACCGTTTCTTGTCTTTTACGACATCGACTGTTCTTTTGCGTCGTAAAAAATGTCGTAAAATGTCGCAAAAAATTAATCAAAATTGTTCAGTCTGTAATGGGCCGCTTTTTTAATTCCTTCTTGTATAATGATCCCTTTTTCTATGAGATCGGCGAGATCTCTTTGCAAAGACCGTCGATTTATTCCTGGGCAAAGCGACTCATATTCTTGAATAGTAAAATCTTTCTCGCTTGTCATTAGGCTCTCCAATGCTTGTTTCTGCCTGTTAGAGAGTTTATGCTGGAGCACTAGGGTGTCGAGTTTTATGACCTGTGACCCCTTGAGCTGAATCTCATGCATTTGGGTTTCTAACGCTTTGCAGAAATATTCAAGCCAACTTGTCATATCCATGTTGTTGTTTCTGACTGATTGGAGCGCAAGGTAGTAATCTTGCCTATTCTGGTCATAGTATTCGCTAATGGTAAAAAGTTTTTTAAAATCATATCCTGAACGGTACAGGTACAAGGTTGAAAGAAGACGGGAGGTCCTGCCGTTTCCATCTACAAAAGGATGGATGTGGACCAACTGGAACTGCGCTATCCCAGCAGCAAGAACCGGAGGGATTGTTTGTTCATTTTGCAACCAATCCACCAGTTCAGCCATCAAAACAGGGACATCGTAAGGTGCAGGTGGAGTATAGATGACCTCTTTGGTTTTCGAGTTAGCAACGTAATTTTGAATGGTCCTGTATTGCCCTGGCTGAGCGGTATTACCTGTTCCTAAAAACGTGTTTAAACGTGTTTATTTTGTTTCGCTCTCTGAGTGACCACGCAAGGGTTTGCGCTTGTGGTATCTAGAGTCCTGCCCGGAACAGTACGGGCTGTTTTCACCCGTTTCCAATCGGCGATGGAGT
>CAJCHM010000038.1 GCA_903970255.1 Acidobacteriota bacterium
AGATTTTAGTCTTGGTGGCAATAGAGAAGGGGAAATACCTGATCCCATACCGAACTCAGAAGTCAAGCCCTTCATCGCCAATGGTACTGTACTCAAGAGTATGGAAGAGTAGGTCGCTGCCAAGCTTTTCATTCGCCTCAATTTACGCAAGTAACTTGAGGCTTTTTTGTTTAAGCATCTATCTTGCATTTACTAGGCTTAATTAATTTCATCTTTGCCTTTATCATCTTCTGAAGAATCTGAAGTCACAGGTGAATTGTCATTTTGATGGTTTTCATTAGTTATTTCATCTATAATTCCTTTCAATTGTATTGCTGTAGGGCGCTTGTTTGGGTCTGTATTTAGCATAAGTCGGATGAACTGTTTCCATATGTTTAGTTTGGTGTCATCCTTATGAATGCTATTTCGGATTTCATTCAAGCGCTGCAGTGTTTCTTCGATGTTCAATGAGACTCCCAGGGGCATTGAAATATTTTTGGAGGTATTTAGGAGGGATCGAAAGATAGGTGACTGTTCATTTAATTCTTCCTTAGAGTCCATTGCATCTAAGAAGTGTGTAAATAAGGAGCGACCTTCTATATCCTGTTCAAGCATTAATTTTGGACGGTTAAGTTGGATTTGTAGTTGGTTAGAGAAGGCTATACCTTGTTGTATTGGGTTATTTTGATCATAAAACAATTGGAACAACATCAAGCCGAATGCCCAAATATCCATACTTTTCGTATATTCATATGGCTCATGGGATACAGTTAGAGATTCCGGAGGTACATTCATGACACTTACTTTGTGATTTCTTTTATCTTTGGTCCCTGCAAAGCTCTCCAGATCTGTAAATTTAAAAATTGTTTTGTTTTCCACTTTTTTTATCATTGTGTTATCTAACTTAATGTCCACAATAACTTTATCTTTTCCATGAATGAGGGTCATTGCATTTGCTAGGGGGAGTGTGCTTTTTAAGATTTCTATAGGATCATTAAATAATTTGATGATCTCTTGATCCATTTTTTGATCTTTATTTCGTAGTTGAGATAAGTTTCCAACACACGGTTCCGCAAAATAAACAAGTTTTGAATCAATCTTTGGACAATATTTAATATGAACAATCCCTTCTTGCTCTCCTAAACTAGAAAGAAACTTAAATGCATTTTTCATGTCTGTGTTCGCGTTAACATTTGAAATTTGTTTTCCCATAGCTAGATTTTCTTTTTCTCTTGTATTTACATTTGTAACAAGTACACTATAGTATGCCTTGCTTGTTCCACTATCGATAAAGGTGCCTTGCTGCATGAATTGGTATTCATAAGTGTTATTCTCATATTCGAATCTTTTTTGTGTCGATTCTTTTAATGTATCTTCACATTTAAAAAATGTTTCACCGCTTTTTTCAATTCTATCTTCATCAATTTTTTTTATATCTGCTGTCAATTCCTGGTTTGCAATGCTAGTTGTATAACGATCCATAAAGAATAGCGCGATTGGAAGTAAAGGTAAGATGGCAGCGAAAAAGACAATAAATGCTACGAATTTTAAGAAATTTTTTTGAAATAACAGGTGCACTTTAATTCTAACAGCATCTTCTTTTGTGATTAGCTGAAATCTATCGTCATTAGATGAAACTAGGGTATAATTCCCATTGCTCTTTATGAAATATTTTTCTGTTAAATAAACTGCATTTCCACGGAAACAAACACGATTACTCACTACTTTTCCCGAATCTGCTATAAATTTTGCAGGATGTTTTAATAAATAATCAGGTGCTTTTATGTATGTAATCATATTTAACGCGCACTATTTATTTATTATATCTACATTATAACATTAAATGAATTTATTTCGCACTAGATAAATTAAAGTGTAGGCGTTAAATAGAAATGTCACCTTTTGGTAATCAGAAGTTACTGGTACTAAGGAGGTGACCAACATGGAGCGGCGTATTTCTATGAGTAAGAAGGAACTAAGTCGTTTAGAGATCATGACAAAGGTGCATGAAAAGCGACTGACAATATTACAAGCATCTGAATATTTGGGACTTAGTGAAAGGCAGGTCAAGCGCCTGTCTAAAAGGCTAAAAACTGAGGGTCCAGCGGGACTGGTCTCTAAAAAAGCAGGAAGACAAAGCAACCACCAAATGCCAAGGGGATTAAAAGAGCTGACTTTGGGGCTTATTAAAGATAATTTTTTATTAAAAAACCTGACGGTTAAATAAAAGTCTTATAATCTGAATTTACAGAACAGATGTTACACTACCGGATGCTAATGGCCTTCATATGCCACTAAAAGAAGTTATGGTTGATTTTGCATTCTATTCTTACAAACTGAAATCAAGTGAACGATCAGTTTTGTTGCGTAAGATTTTTGAACATGCTATATGAAAAATAGCCAGAGAAGAAATATTCTTCTCTGGGTATTAGTTCTCTGGGTATTAGTTAATATTTGCAAATGTTGCTATTTTATTTCATAATCAGAATCGCTATTTTTTTCTGTCATTACTACCTTGCCTCTGTTAATCTTATCGTCGTTAGAATCCACATCAGAAGCGCTATCGCCTTTAGATTGGCTAGGATTAGCGAATATACTCCTAATCTTTTCATTATACTGAGCTTGTGTTAGTACATTCAGAGGATTTATCCTTAAATATGAACCGATAAATGACCCTTCAGTTTTAGCATTGATTTCGTGAATATTTTGGATTTGACCTTTAGTTGAGTTATAAGTATATCCACCAAATAATAACATGAAAGCGTTCAAGAAACTGACAGCAAAGTTAGGTGTTTGTTCGATAGGTTCTATGAGTGCGCCTCGGACATTAAGGCATGTATCAAAAACACCCTTTATTATAATTGTTTGTGCATCAGCGCTCCATCCGTTTTGGAGACTCCAGTGTGTCCATAGATACCCTTCTCTTTTGGCATTTTTTGCTATAGCATATCCGATAGTGACCATAAGTGCAGGTATAAGTTTTATAATGCACTTGACAGTCATTAAAGCAGCTGTCATCCCACCAATAGCAATCTTGAAAACGCAATCGACTCTTCCCAATGTGTGTCGTTTAATATCTCGAAGATTTTGTTCACTCTTGTTTAAAATTTTGAGTCTATTTTTTAGCAATCGATATCCGAAATTTTCTTTGACATCATCCCCAAGTGAAAGTAAAGCTTTGCCTAGACCTGAAGATAGTTCGGTATATGACATTTTATCAATGCGTTGAAATTTTTTGCAATTTTGATCAATTTTTAAGTAATTAGAACAATCACCTTCACTTTTTATTTTAATTACATATTTTAGTATATTAGTTGTATTCATATCTAAAATTTCGCATCTTTTTTCTAGCAATTTATATCCGAAATTTTCTGTGACATCATTCTGAATTGAATCTACAGCTTTCTCTAGACCTGAAGATAGTTCGGCATGTGACATTTTACAAATGCGTTCAATTTTTTTGTGATTTTTATCAATTTCTAAGTAATTTAGGTAATCATCTTTACTACCTATTTGAATTACATCTTTTAGTGCATCTTTTAGTATATTATTTGTATTCATATTAATTACCTCTGTTTTTGCTATCTTATTACCATTATTATAACATATAGGTTAATTAATTTTCATTTTATTTTCAGAAAAATTATTCTAGTTTGATGTTTTAAGTCGTTGTTCTTCTAGTTATTAAGAAAATAAATATGTTTGATTCTGGTTTTTTTAAAAAATGCTAAAAAGCATAACAGGTTATTTATTAAGGCATTAGAGATAAAGTGAATTCAACAATCTAGCGCAACGATCATCGTTCGATGTTCAAGTATCTGATAATGAAAAGTTAACAGTAAAAAAAGCAATCACAAGGGCCTTAAAAAGAGAAGACCAAGAGATGTAACCCCTTGGCAATGAGAGTATTAAGATGAAGCCAGCAAGGGTGGTGTAAAGCTCACTGTTCGCAATGTGAACGGGATGGACGATCTCCACCACGGTCTTCTCTTCCAACCGCCGCCGCCTGTATGAGGAGCGCGTGGCTGCTCTGAGCGTGCTTCGTTAACGATCAGCGTGCGGCCCCATTAAAGGCTTTGCCGCTTCAGTCCTTCTAACTCTGCTTTACCTGCATTCTCTCCAGCTGAATGAGCCCCAAATCCTTTGGGCATGCCTGTGAATCTGTCTGCGCGGCTTGAATTTACAGCGGATGGCTTGAAGGTTGTCCCATGTTGGATGACTTGCATCTAGAACCTTAGCAGGGGAGTGGCATCAAGCTTCTTTGCCATGTTAGTGGGTAAGGGGCTGGGTTCCCCGAGTCCCTCCCCGTTACCGCAATAGGGTTAATTCCCTATATTTGTCCGGCGTGCATCTTTCTAGCACCCGGCGGTTCCAAATTATTTACCCCAAGTACGGGAATCGATCTTAACATCGTTGTCTCGCTTTGCAAAGGTCCAGACAGCTTAAGCTTCGTGCTTACGAGCACATTCTGGATCTTTTCGGTAAACCTTATAGATCCAGTTATCCATATTTATGGAATGTTGTAGGTCCTCCTTGGGTCAGAATACGTGGCCATTTTCTCAAGGCGATGTCACCACACACCTACACATTCCCTTGGGAGTAACCGATTGTCTTCCAAGGGGAATGATTTCTCATCCGACGCTTCATCATGGTATGTTGACTGGCGTAATCTGTAAGCCGAAACGTGGCACCTCCCTAAGTATCGATATCTGGCCCCTCCGCACTATCAGTTACCTGATAGCACTGGCACATCCCTCTTTCAAGTTCTGATATCGATTTCTGCACAGAACCGGATCCGCACAGGTAAGATTTAGAAGTTTGTTAATCTCCTCACTGTTTAAGACTCAGCATCGTATTCCTGCCATTCGCACATACCCCGATCGGCCATAAACTTGGAATTTGGGCCGCGTCA
>CAJCHM010000039.1 GCA_903970255.1 Acidobacteriota bacterium
CTAGAAACCGTAGGAGGATGTATCCACCATCCCTTTCGAGACTTGAATGTCATAGCCGGCAGAGAGAAATCTCGCAAACCGGACGGTCACTCAGAGAGCGAAACAAAAAATAAACACGTTTAAACACGTTTTTAGGAACAGTGTGATTTCGTCCTGAGGGAAGGGAATCAGATCGTTCAAGCGATCCAGGTGACGACAAATCTTTCCAATCCAGAGATAAGAAATCGAGAAATCGAAGGGCTGATGGAAGCCCTGAAGACGTATCACTTAGCAGAAGGGATCATTCTCACGGAAAATGAACAGGATAAAATAGAAGTAAATGGGTTTCTGATTTCAGTGATGCCCATTTGGAAATGGTTGTTATTTCAATAAAAAAAGGTGAGGTTTACCCGGCCACAATGGAGGTGGAGAGAGGCGCTATTTCAAAACTGTCGAGTTGGGAAAAGTTCATCATTCTCTTAACATCGACCGCCTCTATTTGACTACCACACTCAGAGGATTGCTTTCTCGTCCCGAAGCTTCTAAAGTGGAGCGGATCAGCTTCATTTGTTTAGCATCCAAATTCCAATATTTAGAGCACTGGCGTAGATGACCCATAGGAAATAGGGAATAAGCAAAAAGCTTCCCAATCTGCGGACAGGCCAAGCTTTGATAATGGTCAATCCAATCAAAACTAGTAGTGAGAGGATATCAATCAACCCTAACAAAGGGCTGCGCAGAGCGAAAAATAGAAATGACCACATGAAGTTTAACGCCAACTGAACTCCATAGAAAATCAGGGCGACAGACCGGTGATGAGAGTCTTTAGCGCGGTAGATCAACCAACCTGAAATGGCGATCATGACGTAGAGAAGAGTCCACACAGGTCCAAAAACCCAATCGGGTGGTGTCCATGAAGGCTTTATCAGTGTCGGATACCATGTTGAAACGGTTTCTTTTGTCCAAATACTTCCAATCACTTCGACAAAAAAACAAAGGGCAACAAAAACACCTAGAGAAGAGATCCATAAGCGTTTCTTCCTAGTCATTTGATGATACCTCCAGCTAAAGCTTTTGCCATTTTTCGGAATATAAAGAAATGAAAGGGGAGCATGGAATACCAATAAAGACGCCCAAAAATCCCTTTTGGCCGGAATGTTGCTGTCTGAAAGAGAAACCATTTTCCATCTTCTTCTTTTAACCTAAACTCTAACCAAGCTTCTCCGGGCACTTTCATCCCTGCAAAAAGAATCAGATCTCCTTCATCCTTATTGGCGCGAATCACTCTCCAAAAATCGATAGAGTCGCCCGTTTGGATTTCAGAAGGATGCCTCCTTCCACGATTCAGGCCGACGCCTCCGATCATTTTATCAAATAAACCGCGCAAATACCATGCCCAATTGAGCGCATAATAACCGGTATCGCCCCCAATGCGCCAAATCCGATCGATTGCTGCCTGCTTCGAGTCCTTAATCAACACCTTCTTCTCATCCTTTAAGCAGCCTTCAAGAGGAACTTGAATATAATCTTCAATATTTGGGTTTTCCCCTTGAAGTTCCCACGAATCCATCCAACTCGAAACAACCTCATTTTGTGAGATCTTTTGAAAGGCTAATTGTAGCGCTTCTGTATATGTTAAGCAGGTATGAGGGATAATTTTCTGAATTTCCTTGGATTGAACCACGGAGTTGCTTTTCATACTTTCTACCAAGTAAGAGCAAAGCGAAAAACGGACTGAAGTGATGAAGACCAGCCAATAGCTGGATAAGCGCGGAGTCAAGACCGGAACATCTATAATCCATCTCTTAAAGTTTCTGAATTTTGCATACTGAAGCATCAACTCTTTAAACGTAAAAACTTCCGGACCCCCAATATCAAAGGTCATATTCAGACACTGCTTTTTAAGCAGCACGCTGGAGAGATAGAAGAGAACATCTCGAATTGAAATCGGTTGGCAAAGCGAATAAACCCACTTAGGAGCGATCATAACTGGCAGCTTTTCACATAAATCTCGAATGATCTCAAAGGATGCACTTCCGGCCCCAATGATGATACTAGCCCTAAGAACGGTCACAGGAATGGAACTCTCCTTTAAAGCTTTTTCAACAAGCAATCTGGACCTAAGGTGTGGGGATAACTTTTTTTCATCGTTGATCATCCCGCCTAAATAGATGATTTGCTTAATTTGCGTATGCTTGACACCTTTCAAAAACTGTTTGACGACCTCGCTTTCCGCATCGGCCAAATTGCTCACAATCTCAGACATTGAATGCACAAGATAATAAGCAGCTTCTATGTCCTGCGGAATGGCGGCTAAAGTCTCGGGATTTCTTAAATCTCCCCAGATGTAGTGAAGATTCGGCTTCTTGTCGGCAAAAACTGAAATGCCCTTGATCCTGCAAAGCGCGTAAATTTGATGACCTTGATTCAAAAGATTGAGAATCAATCTTTTTCCAACAAACCCCGTCGCCCCTGTCACAAAAATCTTGGCCATAAATACCACCAGTAAAACCTAGTTCTAACCCATCTATTGATACTTTGCTACTGAGGATTATACCAAAGATGGTTCAAGAACGGCTCCTAGACTGGGGCATCCCCCCGGGGCCATTTATACATATTGTGATCGCGCTTTCGCTTAAGGGTCCTTAAGCCAAAGCGCGATTAAAGTATGTATAACTAAAATGTTTTGACATTTTTCGAACAGAAAAACATTGGCAAAATCCCCTACATTAACTTGGGTCCGTGTTCTCTTTTTGCATCCTGAATGGTTTTAATCAGATCTTCTAGGTTGGTGGGAGTCACCAAGTGGATGTCATTTGGATTCTGCATGATTTAATGTCCTTCTTCGACAGAAATATGTCTCTTATCCTAAGAATGTTAAGGTGCAGGTTGACTAGTAATTTCTTAAATGATAATAATGCATACAGAATCAAATAAGTGCAAACATTTCTATCATATGAAGTCAAAAAAAGTTGATCCCATAGAGGTTTTTCGGCAACATAACGGTTATAATGACTTGAGTGTTGATATCAACTGAACAAATTTGTTGTCAGATGAGGTAAATAGGTTGTCACTGTGCCGCTAGATTGCCATGAGTTCAAAAAACAGATACAAACAACAATAGGACTTCTAATCCAGCGGAGCCTCGCCAATGCTGTCATTGATTATTTGCCCAAGTTTGCAGGTGATTCTTGCATTAATTTTGTGTTAGCGTATGCGAATGTCAAGCGACATCAGAAATTGACCCCTTTACGACATTGAGAATTGACCCACCCCCAAACAGGGCCTTATTACTTCGAATAATGTCCCTGTTTGGGGAAAGGAAAAATGGTCGCGTTAAAACAAAAATGACAGGTGCGTTTGAAGTAGCACCGGTATAGACAACCTTGAGACCTTGAGATTTTGCTTTGTATTCGATCATGGTCTGCAATTGGCTAAATGATCATCTGTGGAGCCGTGTCCGTATCCTTTTATTTGCTCGAATCCTTTTACGAATATTGGTCAGATCTTCCAATACGATCACTCCAGCTTCTTGTCTTGAGGAAAATAATTTTGTTGGAAAGGCCCCACATCCATTTTTACGCTAACACGTCCTTGCAGGGTATACAACGAGAGTGTATCTCCCTTATAAGGCGATTTTTGTAGGCCTTACATACTGCATGGACGGCATTACAGACCATTTGGGAACCCAGAGGAGAAGCGGCGGCTTGCAATTTGGAATAGACCAAATTGTGAAGGGCAACACGGTTGCAACACCTATGTTCGACTACAAAGGGGACTGTTAAATTGCACCCTGCAAGAAATGCTTCTTGGAGTTACAGGAATATTTGGGCTTGTTCTTTTGTAATTTTAAGTTGTATGCTTATCGTTCTTTGCATAGACAAGAAGAGTGCAGGCAAGATGCATTATTTGCAAGTTAAAAATTTAACAGTGGAGCAGCGCTGTCGATAGGATGAAATTTATCTTGATGGGAGCAGGTTATGTTGGAACTGCTCTACTTAACTCTTTTCGGTATAAATCCCATGAATTTTTCATCACAACGACGCGTGAGGAAAAAGTTGAAGAGCTAAAGGCTTATGGAAATGTCTTGCTCCTAAACTGCAAGAATAACCTGAAGGAATGGATCGACATGTGCGATGGAATGATCATTCTTATCGCACCTAAAAACTCTCAAAATTATGACCAGACTTACCTCCAAACTGCCAAAACGGTTTCCCTAGCTTTAAAGAATAGAAAAACACCCTTTTATCTTGTTTACACAAGCAGCACGTCCGTATGCGAGGGAAAGGAAGGGTGGGTTACAGAAGAGATGCCTCTGTCCCCCACTTCGGAAAACGCAAAAATCCTACTTCATACGGAATACCAGTATTTGAATTCTGGAGTCGATGCATGCATTCTGCGTTTAGGAGGAATCTACGGACCTAAAAGAGAGTTGATCAATCGCGCTAAACGCTTTTCCGGTAAGGAGATGAGCGGAACCGGAAACGAATCAACAAATCATATTCATCTAGCAGACATCGTATCGGCGATTTCTTTTTGCATTGATCGTCGCTTAACGGGCGTTTATCACCTAGTTAATGAAGATCATACAACCCGAAAGGAGCTTTACTCCACTCTTTGCAAATCAGCTGACATCCCCTCACCAATATGGAGCCCCGGTTTAGAGCAAACAGGCTATAAAGTATCTAATCGGAAGATCAAGGAAGCAGGCTTTATTTTTAAACACCCTTTTACAAGTAGCTAAAACTGGGATAAGATAGCTGCTTTGTATTTTAATTTGCGTTTAATCTATCAACCTTTCCCATTCAAAAAAAGCTCTCGTGATCTACAACTATGTTCTTTTAACTGGACTTTAGCCATTGAAGGGGGGTGATTTTCCTAGATAGCATCCCCCATGCAGGGGGAACTTTGTAATGGTGGCATATTCAAGCCTACCATTACAAAATTCCCCCTGCCTGCGGGCGCTATCTAGGAAAATCGCCCTGCTCCAATGGCTAAAGTCCAGTTTAAGCAAATTTAATCTAAAAAAAACCTATAAATATTAAATATTTGCAATTCTAGTAAAATTTTTAATATAAATAATGCACTAGATTATAATATATTTAAATCTTTGCAATATTAAAGGCTGTTCATATATACCAGCGCCACCTCAAACCTACCTGTAATTTCTGTTTTAACGGCCCCCTTTTCCCTTTCCCCAAGCAGGGCCTTATTACTTCGAATAATGTCCCTGTTTGGGGGAAGGAAAAGGGGGCCGTTAAAACAGAAATTACAGGTAGGTTTGAGGTGGCGCTGGTATACAATGCTGTCCAGCTCGCTGATCTGTTTCATATTACCTAAATGACTGAATGCCAACGAGATATGGTCGAATTTCAGCGAGTTTTTTTATTCAACTCATTTTTTTTCGTGTACAAAGATTATTTGTGTTTGATTTAAATTGTGATTATTTATAGAATGGTGTTATAAGATAAAATTAATGTTATCTTTATAAATAAATGACGTGTTATGAAGACGCAAAAAAACAACAGATCTTCTGGTGGAATAACTTCTAAGCGAAGCTATGTATCCGCACGTCGTTTTTCTTCTTTACTATCCCTTCTCTTACTAAGCCTGTAAGGGCTTACATATTTTTATTATCTAATCACATTTTTTTGATCGAACAACTCGGATGAAGATCCGAAATAGAGCTTTGTTTCTGCTTATTTTTAGGCTCAAACAAAATTAATAAAAATTTAGGAGAGAGAACAGTGGATAAAACAATAGCAATTATTCCAGGTGATGGCATTGGCCCTGAAATTATGGCCGAAGCGATCAAAGTGTTAAAGGAGATCGAGGCCTCTTTTGGGCATCGATTTACCTACTGTCATGCAGACATCGGTGGGGCTGCATGGGATGTTCATGGGACCCATTTTCCCCAAGAAACGGCCGCTATTTGCCAAAATGCAGATGCGATTTTATTTGGTTCTGTAGGAGGGCCTGTAGGCGGTCAATCGTGTCCTAAATGGAAGGACTGCGAGAGGAACAGTATTTTGGCAATCCGCAGTCAGATGGGACTGAGCTGCAACGTGCGCCCGGTACGAGGAATCGATAATGGCGTGGATGTTTTTTGTGTGCGGGAGCTTTCAGAAGACGTCTACTTTGGGGCGCATGAAACCCTCGGTAGTGTAGGGGAGAGGGTCGCTCGAGATGTGATGTTCTACAGCGAAGGGACGATTCGCCAGATTGCTCACCTTGCTTTTCAGTTTGCGATGAAGCGGGGTAAAAAAGTCACCTCTGTGGATAAAGCAAATGTCTTGGATTGCAGCAAGTTGTGGCGGGAGATCGTCGAGGATGTCTCAAAAGAATTTCCCGAGTGTAAGGTCGAACACATCCTTGTCGACAATTGCGCCATGCAAATAGCTAAAAATCCTCAAAGCTTTGATGTGCTTTTGATGCCAAATTTGTTTGGGGACATTCTTTCTGATTTGGCCAGCATATGGGGTGGGTCATTGGGGATGCTCCCTTCCGCCTCCTTTAATAAACATGGAAAGGGGCTTTATGAGCCTGCGGGTGGGAGTGCGCCTGATATTGCTGGGAAGGGGATTGCAAATCCGATAGGTCAGATTCTTTCGGCTGCACTCATGCTGAAGTACTCGTTTGGCATGGAGGCTGAGCATGCTGCGATTGTTGATGGAGTCCAGAAAGCGATTGCAGGTGGGTATCGAACCAAAGATATCGCAATATCAAACAGATATTTTTCAACGGCTGAGGTGGGAGATGCCATAGCTAAAATCATTCATAATAAGAGATGGGAGGGAATTTATGGCGACGTCATGCATTATGCCTTTTTCATTTAAAGGAGGACAAATTGTCCCCAAACATCTGGCAACAGTGAGTCTGGCAAGTCATAGTTTACAGTATGGATCGACCTGTTTTGCCGGAATCAAAGGATATGTGCGAAACGGGAAGGTGCGGATCTTCAGATTGAGGGATCATCACCAAAGACTGATGAATGCTTCGAAAATCATGGGATTTGGTTTTCATATTTCCTATGAGGATTTTGAGCAAATTATAGCCCAATTGATTGAGGCAAATCGTCCCGAATCGGACTTTTATATTCGCCCATTTCTCTATTCTGAGAATGAGTTGATCGGCGTGTGCTATATCGGGCTCAAGTTTGAGCTGGCGGTGTATATGATCCCTATGAACTCCTATTACAACAGTGATAAGGGATTGAAATTGACCATCTCGAGCTGGCAAAAAATCTCTGATGCTTCGATATCGACAAAGGCAAAAGCTGGGGGGTGTTATGTGAACTCCTCAATGGCCACAACGGATGCCAGAGCAGCTGGATTCGACGAGGCTTTGATGATGGACCACAATCACAATATTGTAGAAGCCAGCGTGGCTAATCTCTTCATTGTTTATCGCGGTGAGGTCTTTACACCTCCTGTGGGAGCAGATGTGCTGGAGGGTATCACAATGAGAACTGTGATTGAGCTGATGGAGGATCGAGGGTACAAGATCCGCTTCGAACCAATTAGCAGGTCGATGATCTATACCTGCGATGAGCTGTTTTTGACGGGGACAGCAGCAGGGGTCATTTTTGCCGATTCCGTAGACGGGAGGGCAATTGGACAGAGTGGGCAGGAAGGTCCTGTTGCCAAGCAGGTCAGACGAGATTATCAAAGCCTGATTGAAATGGAGCACCCCAAATCCAAGGAATGGGTATCAGAATTTTCAATAGCGGAGGTGTGTCATGAAGCATATTCGTATATTTGATACGACCCTCCGAGATGGTGAGCAAGCACCTGGCTTTGCAATGAAGAAAGAGGAGAAGGTGGCATTTGCTAAAAGGCTTGAAGCGCTGGAGGTTGATGTCATTGAGGCGGGATTTCCCATTGCATCTCCACAAGATTTTGAATCTGTGCAAGCGATTGCGGAAAGTTGCCAGAATGTGGAAATATGTGCATTAGCTAGGTGTAATGAAAAGGATATCGAATGTGCGATAAACGCTTTGGAAAAGGCGGCTTATCCTCGTATCCACGTCTTCATTGCAACCAGCGAGATCCATATGCAGCATAAGTTGAAAATGACGCGGAAAGAGGTCATTGAAAGGGCTGTCAAGAGCGTAAGGCAAGCGAAAGGATTCACTTCCAGAGTTGAGTTCTCTGCTGAAGACGCGTCCCGCACCTGTCGGGAGTTTTTGGTAGAGGTTCTCGAGGCAGTGATTGAAGCCGGTGCCGATGTGCTCAATATCCCAGATACTGTGGGTTATATGACACCAGAAGAATATGGGGATCTGATTGCCTACCTGAGTGTCAAGGTGAAGGGGATTGAAAAAGCAATCATTTCAGCCCATTGCCATGATGATTTGGGGCTTGCTGTGGCCAATAGCCTTACCGGAGTACTGCGAGGTGCCCGGCAAATCGAATGCACGATCAATGGAGTAGGGGAAAGGGCGGGTAATGCAGCCCTGGAAGAGGTCGTGATGGCACTGAAAACCAAAAGCGATATCTATGGGGCTAAGACCTCGATTTACACGCCAGGGTTGGTCAGTATCAGCCAAGCTTTGACTGAGATTACCGGCCATAAGGCGCCGCCTAATAAGGCAATTGTTGGGAAAAATGCGTTTGCTCACGGTTCTGGGATTCACCAACACGGAATGCTATCGAATCATCAGACTTACGAGATCATGGACCCGAAAGATGTGGGCTTTGAGTCGACGGAAATCGTCTTAAGCAAACATTCTGGGAAGCATGCGCTCAAGTTTCGATTGGAGAGGCTGGGGATCGATGCTGGGGCTTTCCTGGATGAGCTATTCGCTGCCTTCAAAGATCTTGCAGACCGCAAAAAATGCGTCTATGATGAGGACCTAATGATTCTGGTAAAGCGCCTTGGTATCTAGAAAGATACGGGCGCGGTGCCTTTCGTCAAACGCTTTGATCTTCTCGAGTTGTGTCAGAAGGTGGTCGAGGTTATCGATCTCGTTAATCAAGGCGTGTTTGTCATAGCCATTGATTTCGAAGGAGTAGCTCGTTTCATCGGGAAGGGTGATCTTTTGTCCTACGAGATCGACATCTATCGTATACCCGGCGCCCTGTTTTTCAGCGGCGAAGATATGTTCGATGATCTCCGCATCCAGAACCACAGGCAATAGATGGTTTTTTATTGCATTGCTGTAGAAAATGTCGGCAAAACTGGGCGCAATAATGACCCGGATTCCTTTGTCGACAATCGACCAGGCAGCATGTTCTCGAGAACTGCCACAGCCAAAATTGCGTCTGGTAACAATGATTTTAGCCTGGTCATATTTTTTCTGATTCATTGGAAATGCAGGGTCCATTTTCCGCATATCGGTAAAAAGATGCTCCCCAAGGCCATGTTTGACCACAGTTGTGAGATACTTTGCCGGAATGATCAAGTCGGTATTGATATCTTCGTAGGGGAGAGGGAGAATTTGGGACTTGATTTCCTTCATAAAAATTTCCTCACATCAGTGATCTTTCCTGTAACGGCCGCTGCGGCAGCCATGATCGGGCTCATCAAATGGGAAAGGGCTCCTGGCCCTTGCCTTCCAATAAAATTTCGGTTGCTTGTGCTGGCAACCCGTTTTCCTGGCGGGCATTTATCTTCATTCATTCCCAAACACATGCTGCATCCCGGCTGTCGAAAATCGGCCCCCGCGTCAATGAAGATCCGATCCAGCCCTTCTTCGATCATTTGTTTATGGACGACTTCACTACCAGGAACGACGTAGACCGTCACCCCCTTAGCGACCCGTTTCCCTTTCAAAATCTTCGCTGCCTCTCGATAATCAGAGATTCTGGAATTTGTGCAAGAGCCGAGGAAGACGTAGTCGATAGGCACCCCTTCTAAAGGTTGTCCCGCCTGTAGGCGCATGTATTCCAAGGATTTTTTTGCCAGCTCCCCCGCTTCTGGGGTCATCGATTCAGGAAAGGGGATCACCTGATCGATTCCGATCGATTGGCCTGGAGTTGTACCCCACGTCACAACTGGTGCAATGTGGTCCAATTCGATTTCTACAGTGCGATCGTAGGTCGACTCATCCGTACTGGCCAAAGACCTCCAATGAGCCACTGCGCGATTCCACTCGGATCCTTTTGGGGCACCTAGCCGACCTTTCATATAATCGTAGGTGATTTCATCGGGAGAGATGAGCCCGGCCCTAGCACCGCATTCAATACTCATGTTGCAAATGGTCATCCGCTCTTCCATTGACAATTTCCTAGTGGCGGACCCGCAATATTCGAGTACGTACCCAGTTGCCCCGTGAACACCAATGACTTGGATGAGCTTGAGGATCATGTCCTTTGCGGTAATTGCTTTTCCTAAGTGCCCATTAAATTGGATTTTCATTGTTTTGGGCCTAGACAGCAAAAGACATCCTGTTGCCATGACATGGCTGATTTCAGTAGTGCCAATCCCTAAGGCAAGGGCTCCAAAAGCTCCATGAGTGGAGGTGTGGCTATCTCCGCAGACTATCGTCATACCTGGCTGTGTGAGACCCTGTTCTGGCCCGATGATGTGAACGATTCCTTGCCGGCCGCTGCCCATATCCCAGAGTTTGACCCCAAAGTCTTCGCAGTTCCGCCTAAGTGTCAAAATTTGGCTACGACTTACCTGGCTGGGTAGACTTTCACGGTCAGGCGTTGTCGAAACATTGTGATCCACTGTTGCAACAGTGCGTTCCAACGCGTGAATTTTCAACCCTCTTTGTTTTAAAACATCGAAAGCTTGCGGAGAGGTCACTTCATGGAGAAGATGGAGATCGATTGAGATGATATCAGGGAACTCATCTCTGCTTTCTACGGTATGAAGATCCCAGATTTTATTGATGATGTTGCTTCTCATAAGGAAGAGCTATTTTTTAAGGTTGGCTACTTGGTATAGCAGTCGGGTATATTTTGGTCAATACTAGATAATTCTGTACAGCAATTAGGAGTCCCGATTTTTCCCTGCGGAAAATTCGAGAGAGTCAAAAATTCTTCTTGCTACGAGGAAAAATTTCAAAAGTCTATTCCCTGGCCAAAGGGGCAAGCCCCTTGGAATCCTCTCCCGCCTTCCATTAATCGCCCCTCCCATTTTTGTTCCCTTACAGGCTTATGGGGGGAGGGGCCATTAACTCCAGTTGGGTTGATAAAAACTTACATGTTTTCTTTGGGAGAGCAAAAAATAAAATTGAAGAAAAAGTCCGGGTGTATAGCCAAACAGTTGTCAGGGAAAACAAGGTAAAAGAAGTAGGACAAAAAAATACTCCAGGTGTAAAATGTTTTTTCGCAAAAAAACCCACATATACACCGGAGTATTTTTTTGTCCTACTTCTTTTACCTTGTTTTCCCTGACAACTGTTTGGCTATAGACCCCTTAAAATGAATTGGAGGTGGAGAGACGCATTCAGAACTTTTGACTGGAAGCGGTTGCCATCTTCAGCTATGCTATTTTCAAAATTTTATCAAGATGTGGGGTAGTGAAACATGGCAAACGGGGAAATTATTTTATACACCACAGAAGATGGGACAACTTCCATTCAACTTAGAACCCAAGATGGCACTGTTTGGCTAACTCAGGCCGAAATCGCCGAGCTTTTTCAAACAAGTCCTCAAAATATAACTACGCATCTGAGAGCTATTTATGCTGACAATGAACTGGATGAAGCCGTAACTTGTAAGGAATCCTTACAAGTTCAATCTGAAGGAAAAAGAACGATTCAACGGAATTTTAAGTTTTACAATCTTAGCGCGATACTTGCTATTGGCTACCGTGTTCGATCCCCCCGTGGGATACAGTTTAGAAAATGGGCCACTATTCATTTACAGGAGTATCTCGTGAAGGGCTTTGTAATGGATGATGCTCGACTTAAAGAGCCAAAACCTTGGGATTATTTCGATGAATGGCTTGAGCGCATTCGTGAAATCCGCGCCTCAGAAAAGCGCTTTTATCAAAAAGTCCGAGATATTTATGCGACTGCAGTTGATTATGATCCAAAGGGTGATCAAGCGCAAATTTTTTTCAAGAAAGTGCAAAACAAGATGCTTTGGGCAACAACGCATCATACGGCAGCCGAGCTCATAGTTGAGCGTGCCAATTCAGAGCTGCCAAATATGGGTCTTACAAGTTGGAAAGGAAGTCGAGTGCGTCAGCAGGACGTGACTATTGCTAAAAACTATCTTGATCAACCTGAAATCGAGGAGTTGAATCAAATTGTCGTCATGTATCTCGATTATGCAGAAAATCAGGCTAAACGCCGCAAAACAATGACGATGGCTGAATGGGAACAAAAATTGGATGCTTTTCTTAGCTTTAATGAGAAAGATCTCCTCAATCATGCGGGGAAAATCTCAGCGCAAATTGCTGAACGCCTCGCTTTAGAATGTTATGCTGAATTTGATCAGAAACGTCGGCAAGAAGAGAAGTTGGTTGCGGAGGCTGAAGATATTGCTCTTTTGGAGATCCTTAAAGAAAAGGCTGAACAGATGGAATCCCAGCTGAGTTGATTTATCTTGAAATGATTATTGTCGATCAGGATTCCTGTTGTCTATTTACCTGTATGGCTTTAGACTTTTGACATGAAATGTAACTTTTCCTAATGAGACAGTGTTGGCTTTTCAGTGCTTTTAAAATTGAAAAAAAGTGTGTGTGTTTGGACTGCATTGATCGTATTATTAACTCCTTTCTGTTCTATGAATTCTGCTATTAAAGCGATTATTTTTGACTGTGATGGTGTCCTAGTTGATACAGAAGAACTAAAATTTCAAGCCTGGGAAAAAGTCTTACAATCAAGAGGGATTTTTCTATCTCCTGAGCGTTATCAGTCATTGATTGGTCAAACGGGCTTGTCTATGTTGAGTCAAATTGAAAAGGATCATGGTATTTCGTTAGATCCTCAAATAGTTGATGAAAAAAATGAGCTGTATTGGGCCATACAAAAGAATGGGATAAGGGCTATCGGCCCTTTGGTCGAAGTTGTCGAATGGGCTAATAGGCAAAGCGGTAAGCAACGGTTGCTATTGGGTGTAGCAACCTCGTCCTCACGAAGTGGGTAGTGTAACATTGTTTCTGTAAATTCAATTTTCCGTGCATGCGGAGTTGAAGAAAAAAGTTTGAGACCACATTCTCCAAAATTGTAACACCAAGGAGAAAAATTATGATCTCAAACAGCACATATGCACCACTTGTCGACGAGATCGTCGACGAATTGGCTCACCAAGGTCTGAATGGACTCAGTGAGCTTTTTAGCAAGCTTTTCAACGAGCTGATGAAGGCAGAAAGGGAGCAAGTTCTGCAAGCGGGTCCTTATGAACGCGCGGATGCTCGTAAAGGTTATGCTAACGGATTCAAGGATAAAATGCTTCAAACTCGTTTCGGTAAACTTGAACTTAAAGTGCCTCAGACACGTGGAATAACTCCCACGTTCTATCCCCAATGCCTAGAAAAAGGGGTTCGTTCTGAAAGAGCATTGAAGGTGGCCATTGCGGAAATGTACGTTCAAGGTGTATCGACACGGCGGGTCGATGCGATCGCTCAAGAGCTTTGTGGTATGGAGCTGAGTTCAACGCAAGTGTCTCGAGTTGCCACGATCCTCGATGAGGAGCTGGAAAAATTTCGCAACAGACCATTGGGACGGATTTGTTATCTGTATCTGGACGCTCATTATGAAAAAGTGCGATATGATGGTCACATTCGGGACGCTGCTGTCCTGAAAGCAGTTGGCGTCAATGAGGAGGGGTATAGAGAAATTCTCGGTGTTTCTGTCAGCTTATCAGAGGGAGAGGTGCACTGGAGAACATTCCTGGAAAGTTTGTTAAAAAGAGGCATGAACGGCATGCTACTGGTGATCAGCGACGATCACCCTGGCCTTAAGGCAGCACTGCGTGCAGTGATGCCATCGGTTCCACACCAAAGATGTCAATTCCACATTGCACAAAATGCCCAAGCTTATGTTCCAAGCGTGTCGATGCGAGCAGAAATTGCTCAAGCGGTTAAAGACGTGTTTCAAGCACTTAATCGTGCTGAAGCCGAGGAGCGTGTCAAGCAAGCGGCTCTGCGCTACGAGAAAAGAGCTCCGAAGTTTAGTCGATGGTTAGAAGAAAATGCTCCTGAAGCAATGACGTTTTACAGTTTTCCGAGAGGTCATTGGAAAAAAATCAGAACAGTCAATGTTGTGGAAAGGTTGAACGAAGAAATTCGGCGAAGGACACGTGTGGCTCGACTATTTCCCAACGAGGCATCTTGCAACAGGCTTGTAACAGCGGTTTGCTGCGAAATTCACGAGGAATGGGTTAGTCATAAGAAGTACCTGACATTTGACGGTATAGATAAAGAGGTTTAAAAAAAGGAATTTTTTTACAACCCTCAAGGCATCTGCCCCCTGCCTATTTAACCGGCCCCTCACCTGTGAGCGAAGCCTTGGGGGCCGGTTAAATAGGCAGGGGGCAGATGCCGGGGGGTAATAGTTAGAAAAAAAAGCTCGATAGGACGGGCTGAAAAACACAAAATTTAGAACTTAGGGGGAATGAATCTCAGATTTTACAGAAAAACTGTTGCTTGATCCGGATTAGCCTCTATTTTTCACAAAAGTTACCATGTTTTTGTGAAATTAGCAATAGGGAAAGTCTAGATTTCACAAAAAGAGGTTGTTTTTCGTGAAAATGCTGGTTGTCAATTGGCCAACATCTTGTTGGCTAAATGGGAAAGGGAGCTTAGGTTTTACTGCAGTTTCACCCAGTCTAGTGCGTAAATACTGCGTAATTTGGCTTTACGCAGCTGAATTTTCCGATCGAAATTTGTGGTTGTATGTCACTAAAAACAAAAGGCTTCAGTCGTGAAACTGAAGCCTTAATTTTGATTGGAGGTGGAGAGAATCGAACTCTCGTCCTTAGCAAACTCTATATCAATGACTACATGCTTATCGCCTCCAAATAGCAATCGGTCCTAAGGAAGGCGCCACTTAAGTAAACCGATCCGCTTCTATTAATCTCGAACTGCCCTCTTAAGAAGCTGAAAAGAGGAGGTTCATACCAGGGTTAATGACAATAGCTCCAACGCTCCTGGTCAGGCATCGGGCTATCGGACCACATAAAACTGTTAGGTTTTATGCAGCCTGTAGAAACTCTTGTTCAGAATTATCTGCATTTGTTTGTTTATCGGATGATTAAGGAGGCCAACCGACGTCCTCCGCATGCCACTGGTACTTTGTTTCCAAGTCGAAACCAGTACACCCCCATATGAATTATATCACAGGGATTATATATTTCGATATGGAGTATAGGGGATTAATGCAAAAGGGTCTATAAATTTCTTAAGTTGCTTATAATCAATGATCTATTGAGGTTTTTGCTTTTAAGCTGGCAATCGGTTATGATTTTCTTTTCCATTTCTTACAAGACACTTGACTTATGTTTGAGCCGAACCAAAAAGAATCGATTCCAGAGCGCGAAGAGCGGATCCTTGCTGTGTGGCAGAGGGATAAAATTTTTGAAAAATCTCTTGAAAAAGGAAAGGATCAGCCCCGTTTCTCTTTTTATGATGGGCCACCTTTTGCAACAGGACTTCCCCATTATGGGCATCTTTTAGCTGGGACGATTAAAGATGTCGTGCCGCGCTATAAGACGATGAAAGGGTTCTATGTTTCAAGGAGGTTTGGCTGGGATTGTCATGGGCTCCCTGTGGAAAATGAGATTGAAAAGGCAAAGGAGCTATCGGGCGCCTCTTCTATTGAGGCTTTTGGAATTGGTGCTTTTAATGAAGAGTGCCGCAAGATCGTTTTGCGCTATACAGAGGAATGGAAGCAAACAGTGAGCCGGATGGGGCGATGGGTATCTTTTGATGACACTTATCATACGATGGATCTTTCGTTCATGGAATCGGTTTGGTGGGTGTTTGGTCAGCTTTATGAAAAAGGGTTGGTGTATGAAGGTTTTAAGGTGATGCCTTTTTCTGCGCGTTTGGGAACGCCATTATCAAATTTTGAAGCTAACCTCAACTACAAAGAGGTAGATGATCCTTCTCTTACTCTCAAAATGGAATTGATTGACGAACCAGATACCGCGCTTCTTGTTTGGACGACAACTCCGTGGACGTTGCCCTCTAACCTTGCGGTGATGGCAAAAAAAGAGATGGAGTACGTTAAGATTAAAGAGTTGAAATCGGGATATCATTTCATTTTGGCAACTGCAAGAGTGCCAGTTTATTTCAAGAATCCGGAAGAATATCAGATCGTATCTACATTTACAGGAGATAGGCTCGAAGGAAGACGCTATCATCCTCTTTTTCCCTATTATGCGCAAAAGGCGCAGCAAAAGGCGTTTCGCGTCATCTTGGAGGAATCGATTGGAAGCGATGAGGGAACAGGTCTTGTCCATTCTGCACCGGCCTTTGGCGAGGTGGATTTCTTTGCGTGTGCAAGAGAGGGGATCGAGCTTGTTAATCCCGTCGATCACAATGGTAAATTTACAGAGGAAGTTCCTGATTACGTAGGGCTTTTTGTGAAAGACGCAGACAAGGAGATTATCCGCCGTTTAAAGAGTGAAAATAAGGTATTTCACCACGGTCAGATTCGCCACCGCTACCCCTTCTGCTGGCGCTCAGACACTCCTCTCATCTACAAGGCAGTGAGTACGTGGTTTGTCTCTGTGGAGAAAATCAAAGAGAATTTGCTTGCTGTTAATGAACAAATTCAATGGATTCCCGATCATATTAAACACGGTCGCTTTGGCAAATGGCTGGAGAATGCCAGGGATTGGGCCATTTCGCGCAACCGTTATTGGGGAACCCCTATCCCGATTTGGCGCAGTGAAGATGGAGAAGTTCTTGTGATTTCTAGTGTTGGGCAACTGGAAGAAAAAACAGGGCAAAAGATCACAGATTTGCATCGCCATTTTATCGATCGACTTGAGATTAGTTATCAGGGAAAAGTTTTTCATCGCATTCCAGAGGTGTTTGATTGTTGGTTTGAATCGGGATCGATGCCTTACGCACAGGATCACTACCCATTTGAGAATAAACAGACCTTAAGTGAGCGGTTTCCTGCTGACTTTATTGCCGAGGGACTCGATCAGACAAGGGGTTGGTTTTACACTTTGACAGTTCTTGCCACGGCTCTATTTAATAAACCGGCATTTAAAAATGTGATTGTCAACGGGATCATTCTTGCAGAAGATGGACAGAAGATGTCCAAGCGTTTGAAAAATTATCCCGAGCCCTCTGTAGTTGTCAATCAATATGGGGCAGATGCTGTTCGCCTTTATCTGCTCAACAGTCCGGCTGTGAATGCAGAGGATTTGCGCTTTTCTGAAAGGGGAGTGGAGCTGGTTCTGCGTCAGGTTCTGATCCCGTTTTGGAATGCTTTTGTGTTTCTCTCCACTTATGCTAAAATTTACAACTGGCAGCCTGAAGAGGAAGTTTTTTCAGAGCCCAAAGCAGAGATCGATCGTTGGATTCTTTCCAAATTGCAAGGGGTAATTTGCGATGTCACAGAGGCTTTGGATAGTTACAAGCTCAATTCTGCTACATTGCCTTTCATAGGATTTATCGATCAGCTCACCAATTGGTATATTCGTCGCAACCGTTCTAGATTTTGGTCGGAACAGCCCTCCCAGCAGCGGGATCAAGCATTTGAAACTCTGTATTTTGTTCTTCTGACATTGACAAAGATTGCAGCTCCTTTTGTTCCCTTTATCAGCGATGCGATTTATCTGCAGCTTAAGTCGATGCAGGCTCCTGCATCTGTTCACTTGTGCGACTTTCCCCTTTATGATGAAAAGAGGCGGGATCTGGTTCTTGAAAAAGAGATGGGATATGTTCAAGAGGTCGTGGGTCTGGGACATGGTCTGCGCAAAGAGCATAAACTTAAAGTGCGTCAACCGCTTAGCAGAGCTTATATCATTTCTGCAAATGCAGACATTTTAAATTCACTTAAAGCCAAGCAGCATTTGATCGGCGATGAGCTCAATGTGAAAGAGGTTGTTTTTGAATCTAATGAAGCAGCTTTTGTTTCGATTGTCGCCAAGCCCAATTTTAGAGTTTTAGGGAAAAAAGTAGGCAAGTTGATGGGTGCCGCTCAGAGCGCTATTGGGTCTCTTTCGCAGAAGCAACTAAGCGCGCTCCTCAAGGGGGAGGCTTTTGAGATTGATGTGGAAGATCAGAAGATTCTTCTCACCTCAGAGGATGTGGGAGTAGAGCGCAAGGTCAAAGAAGGGCTTATTGCAGCGACCTCCGGGGAGATCACGATTGCACTGGATACTGCTTTGAGTGATGAACTGCTCTTGGAAGGGCTTGCGCGCGAGATTGTGAACAAAGTCAATACCATGCGCCGCGAGCTTGGTTTTTTAGTCACTGATCGGATTGTCATCCAGGTAAAAGCGACAGATCGGCTGCGAGAAGCCTTTGATTTCTATCGCAATTATATCATGCACGAGGTTCTAGCCACACAGATTCTGTTCGATTGTTCCGAGGGGACAGAGTGGGATCTTAATGGAGAGCCTGCGGTGATTGCTTTAAGTTTAAGCGTTGTACAATAGCCTTTAAACTGGGGGAGGCAGTACCTCTGCCTCCCTTGTTTACTCATCAATCGTCAAATTTGAGCGGAAGGGTATTTCTTCTTCTCCAGTAGATCGTTCCACCAATAATACAGCATGCTGCAATGAACCAAACGATTGTGCGTGGTCCATTAAAGAAGGGGTAAGGGGGCTGGTTTGGGGCTCCCCAACGATCTCCTGGCGGCCAGAAAATAAAGTCAGGAGCTCCTCTTAGATTTTCTTGAGGTACGAACCCAAACTCTCTGCTATCTCCACTCATCGCATGATTATCGCCAAGTACAAGGTACATTTTATCGGGAACAAGGATTCCATTTTGGCGTACCAGGTCGTAATTGAGCTGGCCATTTTGTAAGGGAGAGCCCAAATCTTCAAAAGGAAAATAGGGGGCTTGTGGATTAGAGGCGTCTTTCCGTTGTTGCTCTCTGATCAGGAAATTGACAAGAGTGTCCTCTGTTTTGTAAAGGGCCGGCGATCCGAGCAAATAGAGATTGCCATCGCGGTAATAAGTATAGCGCGAAGGAACAAGGCGTTGGTTTCTCACCTGTGGTGAAAAACGGGTATCCCATTCAATCCCTAAGTTATAGAACAGTTGCACATCAGAGGGACTAAAGCGATACAGAGGGTGTGTGGGGGGGAGTTCTTTTGTGATTCCCTGCCATTTGATCTGATAGGCTTTTCCATGATAAAACTCATAACATCCGTCAGGGACACCGGGAAGTTTAGGGAGGAAAATGCTGGAGGCCACTGCTTGAGAAGACATTCCAGTCCGGTAAGCTTTGCCGTCTTTAACCTCAAAGCGCGCTGTATACATATGCTGCATCAGCTCTTTAAGATGAGATTCTTGAAGAGGGATAACAGAGGTGCTAAGACCAATGGATGGACGCAATCTTCCCATTTCATCGCGTACCAGTCTAACATTAGTAATGCTTGGGTGGTGACGGATCTCCAGATAGAGGACTCCCTCTTCCATTTCTGATGGATTTTGATCTGTGAGATTTTTCACCTGTTCACGGGTAAGCAATCGTGTCATTCCAAAATTTTTAAAGCCCCATAGATCTGCATAGTCTTTGACAGGAGGTGCTCCGCTTAAATGAATCTGAGGGGGATTGACCATTTCTCCATAGACCTGGTTAGATGCGGATGCATAGAGTTTGACCACAGGTTCATTCATTTGATAGATAAAAACGGGGGAGTAGATCCCATTGATGGGATTTGGCGGCAGTAAAAGTTTCCGATCAAAATCGATGAAGGGGATATGTTCGATCCCGTTTAAAATTGCCGGATCTAAGTTGAAAGAAATGTCTTTCCCATTGCGATCTATTCCAAAAATTTTCCCTCCATAAAAATAGAGGACATCTCCTGGCTTTCCGATCATTCGCTTAACATACTGTTTTTTTCCGGGAAATAAATAAAAATACATGGTATCGACATCGCGAATATCCATGTTTTCACCTGTAAAAATCACAATCCCATTTCTTTCAACCAGATCGGGGTTGAAGTAGAATTCAGAAGTGCGCAAAGGGACATTAACGCCAAATGCAGTTTTTGAAACGGTAAGACGGTCCTGTTCTTTAAATGTAGGGCGCATAGAGCCAGAGGGGATCTCATAGTACTCAAACCACATCTGGCGCACCAGCAAGGCAATAACAAGGGCAAATGCCAAAGCGAAAAAGAGTTCTTTGGCTTGATCCCAGCCTGTTTTTTTCAAATGTAAGGATGCAAGGGATTCTACCTGTTTTGCTAGCTCATCTGCTGCCCGGCCATTTTTTTCCATTACCTGCGTTTGCAATGCTAGAAGCGCCTCTTGTATTTGAGCCTTAGCTTCTGGGGTCATCTGATTCTTCTTCTTTTGGAAAAAATGATAGGTGTGGCGAAGGATATGCCTGCATTTCTTGATAGAATAAATTTTCATCGGGGGTGCCAATACTAAAAGTGAGTTGGAAATAATTTACCCATTTTTAGATATGTGAGCAAGGATTAATCGGTTGTGGAAAAGTTGTTCAAAAGTCCCTCTTCTCTCTTGAGAAACTCGTGGGGCTAAAGGAGTTGCGCTACATTTGTTAAAAGAGGGTTAAGAAAATATGCAAGTGCTTCATATTTAATTGTTTGTGTTTTTGTGAGGAAGGTTAAAAAAAACGCATTTAATCGCTATATTGAAGATTGGGGAAATTCTGTTCATAACATAGATTAGAGGCTGACTTGCAGCGAGTTACTCCCAGATGAAAACCTCTTCCGACTCGATATAAATGTCACTACTTCCTTCGGGGATCAGTACCCATTGATAGGAGTGATTGGTTTTTAGTATTTGTTTTAATTCACAATAGCTGATTTCAAGGATCATCTCCTCATTTTTGGATCCTCTCTTTACAGCAAAGGGAATGGGAGTTGTCATTTTGCTCTCTGCTTTGCTTTCAATGACAAAAAGATGAAATTTATTAAAATAAGGAGGGGTTTTAATAAGAAGTCTCCAGGATTTTTCCCCTTTTTGTGTCTTACCAAGAATTTGGGGAATCCGATGAGGCATCGGGCCTTGCATTGCAGAAATAAGACCATGGCCAGAATCGATCGTTCGCATTTTAAATGCATAATGGGGGCTATGCACCTCTAACCAATAGGGGAAGGGAAAGGAGGGGTTTTCCTTAGAGAAGTACAACTCAATCAAGCATTGAGAAAGTCTTGAGCCATCCTCTGGCCATTGTGTTTTTAAAACTTCAAAAGCTGGTTTTAAAGACTTTTTCCCCTCGACAATCATCGGTGGATTCCAAAGAGATCGTCTATCTTCTTCACTTTGATCTGGCCTCTGACCAATCTTCTTTCTATCTGCATATAAAACAGAATGGAGGGGAAGTGTGAATAATCGCGTCAGAAACTGCTCGGATGAATCGAGGTAGAGCCAACCATTTTTGCTGTAGGAGAAACATTCGATCAGATCCCCCGATCCTCTATCGATTTCATAAAGTGTCCAAGAAGTGTGTCCCGGTGCTTTTTCTTTGACCCAATTTTTCCAGACCATTTTTTTGAGATCGATATGTTGGGAGGGTACGGAGATTTCTTCAAGGATGAGTATTTCAGAGGTGATCTGGCGGATGAAGAGCAGAGAATAATTGCCATCCTGTGAGGTGACGATGAAATCCCCCGCTTGCGCGTGCTCAAATTTTTCTTTTAATGAATGAGGGGTCTCTTGCGCAGACAAAAAGGTAGAGCAGGTAAGAAAGAAAGAGGCAAGCAGGTGTGAAATAATTTTTTTCATTTTTTAGGCCTATTCAACCTCATTATAGCTATTTCCTAAATTAAGAAACATCTCTGTTTGCTGATTTTCAATTTATATCCTTGCATTCCTAGGCGTAACTTTTTATTAGTTAGAATAGAGAACTACAATAGGGCTAAAATATAATGTCACCCCGTAAAATTTGGATAATCATTGCCACTTGCCTTATCGGCACAACTGCATTACTCTATACCCATCAACTTCAAGCAACAGAGGTTGATCAACCTCTCGATTGGAAAGAAGAGCTCAAACAGATCGATGATGAAATCAAAGCTACTGAAAATCAAAGAGACCGCTATCTTGCTGCTGCAAGGCGCGCAGAAGATGAAGGGATACGCTGGCAATTCATGCAGAACCAAAAGCAAGAAGCAAGGCGGGCTTTTCAAAGAGCTGAAGATAAAAAACAGGCAGCTCGAATGCTTCAAGGGCGCATTGATGCTCTCAACGCTAGAAAAGCGCAGATACTGCAGGAAAATTCACGAGGCAAATGAGATCTAAAGATCCTATTCAAACCATCTACCGCGATCCTCTTTCTTTACATACCGATCTTTATGAACTTACCATGGCCTATGGTTATTGGAAGCTGGGGATGGCGCAAAGAGAATCTGTTTTTCATCTTTTTTTTCGACGCAGACCTTTCAACGGAGGGTTTGCCATTGCAGCAGGTCTTGAAATTGCACTAGATTTTCTTGAGCATTTTCGTTATTCCGCAAGTGATCTGGCGTATCTTGAGCAGCTCCAAGGGGCAGATGGAACTCCTCTATTTGATCCGCAATTTTTGGAATATTTGAGCCATTTTTCCTTCCAATGCGATATCGATGCAATGCCGGAAGGAACGCCTGTTTTCCCCTATGAGCCGCTCCTACGCGTACAAGGGCCAATGCTCCATGCACAGCTATTAGAGGGTCCGTTACTCAATATCATTAATTTTCAGACACTCATTGCAACAAAAGCAGCGCGCATCTGCTGGGCTGCGCGTCCTGATCCGGTTGTGGAATTTGGGATGCGCAGAGCCCAGGGAATTGATGGAGCCCTTGCCGCAAGTCGTGCTTCCTATATCGGAGGGTGTGAATCGACATCGAGTCTACTTGCTGGAAAAATTTACGGTATTCCTGTTAAGGGCACTCACGCCCATAGTTGGGTCATGGCCTTTGATGATGAAGAGGTTTCGTTTGATGCCTACGCCAGCGTTATGCCTAACAACTGCATTTTTTTAGTCGATACCTATGATACGATTCAAGGGGTAAGGAAAGCGATTCGGGTTGCAAAGAAAATGAAGCAGCAGGGCAAAGAAATGATTGGAGTGAGGTTAGATTCCGGGGATCTTACCCACTTGAGCATAGAGATTCGCAAAATGTTAGATGATGGAGGATTTCCAAATGCTAAAATCATGGCAAGCAATGAACTCGATGAGCAAATTATCAACGATTTAAAGCACCAGGGTGCCAAAGTGAATGTCTGGGCAGTGGGGACAAATCTTGTCACAGGAAAAGACCAGCCGGCGCTCGATGGAGTTTATAAATTATCTGCTTTGAAGGATGAAAGCGGGAAGTGGCAGTACAAAGTTAAGATTTCCGAGCAGTTGACAAAAGTGACCAATCCTGGCATTCATCAGGTAAGGCGATTTTTTGATGATCGAGGCAATTTTGCAGACATGATTTATGATGTCCATTCCAATTCTGCGCCGGAGCAATATGCCATTGATCCATTAGATCCCACCCACTGGCAAACATTTTCCCCCGATATGAAATATAGAGACCTTTTAATCCCCATTGTTAAAAAGGGGGTGCGTATTTATCAATCTCCCCCTTTAAGTGAGATTCGAGAAAAAACATTATTGGAGCTGTCTCAATTTCATCCTGCGATGCGAAGGTTTCTTTATCCACAGCCCTATTTTGTAGGTCTTGAAAAGTCGGTTTATGAAACTCGCTTAAAGTTAATCAAAGCATTAAAAACCTGAGTTTGGACTAAATTTGGCCTACAGATAACGGCTGCCACTTCATCAGATCTAACTTCCTCCTCATCAATAGCTAGCGCTATTGACTTCGTCAGTCAGTTAGATCTGATTTTGTCTCGCTCGTCCCTGCAGGCCAAATTTAGTCCAAACTCCAGTTAAAAGGAAAAAAATGAAAGCGCTGATCATCGTCGATATGCAAAATGATTTTATGCCAGGCGGAGCGCTTGGGGTGGCGGATGCAGATCAGCTTGTTTCCGTGATTAATTCCATCATTCCAAAATTCAACCTGGTCATTGCAAGCCAAGATTGGCATCCCAAGGATCATGTGAGCTTTGCCTCTAATCATCCGGGAAAAAAACCGGGAGACCGAATTAAAGTAGATCATCACGATCAGATTTTATGGCCCATTCACTGCGTACGCAATACACATGGGGCTGAACTTGTCACAGGTCTTGATAAAGCCAATATTACAAGTAGTTTTTATAAAGGGTCGGATAAGAATATTGATAGCTATAGTGTTTTTTTTGATAATGCAAGGCGCAAATCCACCGGACTTGGCGATTATTTAAGGAGTCGTGGGGTGACCGATGTCTACTTTGTTGGGGTGGCAACTGAGTATTGTGTTCTATACTCTACCTTGGATGGGATCGATTTGGGTTTTTCTGTGTATGTCATTGCAGATGCATGCAAACCGATTAACCTTTCTGTCCAAGATGAGGAAAGGGCTCTTGAAATGATGCGTGCCAAAGGAGCGAAGGTTATAACTTTAATGAGGTATTGATAAGAGGCTATACTCCGCAAATGGAGTATAGCCTATAAGAATCGAAAGACATTCTTAGAAGTCGTACTTCCCGCCGATTGTCAAACCTTGTAGGTTCAAACGTGAATCGTAGAGACTTTCCAAATTCGCACCTGCTGTAAAGCTACCTCGGAAGAAATAAACTTGCGGCAAACCGTGGTTGAACTCCCAACCTGCATAAAATTGGAGTTGGGATTTATCGTTGCGCAATAACATATCCCAAGAAAGTCCTAAGAACATCTGTTGCCATAAAGTGCAAGTTGACAAATTCATTTTAGTATTAACACTGTTAGAAGTGGCTACAGGCGTGGTGATGGTATCTATCCCTTTAGCACGGTTTTGTGACCATGCAAGTGCAATAAAATAATTTGCCTTAACGCTCCATTGACGAGCAAAATACCAATTTGCCGTACAACCCATTTTTGTTCCAAAGCCAAGCCCATTTGATTTCAGTGTGGTCCGGCTAGTGCTTAATGCGGCGCCAGGATCCCGGATATAACCGATAGTTTCAGTGATCGTTCCGGGTATATAGAAGGCGACAAATCCTGTACAGGGGCGTACAGTGAGGTAGGGACTTAAATAGAAGTTACGACCCAAATTGAGATCCCAAGTATTGAGCGTGCGTTTGGATTTATAAGCTATATTTTCTACTACAAATGCACCTACTCCCGGATCATTGAAGTACTGGTCTGCGCTGAATCCCTGATCATTAGGGGGGAGATTGTCAGTCGACTGGGAGGCTGCAGAGTATAACCAAGTATAGAGTAACTCCATATCCCAGTTGTCATGGGCAAAATCTAGCCCCAATCCCACTCTAAAGCCAGGTTCGAAAGTGTTGTGTAAGAATTTAGGTTTTCCTGGAGTGGTAATGGACTGATCGGGCATTGTTGCTGTGCCACTGTAATAAGGCTGAAAAGTATCTTGGCTTGTCCAATAAATAAACTCTGCCCTCACGTTCACATTGACTCCGTGATGAGAGATCCTAGGTCCGGCGCTCATTGTAAAGAGTGGGGAGATATTTTCCTGATCAGAATTTTGCATGTTCGACGCTGGTTGTTCTTCATACGCTTCGCTGATCATGCCATTTGTTTCAAAATGAGACACTGCCCCCTTTGCTGCGTCTGCCAGGGTGTTATCACTGGGAATATCTGCATACATCATGCTGGGAATCATACTTAGACAAAATAAAAAGCGCTGGTTCATGAAATCTCCTTCTTTACTGGTGTTCTGAATTTTAAGACAGCCTGTTGGACGTCTGTTTCAAAATTATACATTCAAGTTGGCATACTTGAAATTTTTTAATCAACAGAAAATGTTAAACCTCTATTTCATCCTTTCAAGTAAATGATCTGCAACTCTCAGCGCATTGGCAATGATTGTTAGTGTGGGATTGACCGCAGAACTTGAGACAAAAAAACTGCCATCGACAACATAGAGATTATCTAGATCATGGGTTTTGCAATCGATATCTAGCGCTGATGTCTTGGGGTCAGTTCCAAAGCGGATTGTTCCATTTTGGTGCCCAACGCCGCCAATGGAGATTTTTTTTCCAAAGTAGGCTAAATTGTCAAACATATGATGGTGGATGCCGACATTGTTCAGCATACTTTTAAGTTTCTTCTTCAAATGTTTGTGACCTTCCAGATTGTTTTCTGTGTACTCGAGTTGTAGATGCCCTTCTGGAGTGATTTTGACGCGATTATTGGGATCGGGAAGATCTTCTGTTGTTAACCAGAAGTCGATAGAATGGCGCGCCATTGCTCCTAAAATGAATTGAGGAGCCGGGAATGGGGAATCAGCTTGGAACATGTGGGCATCTGCTTTGCCAAGCATCTGGATATGTCCCAAGGGATAATCAAAGTCAGGAGCATTGAAGTAAAAATCGTTAATGGCCATTGTCTTCTGAAACTTGGTTGGATTGGGCTCTTTTGTGATGGCAATGACTGCGGAGTTGTTATGGCACATGTAGTGGCGACCCACACAATCCGAGCTGTTGGCAAGACCATTTTGGTGTTTTTGATTTGCAGATCTTAACAAGAGGGCAGCGGAGTTGATCGCTCCACAGGCGACAACGACGATATTGCCTTTATAAAACTCTGTATGGCCATTGCGTTTGACAACAATTTGCGCAATCTCTTTCCCACTGGGATTGGTCTCCAGACGCTCAACATAGGCGTCTGTGATCAAAGAAACGTTGGGAAATTTTAGCGCTTCATTGATGCAGATGATGTGGGCATCTGCTTTGCCATCGACAAGGCAGGGAAACCCATCGCAAGTGTTGCATTTAATGCAGGGGCTCTTTTCCCGGTGTTTCTCATCGAGGATTAACCCAAGCGGCAGCGGAAACGGATGGTGCCCGTTTTTTTCAAGTGCTTGGTAAAGACGCTCGATCCGCGGCTCATGAGAAACAGCAGGATAGGGGAAGGGAGAAGATGAGGGGGGTTCAGTGGAATCGATGCCGCGTGTTCCATGAACCCAGTAGAGTTTTTCAGCCTGCAGATAATAAGGTTCAAAGTCGTGATAACTCAGCGGCCATGCAGGAGAGATGCCTCCATAGTGTTTGACCTCTCCAAAATCTTTTTCCCGCATCCTAAGCAGTGCCGCACCATAAAATTTAGTGTTTCCTCCCACATAGTAATGGGTGCCCGGCGTAAACTCCTTTCCCTTTTTATCGATCCATTTTTCTTTGATCGCGTAGCGGGAAGAGAGAAAAACATCTTCCGATTGCCAATTTTCCTTTTCCCTGGGTAAATAGGACCCTCTCTCCAAGAGTAAAATTTTTTTCCCCGATGGAGCTAGTCGATGAGCAAGCGTGCCGCCGCCAGCTCCGGTTCCGATGATGATGATATCAAAATGATGATCTAAATCCATCTTATCCTCCTGTTGCAAATCCGGGGAATAGGGTCATTCCTCCATCGATGAAAATTGTGGTTCCTGTGATATAATCGGCATAATCCGATGAGAGCCATACTGCACAATGTGCGATATCTTCTGGCTCGCCAATTCTGTTGTAGGGCACAAGCGTCATCAGGGAGCGATAAGCCTCAGGGGTGGACCAGGCTGCAGTGTTGATCGAAGTTCGGATCGCTCCTGGAGCTATCGCATTGACCCGAATCCGATGGGGGGCAACCTCTTGTGCAATCGATTGCATCAACATGTGAATTCCTCCTTTGGAAGAGGCGTAGTTGACATGTCCTGCCCAAGGGATCATTTGATGTACAGAGCTCATGCAGATGATCTTACCAGCAGCACATGAGATTTCCTTTTTAACCCCTCTGGCCTTGAACTCTTTCACAGCTTCTCTAGCACACAAAAATTGCCCGGTCATATCGACTCCAACCACTGTATTCCACTGCTCGAGGGTCATTTTTTCCAAAGGAGCGTCTCTTTGGAGCCCCGCATTGTTGACTAAAATGTCGATCGTGCCAAATTCTTTGTACATTTGCTGGTACATTGCAAGGACATCTGCCTCTTTGGAAACATCAGCATGGATGGCAATCGCACGACATCCCATCGCTTTAATTTCATCGCATACTTTCAGCGCATCTTCTTGATGTGAAACGTAATTGACTACAACATCGGCGCCAGCTGCTCCCAGAGCGATGGCAACAGCTTTGCCGATCCCCGAATTTCCACCTGTGACAAGTGCTTTTTGCCCCTTTAAAATTTTCAAAGGATCGACATTGGGTTTCACAACAGCGGGAAGTTTTTCCATACTCATTTTTTTGTCCTCATAAAGTTGTGCCTGATTGTTGGATCAGCTTTGCAATGAGCGCTGTCCATCCCGTTTGGTGACAAGCGCCCAGACCCTCTCCGGTATCTCCGTGAAAGTATTCATGGAATAAAATGAGATCATCCCCATCCCATTTTTTTCCTTCGGGCTCTTTTGAAAAAAGCTTCATTAGTCTTTTTGATAGCTCAATACTCACATCCCATAAATTGAGAAAATGGCCAGAGCCTGTGGGAAATTCTACTTTCAAAGAATCCCCATAGTAATGGTGGAATTTCTGCAACGATTCGATGATTAGAAAATTGATAGGGAGCCAGATCGGCCCGCGCCAATTCGAATTGCCTCCAAAAAGGCCACTGTCAGATTCTGCCGGAAGATAGCTAATCGTTTGCTTTTGCCCATCGATTTCTAAAGAATAAGGGTGATCTTTATGATATTTAGAAAGGGAGCGGATCCCGTATTCTGAGAGAAATTCATTTTCATCAAGCATGTATTTTAAAACACTGATCAGCCGCTCCTGTGTTAAGATCGAGAGCAATCTTCTCTTCTCTACCCCAGGGCGAAAGACACAATTGAGGTTAGCAAAAACATGGGGCCTTTTGCTGACAAACCAATCTACCCTGCGCGAGAATGTTTTGAGTTTTTCCATCGTTTCCATTTCGAGCGTCTCAACAGCAAGCAGCGGAAGGAGACCGACAAGCGAGCGCACTTTCAAAGGGATGATCTTGCCATCGGGCCTATGCAGCGCATCGTAGAAAAAACCATCTTCAAGATCCCAAAGACTGTGTCCCTTTCCTCCACAGTTTGTCATCGCGCCTGCAATGCGCAAAAAATGCTCAAAAAATTTGGTGGCGATATCTTGGTAGAAGGGTTCATCTGCCGCAAGATGTAAAGAGATGCGCAGCATTAAGATGCAGTAAAATGCCATCCATGAGGTCCCATCTGCTTGGTCGATATGCCCTCCCAATGGAAGCGGTTTGCTGCGATCGAAAATACTGATATTATCAAGGCCTAAAAAGCCCCCCTGGAATACATTGTTGCCATCCTCATCTTTTCTGTTGACCCACCAAGTGAAATTGAGCAGAAGCTTATTAAAAATCCCTTTAAGAAAGTCTCGATCGGGGTTGCCGCTCATTTTTCCATCGATTTTATACGCGCGCCATGCACCCCAGGCAAGCACGGGTGGATTGACATCTGAAAAGTTCCATTCATAAGCGGGGAGTTGTCCATTAGGATGTAAGTACCATTCCCGTGTGAGCAACTCAATTTGTCGTTTAGCAAAGTCGGGATCGATCAGCAACATCGGTATGCAATGGAATGCGGTATCCCAGGAGCAAAAGTAAGGATATTCCCACTTGTCGGGCATTGAAAAAATGTCAAAACTTGTCAGATGGGCCCAATTGTGATTCCGATCCCAATCTCTTTTCACAGCAGCAATGGGATCCCCTTTACGCCACTGTTCCATATCGAGATAATAAAACTGCTTGTTCCAAAGAAGTCCTGCAAAAGCTCTGTGTTGGATTTTTTTAAGTTTAGGGGAAAGGTCTTTCGGCTGAATTGCTGTGTAAAACTCAGCTGCCTCTTTCTCTCTTTGTGCAAACACCTCATCAAAATCTTTGAAAGGCTCATTGCTCTGTTTGGTTGAAAGACGTAACTCAATGACACCCCTTTCATTCGGAGTCATTTTTTTTCGGTAAACAGCAGCTGCCTTAGTCCCAATTTCAAGAGGGTTGATTGCCGATTTTTCATTTCCTACGATAAATCGGTGGAAAGCATCTTTAGTAAAAGGGGTCTCATTGCGGACCTGATAGAGCTTCTCTTTGTTTGTCTCATTTTCAGTGAAGATCAATTCTTGAGAGTCTTTGCAATATAAATAATAAACGCCTTCAACCAGGTGGTTCAGCTCAATACAATGACTACCTTTTTTCTTTAAGTTTGGCTTCCCCCTCTCATCACCTGTTGCCCCTTTGTCGGGATATCCCCATCCCCATGTATTGCGAAACCAGATCGTTGGCAGTAGCGTTAATTCTGCTGTTTCTTTGCCGCGATTACAGATCGTATAACGGATGAGAATGTCCTCTTCATTTTTCTTGGCAAATGCGATGAAAACATCAAAATAGCGATCTTCAGCAAAAATTCCGGTGTCCTCCAGTTTAAACTCTCTGTCTGTGTAACCTCTTCTTTTATTTTCCTCCCTCAATTGCGCGTAGGGAAATTCTCTTTGGGGATATTTATAGAGCATTTTCATGTAACTGTGCGTCGGAGTATTATCGAGATAAAAATAAGCTTCTTTAACATCCTCTCCGTGGTTGCCCTCAGGGCCACTCAAGCCAAACATCCTCTCTTTGAGAAACGGATCCCTGCCATTCCACAGAGCAAGAGAGAGACAGATTCTCTGATTGCGATCGGAGATCCCACCGATTCCATCTTCATTCCACCGATAGGCGCGCACCTGAGCTATTTCATGGGAAAAGTATCCCCATGCATTACCCTCTTTGCTATAATCCTCGCGCACAGTTCCCCAAGCCCTCTCGCTTAAGTAAGGCCCCCATTTCTTCCACTTGGATTTATCCACGCGGTAAGAATTTAATCGGATGTGCTCTGCGGTATTGCTCATTGCATCCTGTAACATATTGCTTTCCCTTATGCTTACTCGATGCCGTGATTTGATTCAAAAAATATTTTGATTTTATTTCTTCTGGAAATAAATTACCGATTCTAGGTACCATCCTACGTTATGAAAAAAGGACATAAGCCATTTTCACTTCCTGTGAGATATCAGGCAGCCGCAAAATTTGCCGGCAAAAGATCCTTCATTCCTCTTATTCTTGTGCCTTAAAGGCACATACATACAATTTGCACTCTCACATTTTTTATTAACTTTTTAAAACTCATTAGATCTCGTATTGATCTTAAATTTTGGAGAATGCTCATGTCTAAACCTATTTCTTTTAATATGAAAGAGTCTTTTTTTCAGGCTCAAGAAAATCAAAAACCCTCACCGATCCGCGAAACCCTCACCGAAGTTATCTCCGGAGGAGTCGGCGGTGCAGCAGGGGGGTTTGCGATAACACCTTTCATGTACTTTAAAATGCACATGCAGGGAAAAGCTCAAAACCCAACAACTCCTCCTGTGTTTCAGAAAAATCCGGTGAAGTGGTTTGTTGGTGGCCCCACATTGGCAGCAGGAATGTTTCCTGTTTGCGCTTTTCAATTTTTTGTCAACAGCGCTTTGCAAAATGTCCTCTCTAACAATGGAGAGCGTGAATTAAGCCCTTTGGAAAAATTGGCTTGCAGCGTTACAACTGGAGCGGTTTCTACAGCGTTTGTCGGCCCCCAGGAGCTCATCTTTACGCAACAACAAAGGCTCCAAGCAGAGCAAGACTTGGCGATGAAGGATACAGGCATACCCAAAGAACAGAGGCCAAAGATCAGCGCCATGCAAGTAGTGAAAAAGATCTTCAAGGAGCACGGAGCCAAGGGATTTTATCGCGCAGGTTGGGAAACAGCCGGACGTGAGGCGATCTCTGCTTCCATATTGACCAATCTGGCAAAAGATCATCCTTTCTTATCGCCGGTGATTGGAGCGGCATTGAGCCAACCCTTGGATGGCCGTAAGACAAACAAACAGATAGATTTTTCTTTCAAAGAACCTATCCGCGAGTTGTTTAGAAAAAAGGCATTCGCCGGGCTTGTTTTTGGCAGGATCCCCGTATACCTGGTCTATATGAATGTAGCTCCGATTGTTAAAGACATGGTTGCTACGACTTTCAATAAATTGTAATCTTAAGTACCTCCCTGTTGTAAAAAACGGGGAGGATTTCAAAACGAATAATGATAGGTCAATTGGCTATTTTTATTTGGACCAATGGTTCGCCAATGGAAAGCGATCTCGTTTTGATTCCAAAAGATATTACCCAAATAGGTGTCTTCTCCACAAAGATGTTCATCAACGGCCTTGAGGAATTGAGATTGTGTGGGAGTGAGATGAAAAAGAAACACAGGATGTGTGGTTCCATATCTTAAATGCTCTAGAGAAATTAATAACGCATTTAAATCCATGGTCCATCGAAAACTATTGCTGAATGCAGTATCTGCCTGATGATCGAGAAGCCAATACCCTTTTTCCTCAAAAATCAAAACGGAAGGGGAGGGCATTTGGACAACAATATCTGCTTTTCCGATCTTTACAGATTGCTCTTCTTTTTGTCGCGATTTGACATGGAAAGAAAGGTGTTTTACCTTTCTGAGCTTTTCCCAGAATTTAAGAAGATCCTCTCTTTTGTTCCTATCTGATAGCCGATTGCTTTTAAGATCCCCTCGGACCTTATGAATGAAACAATACTGTTTTTTTTCCTGAGAATGAAGGAGAGTGTAAGCTTTTTTTAAAAGCATTTCTAACTCAAACCGAAAAGGATAGGTATGACTAAATTGATAAACACGCGTCTTTCCCTCATAGTGGCTATTAATGATCCCTTCTTTTTCTAAACGTTGCAACCCTTTTTGGATGGGGGTAAGTGGAACACCCAGTAATGACTGAATTTGGGTGCCGTAGCACTGCTCATTCACAAAAAGGAATAAAAGAATCCTTTCGACATTCTGATTGCCAAAGAGTCCTGACAACATAAATATCAACCTCGATTTTGGTTTATAGAAACTACCCTATTGTTCTTTATTCTTCCAGGGAAAAAAGGAGGAAAAGGGTTTATAAACTCAAATAGGGTTTAAAAAGAGAGTTTCATGGGGTTGAAGAAATGGGTCAGAGGGTCAATAATGGCCCCACCATTTTCAATAAAAACAGGAGAATGATGAAAACCTTAGAAAATTGTGCCGCTCATTCAGAATGGACAGATCGTTTCCAATGGCTCAGATCAAAAGTTAAAACCTCCTCTTTGATTCAAATCATTGGGGCGTCCCTTCTCATCGGTCTTTTTGCCCAGATCAAAATTCCACTCCCTTTTACAATGGTTCCCATCACAGGGCAAACCTTGGGGGTTCTTTTAGCAGGAGGTCTGCTTGGCAGATACAAAGGGGCATTGGCTGTTATTGTTTACCTCATTGAGGGTTCACTGGGTCTTCCTGTTTGGGCAGGAGGTGCCTTAGGCGCGCTTCGCTTAATCGGTCCTGTGGGAGGCTACTACTTTGCCTATATTGTTCAAGCCTACCTTGCCGGATGGTTTGTCGAAAAGCAACACCCCTTTCATTTCTTTAAAACAGCCACGTTACTATTTCTAGCAGGTTTGGTCCAACTGATCCTAGGCATAGCTTGGTTTGCTTTTTTTGTAGGAATAAATAATGTCTTAAATCTGGGTTTCCTTCCGTTTCTTCCAGGTTGTGCAATTAAAACGATTGTTGCAACCATTTATATTAAATTTCAAAAACCAAAGGTATAAATATGAAAATTGATATTCAATATGAAATGATGAAAATGATCAACACTGAAACAATTATTTTAGATGATAACACAAGCTTAGAACAAGTAAAGAAATGTGTTTTGGGAAAGCTTTTCTTCCTATTTCCCGACTCAATTATGAGCGGGAAAATTAATCATAATCATGTTGTATTAATTGAAATTACTTCAGACAAATCTTTAAACGTAGGGCAGAAATCCGTTTGCTGTGCAACTTCTCAAAAAGTCTTAGCAGACTTGCACTTTTTGGTTTGTTCTCTAAAGGAGCCCCTTGCAAATTTACCTCAAACGCCAGGATTTGTTAAGAAGTTATCTCCTCATTTTAAGGCATTTATCCGGCGCAATTAACATTTATTCTGGAGTTTGGACTAAATTTGGCCTGCAGGGACCAGGGAGACAAAATCAGATCTAACTTCCTCCTCATCAATAGCTAGCGCTATTGACTTCGTCGGTCAGTTAGATCTGATTTTGTCTCGCTGGTCCCTGCAGGCCAAATTTAGTCCAAACTCCAGATTTATTGCACTTGCGGCAAGAT
>CAJCHM010000040.1 GCA_903970255.1 Acidobacteriota bacterium
CCCCTTTTCCCTTCCCCCAAACAGGGCCTTATTACTTCGAATAATGTCCCTGTTTGGGGAAAGGAAAAATGGTCGCGTTAAAACAAAAACTACAGGTACGTTTGAAGTAGCGCCAGTATATACCGGTGCTACTTCAAACATCCCTGTAATTTCTGTTTTAACGGCCCCCTTTTCCCTTCCCCCAAACAGGGCCTTATTACTTCGAATAATGTCCCTGTTTGGGGAAAGGAAAAATGGTCGCGTTAAAACAAAAATTACAGGTACGTTTGAAGTAGCGCCGGTATATACCACAACAGAGTGAAAATATGTTTATCCATGACATTTGCTCATCTTTAGATAAAGCGCAAGTTCCCTACGCCATCGTCGGTGGGTATGCGGTTGCGTTGCATGGGGCCATCAGAGGAACCGTCGATGTCGATGTCGCCATCCAATGGTCCCTTAAAAATCTCCAGAATACGGAAAACGCATTCAAACAACTAGGGCTTGTCTCTTTGATTCCGATCACGGCGGAGAATTTGTTTCAATTTAGAGAGGAATACATTCAAAACCGCAACCTGATCGCTTGGAATTTCTACGACCCCTCTAACCCCCTAAATCAAGTCGATATCATTATCAATTACGACCTCAACAGTGTTCGTAATATCAAGCCAATTAAAACCTCTTCAGGCACTATCCGTATTTTGTCGTTACACGATTTGATCGAAATGAAAAAAGCATCAGGGCGGCCTCAAGATTTAGAGGATGTAAAAGCACTCAATCACTTATGACTAAAACCATTCAATACTTTACTAAAGAATATCTCGATCGCTGCAAGGGAATGACTCCAGAGCAAATCATCGAATTTCTTGAAAATTACCGCCTACTCTTCTCGAAAATCCCAGAAAAAAGTCAGTTGATCAGTTTAAAAGTTGAACCTTCATTACTCAACGCCTTCAAGCGCAGAGCAGAGCTAGAGGGCACTCCCTACCAAACACAGATTAAAAAGCTGATGCAAGAGTGGCTTAAAAGTTCAGGATAATGATCCTGCGCATCAGACGAAGCGCAGGATAGAACTTAGGATTCAAGGGGCTAGACAGACTCTCTCAGGAGTGACTGCGATGCTCCCAGTGGTGGAAGAAAATCCATTCGCATAGGAGGCCACGACATAATAGGTATAGGTTTGACCTTCTTCCCGATTTGGATCTTCATACCCTAATGTAGTCGAAGGAAAACTCTCGATGAGATCCGTTAGAGCAACATCTCGATAAATTTGGTAGCTTATTGGAGTTCCTGGGGCTGGGTGCCATGAAATCTGGTTATAAATAGCGGTAGGAGATACCGTTATTTGACATCCGTTGACTGTATCGCCGGGTGCATTATTGGTCGTCAGCGTGATGTTTGAGGGATTTTGAAATCCAGGAATAGCAATTAGTATTCTGCTATCTAAAAGCTCTACTTTAAATACGGTTCCAAAATCACTGCCTACATAAAGATAAGCTCCATCTTGCGTTACAGCCAAACTTTTAGGAACAGGGATCGGAATAGAGCCGATAATGGTATTGTCGCTGGTACGGACAATACCTATTGTATTATCTCCCGTATTGGACACATAGGCATAATTTTTATCAGGAGTTACAGCAACATAACTGGGTAAATTAAAGCCAAGAATGATGTTTGCGATTGTGTTATCAGCAACATTTACTCCATACACTGCATTATGGGTTCTATCTGTGATATAAGCATATTGCCCATCTACAGTAAATGTGATCCCAAGGGGAACTTTAAACCCTGTAATCGTATCGACAATTGTGTTGTCTGCTGTTGCAATGACACTTACTGTCCCGTTACTTGAATTTGAAACATAAACAAATGCACCATCTGGAGTAATTTTAATGTCATGCGGATTATCGAATCCTGAGATTTCACTGAGAACTGTATAATCAGATGTTTGAATCACAGTCACTGTATTATTAGTGCTTGCAATGTAGATATATTTGTCATCTGGGGTCAATGCCATTGCAACAGGGTGGTTAACACTGATGACTGTGGGCAAAACGGTATTGGTAATTGTATCAATTAATCTAACCGTATTGTCATCACTCCCTACATAGGCAATCGTTCCATCTGTAGTGACTTTAACAACCCGTGGCCCATCAAATCCAAAAATAGTTTGGACTGTGTCATTTGAGATATCGATGATGCGAACCGATCCTCCGAGTTGATCCGTCACATAAGCATGTGGGATCACGCCAAAAATGGTATTGGCAGAGAACAAAAGTGAAAAAACAAGCAAATATTTCATGAGAACCTTAGGTTATGTAGATTTTTTTCGGGACCACAAAGGTACAAATAAAAAATCTACAGGCCCTGATTCTGACACGTTGATGATTTAAAACAAGGAAAATTTTAAATATAGACTTCGATGAGCTATTGTCCCTCCAATGAAATCTTAGTTTTTTTTCTTTTTAAAATGGAAAAATGTGAGGTGAAATCAAAAAAGGGATGGGCTACAACCTAATGGGCCCTTGGGCTAAATCACTCTATTTTGTAGAATTCCATTCAAATTCAGCTTTTAACCATCAGGAGCATTATGGACAAGCAATCTGGAGATCATCTCCCTATCGGGCGCGTTGCTTTTGCAAAAGCGTTTTGCTCAGATTGGGTTGCGGCCAATCATAAAGTCGCAATCGCTTCGCTGGGAACTTTGGTAGTTCTTGCTTTTTGCCTTTTCCAGCTGACGGGAAGACTCTTAGGCAAACATAAATCGGATTATTTTGAGCTAAATAAGGCCTTTAGCGCTTGGGTGGCTGATGAGAGCCACAGCCTCAAAATATTAAGGTCGCTAGAGAGACCTTTAAGAGAGCATCCTGAGGTAGAGGCGAAATTTGGAACACATATCGCTCAGCGAATGCTCGCATTGGGAGATGTGAAAAGGGCGGATAGATACGGTAGCGCAGCTCTCCAGCGCGCACACAATATGACCTCATCTTATTATGAGAGATTCTCACGCAACTCGCTAGCAATTTCTAAGGGGCAATTTAAACTAGCTCTTGAAGAGGCTCTCCGTTTTAAGGATGAGCTTGAGCTAGATGATGCCTTTTGGGAGGGGAAAGACAAATTCATTAGATCTGGAACTGTACTGTACGCTTATAATTTGATGAGAATCGCTGCATTGCAAAGAGAGATAGGTTCTAAAGAGGGGGAATTGAAGGCTTGGCAAGAGCTGATCAAAAATTCGGGGTGGAAAGAGAGTCCTGTCTATAACAAGACCTATGATCCTGAGGCTTATTCTCTTTTGGCCCAGAACTTCTCACAAGGGGATGTCTCTCTGCTCGAATATATCGAGCAGAGATGCAAAGAGTTAAATTAGTGGGGTTTATTGCGATTATAGATCTCGAAAGCATGTAGGTGCATATCTTTTCCTCCGTGCAGTCCCAAAAGGAGAAAAATGAGTGGGGGAAGGAAGATTGCTAGAATCAAAGATACAATCCCGAGCACCATCTGTGTTAATTCTTCATGCTTAAAGATGAATTGAAACATCATTTTGGAGAAATGAGCCACCTTCCCAGGCATAAGAATGCCGACAATAGCTCCGACGGCGGCGGCAACCACAGACCAACCGGGTCCCCACATCACAAAGGTAAAAAAGCAGGCAAATACGAAAGCAAGACAGAAAAACACTTCAAAACGGTGCTTCTTTGTAAACGCTTCGATTTCTTTCACTGAAACTCCATCTTTCAATTTGTTCTTGTCCATAAACCCTCTAAATATAATCAATGCTCTTAATTAATATTAAAGTACTAATTTATTTTTTTAGCAACTTAATTGTAGTTTTTAGAGGAGATTGAAAAATTTACTCTTTCGTTTATTTTTCACATCTTCTAAACTCCACAGCTAAATCTCAAGAAGAGTGTACGGGTCTGTGTTATTGATATCCGCTGCGACATTCCCCATTGATCGATGGTTAAAACAAAGCGCAAAGTGCGCAAGCATTGCATTTTGTGTTTTTATTGGAGTACTGGCCCTTTTTTCCCCTTTTTATCCCTGGAATGCAAACGACTCTTATCAAGGGAGTCTAGAGTCGATATATAAAAAGGACAGAACTTTTTTCCCCTATGAGGCAATTGGCAGTGGAGCGCTGGCCCTTCGGGCTCGCCATGCCCTGGGATGGGTCTCCCGTTTGGCCGACGAGGTGACTCTCATTGCTTATAATACTCGGCCTGATATCGATTCCAGAGAGGCTAATATTCTGCTCTCTTTAAAACATGGCAAACAGCAGCTCACCCTTTCCAATGGAAGTGTTCTTCATTTAAAAGAGAGCGACCAGGGTAAGGGGCTTTATTCTTCTGAGGTGCCTACAGGGTTATGGGTGAAGCCTATTTTGTTAGAAAATGGCGCTGTGCTTGTCGAGGCGGGAAGGAAGCTTGTCTCAAAGGATGGGCGCATCGGAGAGGAAAAGGGGCAGTTTATCTTAGCCCAAGAAGGGGGAGTGCCCGCCCGATACAATCCGGCACAGCAGCTTTTTGCACTAGAGCTAAAATCCGCCAGATGTTTTATTAACGACCTTCTGATCCAAAAGTACGGGGGACATGAATACTCGGATTGGAAAGCTAAATCCACCCTGGAATTGGCAGCTAGTTGTCCCTACGCTTGTTTTGTTTCCGCAGGTGATTATCTTCTCTATGAGGGGGGGGAGTGGAAGGTGGTTGCATTGGAACAACTTAAGAGCCAGCTGCCGATGGCACACGTTAAAAGTGTCTCAGCTAAAGCCATTGAGGTGGAGGTTTGGGATGAAGCTGGATTCCACCCATTGTTCTATAAAATTCCCCTATTCCAGCCACCTCGTCTGCAACTAAAAAATGAGACGATGCCCTCTGCAATACGCCTCAGAAATGCAACTCAGGTCAGTTGTGCGTTGGGCAAGCGGCGGGTGATTTTAAAGCAGGGGGACTGGTTGCTAAAGACCGGAACTGGATGGCGTAGTCTGCGCAAAAAAGAAGAAATTGAGCAATACCTCAACCACCGTTTGAAAGGAGAGCTGTTTATTTTTGATGGGATTGAAAAAGAGCAGGGGCGCCTTTTAATGAAGGGACAGCTCTTTGATGAAACGCGTACGCAAGTGCTCCCCTTCTCTATGCCTATTGAATCGGAAAAATCTCAAGCGAAAACCTCTCGAAAACGAAAGCCTATCCTGCCAACCATTGAACGGAAAGTTGCATGAAAAAACTCACTTTATTAACTACCTTTTTTTGTCTCTGCCATGAGATCTCCTTTTGCCAAACGATTGCGGAAAAAATTGCAAGCAGTTCGCAGAAGTCTTTAGAGGGAGGCGGCAGTTTCGAATCTAGGCTCAAGGGAACCAATGAACAGCTAGTTGCTCTCCGCTCCGAGCTGAGTCATTGCTATGCCCTGGCAAAAAAGCTCGAAGGTGAAGGGGCAACCGATGAGTCTTTTCGTGAATTGCTCAAAGAGACAAATGCCATTAAAAGCAGCATTTACACTCTTGAAAATGAGTGGCATAATTCCGTTGTGGGAGAGTCTAAAAAAGATGAAGAGGGATACGCGCTTTGGGATCAGGAAGAGACCACGTTGACGCAGCTTGTCATGGAATATGGCGCTCTGGATTACCTCTTCATTGTTCCTCCCGAGATGGCATCTTTAAAAATCAATATGCACTCCAACATCCCTATTCCTAGAGAATCATGGGGAGAGGTGCTCGAGATCATCTTAGCCCATAATGGGGTTGGGGTAAAAAAGGTAAACGCGTATGTAAGGCAGCTTTACATCTTAAAGCAAGACCCCTCTGCAATTAATGCGATGGCATCGTCTCCTGCTCAATTGCAGTGGGTTCCCGACCATGCCCGCCTTTTCTATCTCTTCACGCCGCCTGTTGAACAGGTCAAGAGTTGTTTCCAGTTTTTTGAGCGGTTTGCCGACGCCAAGCAAACTTTTGTCTACCAGATCGGTCCTAAGATTGCGATCGTTGCCCTCAAAGAAGAAGTGACCAAACTGATTGATCTCTATCATACTGTTTGGGAAAATTCCGCCGGCAAGGTCTCCCGCGTCATCCCCATTAGCAAAATGGCGGTCAAAGAGATGGAGAAGATCCTCCAATCCTTCTTTAGCGAGGCAATGGATAAAGGCAGGCCCCCATTTGGAAAACCAGAGCAAGAGGGTTTGAATGTCTTTTCCTTAAATCAAGGGAATGCACTGGTTTTACTTGGGTCACAAGAAGTTGTAGATAGAGCCGAGGCGATGATCAAAGAAACGGAAGAGCAGTTGCAAGATCCTGCAGAGATGACGGTCTATCTCTACCAATGCCGCCATAGCAATCCAGAAGATCTTTCCAAGGTTTTAGAAAAGGTTTACAACTCCCTTTTAGTTTCGTCGACAGAGGCAAACAAGGAAACAGAGGTCAATTTCAATTCGCAAGGTCCCCAGTTCAAAGCCCCGCCTGATGGGTATCCGCCGGTAGCTCCTCTTGTGGTCGCCCCTCCTCCGCTTAAAATAGGCAACAGCGCCTCATTAGAGGTCGAACAGGGGACAGATCATTTCATCGCCGACCCAAAGACCGGAAATTTGTTAATGGTCGTACGCAGAGATGCTCTTGTGAAAATCAAAGACCTTTTGTACAAGCTCGATGTGCCTAAAAAAATGGTTCAGATCGAAGTGATGCTCTTTGAGAAAAGGATCAAAAATGAAAATAGCTACGGCATGAATATGCTCAAGCTCGGATCTAAACATAACGGAATTAAGTACACCTCAGACTTAGCTCCTGAAGGTCCAGGCGTTCTGCAATTTTTGCTGCGTGGCCGCAGCTCCAAACACTTCCCGGCCTATGATTTGGCTCTCAACTTTTTAATGGCGCAAGAGGATATTCAGCTCAACGTTTCTCCCTCGGTGATCACTGTGAATCAGACCCCTACCACCATTTCCATTGTTGAGGAAATCTCCATCAATAATGGAGCAGCTCCTGTAGATACCAATAAGGGGATTGCCTTTGAAAAGTCTTATTCGCGCGCCCAGTACGGGATCACCATGATCATGACGCCGACTGTTCATGTCCCCGATAATGAAGAGATGGGGGAAGATGGCAAGGGGTTTGTCACACTGCAGACCAACATCACTTTTGACACCCCGCAGCAACACACCCATAAAGATCGACCTATGGTCCACAGACGCCATGTGGAAAATGAGGTGCGCGTTCTCGATGGCCAGACGATCATTTTGGGGGGATTAAGGCGCAAGGCGACAATGGATAACGAAGAAAAAGTGCCTTTTCTTGGAGACATCCCGGGCATTGGCAAGCTTTTTGGTTCCATGAAGTTAACTAGCAACGATACTGAAATGTTCATTTTCATCACCCCCACGATCGTTTTAGATCCTGAGGAGCAGCTGATTAAGATCAGAAATGAAGAGGTAATCAAGCGCCCTGGCGATATTCCCGAGTATCTGAAGCGTGTTGTTGAAGCACGAGACAAAGAGCGCAAAAAGTACTTTAGAAATAGCTTTAAAGCTTTGTTTGGGAATAGCAATGTCTAAAAATTCTGTGCAGACTGGCAAATTTAAAGAGTTCCTTTCCGATCTTATCCAGACGATCAAAAGCAATGGTCGTCAAGAAAAAGAGCAGCTCTCTCAACAGGTGAAGCATCCGATTTATAAACAACAAGATGATCCTGAAACGATCGCAGCAAGGCTCCACTTGACCTATTCTGCAAATCTCTCCGAATTTCCTTTTGTCAAAGATAAGGTGATCCTCTTGCCTTATGCTTTTGCTAAAAGCCACATGCTTTTGCCCTTAGAAGAGAAAGAGGGCTTCCTTCTTGTTGCGATGATCCACCCCTTTGATCTTGAGTTAATGGAGGAGGTGCGCTACCTCACGGGCAAACAGATCCGCGAGGTGATCGCCCCTAAGATCGCTCTCGAAGAGGCGATTGAGCAGTGCTACCATCAGAAAGAGGGGGCGGCCTCCGATTACATCGCAAGTTTGCAGCTAGCTTCTCAAGAGAGTCAAGTAGCGCAGGAAGAGGGTTACGACCTTTTAGAAAAAGGCTCAGAGTCTCCTGTGATTCGGATGTTGAATGTGATGCTTGCCGAGGCAATCCAGCAAGGCGCCTCAGATATCCATTTTGAGCCGATGGAAAATGGTTTAGGCGTGCGTTACCGGATCGATGGGGTGCTTCAGAGCCGCCATGCACCGCCTAGAGAATTTCAGTCGCAGCTGATCACCCGCATCAAGGTGATGGCCAGACTCGATATCGCTGAGCACAGGTTGCCGCAGGATGGGAGAATTAAGCTCAATATGGGAGGGCGCCAGATCGACTTTCGAGTCAGCACCGTTCCTGTAGTTTTTGGAGAGCGGATCGTTCTGCGCATCCTCGATAAGGGGAATGTCCTGCTGGGGTTAGGGAGCATTGGCATGCCCCCTTCTCTGTTATCCTCATTTTCCAAATTGATTCGTGTGAGCGAGGGGATTGTTTTAGTGACAGGACCTACTGGCAGTGGAAAGACGACAACCCTCTATAGCGCATTGTCTGAGATCAATCATTCAGAAACCAATATCATGACAATTGAGGATCCTGTCGAGTATAAACTCCAGGGGATGGCTCAAATCGGGGTGAATCCGAAGATCCACCTCACCTTTGCAACCGGTTTGCGCCACATTTTGCGCCAAGATCCCGATGTGATCATGATCGGTGAGATTCGCGATAAAGAAACTGCTGAAATTGCAATCCAAGCCTCCCTCACTGGGCACTTGGTTTTAAGCACTCTTCATACCAATGACGCCCCCTCTGCACTTACCCGTCTTGTCGATATGGGGATTGAACCCTACCTCCTTACCTCCTCTGTTGTCGGAGTGCTCGCCCAGCGCCTTGTCCGGATGATCTGCCCCCATTGCCGCATCCAGTACGACCCTTCCGATCAAGAGCTCAAAGAACTGGGAATCTTGCGCAGCGCGTTAAATAACCAAAAGCTTTGTAGAGGAAAAGGGTGCGACCATTGCTTTAACTCAGGGTTTAAAGGACGCCATGGAGTTTATGAACTGATGCCTGTGACCTCAACTATCAAGCGTCAGCTCTTAGATAGCCCTGACGCCCTTGAACTCCAACGGGTGGCTTTTGCCTCTGGGATGAGCTCGCTTCGCCACCAAGGCGCTAGGCTTGCCATTGCAGGTATAACAGCGTCCAGCGAAGTTCTTAGAGTCACCCGCGGTTTGGAGGAGTAACGATTCATGCCTCTTTTCAAATACAGTGCAGTGACAACTCATGGAAAGTCGATCAAAGGGGTGATTGATGCTGATTCCCTTGTTGTCGCCAGATCTAAGCTGCGCAACCAGCAGATCTTGGTGACCGCAGTAACGCTTTTGCAAAGTAAACAAGATCAACTCACCCTTACCCCTCCCATGTTGCTTATCTTCACACGGGAGCTATCGCAACTACTCAAAGCCGGCTTGCCTCTTTATGAAAGCTTACTCACTATCGAGGAGAAATATGCATCCCATAAAGCCCATTCCCTCTTTTTAGATTTGTGCGATCACTTGAAAGAGGGGGCCCCCCTTTCAAGTGCTCTGAAGCGTTATCCAGCGACATTTGATAGGATTTACCTCTCGATGGTACAAGTGGCTGAAGAGAGTGGCAATCTGGCTGCTGTGTTTGAACAGCTTGCACAATTGATCACCCGTCAGCAGAAATTAAAAAAACAACTCATCTCAGCCCTGGCCTACCCCTCTTTCTTGGCGGGCTTTTGTTTTTTGATCGCCTGCGCACTGATGTTTTTTGTTGTTCCTTCGATGAGAGAACTCTTTGAAGGGCGCGCTCTTCATCCGATGACAGCAATTGTTCTCAATATGAGCAACTGGTTAAATGCCCATACCCATTTCTTGTTATTTTCCATTACGGGTGCGATTTCTGGAATTGTTATCTGTATTCGCTCTGCAGCGGGAAAACGATGGCTTTATCAATTATCCCTTAAAATCCCTTTTATTCAGACCCTAATCCTCCATTCTGCACTTGTGCGTTTCTGTAGATCCCTTTCCATGCTCCTTACAGGAGGAGTTCCCCTTCTAGATGCACTCAGCTTATCGCGCAACGTTGTCAAAAGCCCCCTTTTAGAAGAATCGATCCTCGATGCTCAAAAAAAGGTAGGCCAGGGAGAGCGTTTGAGCAAAGCCTTCCTAGGCGCTCCGCTCATTCCCCCACTTGTCCTTCGGATGCTCTCTTTAGCGGAAGAAACGGGAAAAATGGGAGATGCCTTTTTACACCTTGCAGATATTTACGATGAAGAAATGGAAAAGCACTTGACCCAAATCTCCACCTTTTTACAACCAGCCCTATTGATTTTACTCGGCGCTGTTGTCGGCCTTGTCGTTCTTTCCATTTTACTGCCGCTTACTGACGTTAGCTCATTTGTCACAAACTAAACTACGGAGATAAACCCATGAAAAAAAGACAAAAAAAACGATCTCTCACACTCCTTGAGATCATGATTGTCATTGTTCTGATCGGCCTCATTGGTAGCGTGATCGGCGTTAACATGAAAGGGAGTTTAGATGAGGGTAAAGCTTTTAAAACCAAACAAGCCAGGGAGCAGATCACAGATATCCTCATGCTCGAGGTGGCAAGAGGTGCTACTGTAGAAGAGGTGATCAAAAATCCTGAAAAATATCTTGCCAATTCTGGTCTCATCAAAAAGCCAAGCGATTATATCAAAGACGGATGGGGAGAGCGTTTTGAAGTGAAGCTCGATGGAAGAAGGACGGGTAACATTATCGTCAAATCTTCAAGACTCAACACTTATGAACGGAAAAAAAATGAGAAATTAGGTAAGGCTCAAGTAGAAGATGATGAGAATGAGGAATAAGAGAGCTTTTACACTTCTGGAGATGATGATTGCGTTGATGATCTTAAGCTTCATTGGCGCAATGACTGCAGTTCAGATCAAAAAAATGATTGCGACCCACCGTTTTGAAGCTGGGGTCGCCGATCTATTCTTGGCCCTCCAAGAAGCTCAAATTCTCTCAGCGACCTACCAGACCGATTTTTCCTTGGATATCACCTCCAGTAAAGGCAAAGTGGATTACCGCTTTTCCACCTACGAACCTCTGAGCGCCCACCAGTTTAATCAAGAAAGCAAGACAATTGCCTACGCACACTCCTGCAAGTTCAACAACACCAAAACAACCACCCTCCACTTGGATATCTACTCCGGCGGCAGAATCGAGCCTCGCGGGACACTAGCGTTTTACACCCATCCAGAGGAAGAAAAAGCCCTCTGGTTTGACCTGCAGCGCGGCCACCTCATCAAATTTAGCCATTACAAGCCTGCTCTTATCTCTAAATCTTAAATTTGTGCTAGATTTGGATAAACCGGAGGCAACACCATGAAGATGACAAGTACCGCATTCCTCGAAGGAGAAAAAATCCCATCTAAATTTACGTGTGAGGGGGAGAATATTAACCCAGAACTTCACATTTCAGAGGTTCCATCAGGTGCCAAAACCCTTGTACTTATCCTCGATGATCCAGATGTTCCCGAATTTGTGCGCAAAGATAAGATGTACGACCATTGGGTTGTATTCAACATTCCTGCAACAATAACCCACATCCCGGAAAATTCGCAGCCGCCAGGAATCGCAGGCAAGAATACAAACGGCGGCCTTTCTTATATCGGCCCCTGTCCCCCTGACAGGGAACATCGGTATTTCTTCAAACTTTATGCCTTAGATGAAGAACTCAATCTTCCCGAGGGAGCCTCCAAAACAGAAGTTGAGATGGCAATGCAGGGATATATTATTTCACAGGCTCAATTAATGGGTCGGTATGAAAAGCATAAAAGAAATTAATTAACTCCACGTATTGACAAATAATTTCTTGAAGTTTTAAAGTAACAGATAGTGTTAGATCTAACTATTTGGAGGCAGGCATGCAAAATGCAATGACAATGGCCAGTATCTTTGGCCCTTTTTTAGTGGTGTTAGGATTATGGGTTCTCTTTTATAAGGCAAACGTGATGAAGGTCATGACATCCTTAAAAACGACACCCGGGCTCCTGTATGTGATGGGAATCGTGAACTTGATCGTCGGTTTAGGAGTATTGAGTCAGTTTAGTATGTGGAATATGGGTGGATGTAGTGTGCTCGTTACCCTTTTTGGATGGGTTGCCCTCATCCGCGGACTAGTGGCATTTTTCATGCCACATGTGCTGATGAATAAGAGAGTCATGGGCTCCTCTTACCTTAAAGTCAAGGGCGCCGTTATGCTAGTTTGGGGCTTTTTCATGTGCTGGCTTGGATTCTGGATGTACTAATTGTTGACTTGCGACGTATAAAAAAGCCTGCAGGGGAATCCCCTGCAGGCTTTTTTATATTTGGGAAGTGGTGTCGATCTCAATAAAATTCCCGCCTTGTTTTTTAGAAATTAAATTGCGACATTAATGCTTCAGCAGTCGGTCGCGATTCAGGATCATTATTCAGCATAGGTTTAATAATCAGGTTCCATAACTTTTCGCTTTCATCGTTTGCGTTTATTTTACCTTTTATGTCAGTCCAATCTTCAGGGGTGTTTTTATTTGTAGGATCCATTGCAAGGAGGAAAGTGTTCAGCTTCGTTTCTAGTACATTTTTTAGGGAATTACATTGTTCAATGTCATTGGTTGAATTTATGTCGAATTTTAATACTTTTTTAATCAGATCCTGACCATAAACGAATTCGAAAAACACTAGCCCAAGAGACCAAATATCCATTGCTTGAGAGGTGGCATTAGCAATATGATTGTTAATGTGCTCCATTTTTTTCTTTTCATCTATTTTATCTGTTTTTTTGTTATCATTGTAAATATATAGGTTAATGTTTTCATTTTCGTTAGATTTCTTTAGTTCTGTGTTTGTATATTCGTTAAATCCATTTAAGTAAGCATTAATGTATTCTAAAGGCCAATACTCTAGAGTCGATACTGTATCCTTATGAGACTCTTTTTCGCTTTCTAACACACACGTTTCAAAATCAATTAAAACAGGTCTAAATTTGTCATTTTCTTTTCCGATTAGAATGTTTTGTTTTTTGACATCCCTATGAATATGTTTATTTTTATGTACGCCAACAAAAATATTTAGCAATTGTTTTGTGAATTCTTTTTTTTGCTCAATTGTCATTTTAGACGCATCTTTGGATTTCAGAAATTTTGCCAGGTCGCCATGTTCAAACAATTCCATGATTGCAAAATTCACTTCGATTTCAGAAACATTGATTTTAAAAGAATCCTTAACTTTAATGACTCCTGGAATTTCTTGCAGGTTTTTAAGTGTTTCTATTTCTTTTTCCATTATTTTATTTGCATTTGCAATCTTCTGTTTATCATTTCATTGTTTTTAGTATAAAATAAACCCTCTTTTGGAAGTGTCGTAAGAATAGCGATTTTTTTAGACTTCTGTCTCTTTTTGTACATAAGACCTTCATAAAGACATCTAGTAGCTCCTTCTCCTTTTAGGTATCCTTTATCTAAATTTCGATATAGTTCGTAGAAATCTCCATTTGGTTTGCGCATCACAATTTTTTTGGGATTGTTCTGATTTCCATAGATTTCGTGAACTTCGCCATTTGGTTTGCGTATTACAATTTTGCTAGGTTTTTCCTGATTTCCATAGATTTCGTGAACTTCGCCGTTGTCTAAACTTTTTACATCGGATATGTTTTTATTTAGTCCAGCATTATATTTTGCACAGATTAAATTTAGAAAAGAGTTGCAAAACAGACTAGTGCCCAGTTTGTTTTGTTGTTGGATCTCATTCAGTTTCTGTGCCGCTCTCCCATTATGTTGGTATTCGGTACTGATGTTTTCAGCATACTTTGTAATCGACTCAAGATGCTCTGTATTTTCTTCTTGCGTAATAGATCGTTGCAGAATTGTTGAAAAAATTTTTTGTTCGTTGTCGGCATTTTCTTTTTTAAAAAATTCTTTAGATTCAGTCTGTTCCAATTCAATGATTTTTGCTTCAACATTGGTAAGCAGTTTTTTTGCCTCATTAATATCAGCATTGAGATTAAAAAACTTTAGGAAAAAATGCCTGATATTCTTCCATGGGCTTTCGTTATTGTATGCGTTTTTAGCATCAATTAGCACCTCCAAAGCTCTTTTTTGGCTATATAAGTTTTTATATTGCTGCATTGATTCATATTTACGAACAACCGTGCATTCATGGAACAACCCCTTGAAGAATGCAGTTTGAGTTCGCAAGTCTAATCCTTTTTTGAAAAGGGCTTTGAATTCTCCAACAATTAGGTCGTCTTTGGAGTCCCCAACAATTCCTATCTCTTTTTTCCCTATCGCGTTCATTGCTTCCCCCTCGTTTATTAATTATAACTACATCGTATCTTTATAATTATTATACCAGATATTTATATTTAAAAACTAATTTAAGTCATTAAATGATTAAAAATAAATAAATAGATTAGTCTGTAATGTAACGTGTTTATGATTAGGTGATTGAAGTTTGAATCTGAGCAGATCTGTCAACAGAACTAACCTCTTCACACTGTGATATTTGTATTAAACATGCTCTAAGTCTTTGTATTTAAGCCTTCTAGCTGCATAATATGACTTGTACTTGGGCTAAAGCTATCTCGCGCCCATCCTACCCCATTTTTCCCCCCTTGAGGGATAAACCGCTCTTGCACTATGCTTGGGAAAAAAATCTTTTGCTCAAGGAGTGTTATGCGTCTCAAGTCGTCTTTTCTAGCGATTGCTCTTTCTTTTGGACTGACCCTGGGTTGGGCGATGCCAGACCCTGTGAGCCCAGTGGCTCCGTCTTTGAAAGCAAGGCAGCCGCATTGGCGCCCAAAGATCATGGAAAGCTATGCGGGAGGGCAGCCGCAGAAGGTTCTGTTTTACGAGCAAATCGGCAATGTCAATGAGGCGCCGGTTAAGCAGGTGGTGTTTTATCCCAATGGACAAATCAAAGCGGAGATGGATCTGATTGTCGTTGAGGAAGATTCTCCAGGGGCAAAAGAATGGAAATCGACGATTGTTCCCCATGGGATGAGCGTTGCATTCTTTTCAGGGGGACAGGTGGAGAAGACCTCCTTCTATGACAGAGGGGTATTGCATGGAGAGATGAAGGCCTTTTTTGAAGATGGCAAACTGCATGGACAATGTACCTTTAAGCAGGGGGAGCGGCATGGGGAGATGGTCTCCTATTTTCAGGATGGAACAAAGGCAGAGGAGGTCATTTTTGAAAATGGCAAGATCACAGGAGAGCTGATCAAATATCACACAAAGGGCAACCGGGCAGCTTTGATCCCTTATGAAAACGGAGTGCCGCACGGCAATGCGATGGAGTGGTATGAAGGGGGGGCTTTAAGAGCTGCTCTTCGCTATCAGAATGGAGTGCTTCACTCGGATGGAAAAAATCCGGCATTGGTTGTGTATGCAGAAGATCGCTCAATTCAAGAAGTTCAGGATTTTAATCAAGGGCAGCCCATCGGGGCTCACATGCGCTATCATAGCAATGGGAAGGAAGCCTACAAGGTGCATTATAAGAACGGAAAAAAGCAGGGTAAGGAGCTGTTCTTTGGAGCGGATGGAAAGCTAATTGGAGAGGGGGAATATAAGGATGGGATCCCTTATGGCAAACACTATCGGAATGCAGAAAATGGAGTTCAGATTTACCTTGCAAATTACGACAAGGAGGGAAGGTTGCTCTCTCCTGTGGTTGAGTTTAATTCAGAGGGCACTAAGATTGCTCAGTACCGCTTTAATGGAGATCAGCGGGATGGGGCTTTCTTAACATGGTTTGATAATGGTAAGCCCCATATTCAATTTAATTATATCAATGGCCACTTTGATGGGGAGCAGAGGGAATACTATCCCAACGGTCAGTTAAAGGTGCGCGCTTTTTATCGCAATAATATTAAAGATGGACTCTTTGAAGAGTGGTATGAAAATGGGCAGCTGGCTGCGCAGATTCTCATGAAAAATGGGATTAAGGACGGAGATTACAAAGAATGGTATGACAACGGCACGCTCAAGTTAGAAGAATTTTATGTCGATGGCAATCTGGATAAAACGCGAAAAGAGTGGTTTGTTAATGGAGCCCTTCACAGTAGCGGAGATTTTGCCTTAAGTAAAAAGCAAGGGGTTCATAAAGAGTTTAATGATTTAGGCGAGCTGATTGCAGAGGTTCATTATGAAAATGACCTTCCTGTGGGGACTGCCAAACTCTGGTTTGGCAAAGGGAAAATAAGAGAGGTTGTTCAGTTTGAAAATGGCAAGCGCCATGGAAAAGATGAAGAATATTATCCTAATGGACAACTCAAAGCTGTTGCTGTGTACAAGGAAGATAAGATTGATGGAGAAGTGAAATCTTGGTTTGAAGATGGGACGCTTTGCGCTGTTAAAATATTTAAACAGGGGCTGCCTGTTGGAGAGCACAAAGAGTACTTTTCTAAAGATGATCTGCAAAAAAGCTCTACCGGAGAAAATCTTTCCAAAAAGGCACTCTTACAGCTTGCGCGGTTCTTCAGATACAATGATGCTGGACAGATGCATGGAGAACAGAAGACTTATCATCCGGAAGGGTCGGTGCATACCTTAATTAGCTATGATCAAGGAGATCTGCATGGTGTCAAAGCGATGTGGGACAAAGAGGGAAACCTTGTTGAAGAAGCAACGTATGAGCATGGCAAGCTAACGGGAAGATTTTTTGAAAGGGCAGCTGATGGCAAAGAGATCATTTTCCATTACAAAGATAATCGACGCGAGGGGGTTCATGAGGTGTACTACCCTTCCCATGAATATTTTGGAAAAGTTAAAGCTCTTGAGGTCAACTTTGTCAATGATCTCGCAGAGGGTGAGGCTAACGAATACAACGAAGCGGGAGTCAAAATAGCAACCACCCCTTATGTCAAAGGGGTAAAAGAGGGAGTTGCCCAAGTGTTTTCTCCTAAAGGGCAAATTCTGATGTCGATTGAGTTCCATGGCGATAAACGCAATGGCCCTTCCTTGCAGTATTTCCCCAATGGCAATTTATTTGTCACAGGAAGCTATGTAGAGGATGTAAAAGATGGAGAAGAGAAAACCTATTATGAAAACGGCACAATTGCCAAGTGCATCCCTTATAAGAATGGCCATATCCACGGGTTATACAAAGAGTGGAATGACCGGGGGGTGATTACTTTTGAAGGGGAATACAAAGAGGGCAAGCGGCACGGCAAGTTCAACAAGTTCTACGATGATGGCAAGCCCTACCTGTTGCAGACCTTTTTGGATGACCAACTTCACGGGGTGAAAAAGAGCTACGACAAAGAGGGCGCGCTCACCGAATCCAAGTTCGACAGAGGCAAGAAGCTCGCTTAGTACGGAAGGCAAAGGCTGTTATTTTAACAGCATTCTGTATTGCGAGGGAAGTTTGTACTTCCGTCCTCTATTTGAAGGGTCAACAATTTCCAAAAATCCTTCCTCAACCCATTTTGCGCAAGTTTGTGCGCTGGTGCGTGGTTTAAATCCAAATAACTCCCCTACCTGATGGCTGGTAACGGTCTCAAATTCTTGGAACAATTCCAGCACTTTCGGCTGCCGTGCGTCCAGCTTGCGCATCACTGTGCTATGATCAGGGGAGCCTTGGCTTTTAGCTTCACGGATGTGTTTCAACACATTTTCAAATGAAACGGCCATCCCTTCAATGAAATAATCTATCCATTTGGTAATATCAGCTTCACTTCTACCTATATAATAATTATGAGATTCTCCGATGCTGATTGCTTGGTAATAAGCGCCAAGATTTTGCGCATAATACTCTTCAAGAGAGTACTTAATAGTAGCATAAAAACATACGCATATGTGAAAATATGCGGTCATGAAGAAGACATATTCTCCACGTGAATTCGGGTTATTAATCGGGAAGACGACAAAAACCCTGCAAAGATGGGATCGTAAGAACATACT
>CAJCHM010000041.1 GCA_903970255.1 Acidobacteriota bacterium
TGACGCGGCCCAAATTCCAAGTTTATGGCCGATCGGGGTATGTGCGAATGGCAGGAATACGATGCTGAGTCTTAAACAGTGAGGAGATTAACAAACTTCTAAATCTTACCTGTGCGGATCCGGTTCTGTGCAGAAATCGATGTCAGAACTTGAAAGAGGGATGTGCCAGTACTATCAGGTAACTGATAGTGCGGAGGGGCCAGATATCGATACTTAGGGAGGTGCCACGTTTCGGCTTACACATTACGCCAGTCAACATACCATGATGAAGCGTCGGATGAGAAATCATTCCCCTTGGAAGACAATCGGTTACTCCCAACGGAATGTGTGGGTGTGTGGTGACATCGCGTTGAGAAAATGGCAACATATTCTGACCCAAGGAGGACCTACAACATTCCATAAATATGGATAACTGGATCTATAAGGTTTACCGAAAAGATCCAGAATGTGCTGGTAAGCACGAAGCTCTCCAGCTTTTGCTTTTCAAGGTCTTGAGCGTGTCTAGAGGAGGTCCGCAAGGACCAAAAGGACACACCGAATTATGAAGAAAACAGCTTTGCAGTTCTATCGGGCAGTTAGCTCTATGGAATGGGAGTACAAAACTCCTCCTACTCTCTTGGGAGTAACCGTAGATAGCTAAGAACACTCGGAAATGTAAACAATGTTTTCTCAACGAAAATAACATCAGGAGAAAGTGTCTGTGAACATTATTCACGACAAGCTCAAAGTGCACTCCCTAACGGGGAGGATCACTATAGAGCTGATCCACAAAGGATTCAAAGCAGTGAAGAAAAACAGAGGAGCTGCAGGAATCGACAAAGTCTCAATAGAGATGTACAAGACCAACCTGGACGAGAACCTCCTGTCTCTTATGAAGGAGCTCAAACAAAAGCTTCTGACCTTGGCAAGTCCCTCCACCTAGCACCAGTAATCGTAATCCATAAAATTGCGTTTAACACACATCTGAAGTCCGCATGTGGCATCCCAGGTGACCGCTTTTCTTTCCATGGCAAAGCAGTCTTAATAACTTCCCACGCTGCATCTTGCATTCCATTAAACATAAGTTCCTCCGCGTTTTTTGAAGGACACTATGCCTGATAACCTAAAATTTTAATAGTGGGATAATCTCATGTACTGGTTTGGTTTCAATAATGATTTTCTCTGAGTTGTTCTTTTCGGAACTGATATTTTTCTAGGTAGAGCTGTGTGCATTCATTAGAAAGAGGATGAATTCCTTTGATCCCTCCGGTAATCCTTCCAGGAAAGAAATCTTTTTTATTCGTCACAAGCATGAAAGGGGCGTCATCTTCTGTTTGTAAGAAAATGCGCATTTCAGATCCTTTTGCAACAATCCATACATTTTTAAGGATAACCCTATCTTTTTGAATATTCCACTCTTGGCAAAAGGGAAAATCTTGAGCAGGGAATGAGAGTTCTTCAAGCAAAAACTCCCTTTCGAAATGGTCGCCCTCAAGAGGCCAAAAGGCCTTAAGAAAACCTCGATTAGTTTTGAGCTCAAGGCTTTGAATAAAGTGGCTGCTAGCGCCGGGAAGAATCGAAATAATCGATGGGACATAGTCATCATTGTGCAAGATCAATGGGGAAGGAATAAAGGAGGATTCCAGTAATACCACATTTGTTTTCCTTGTCGATTCAATAGTCTCCTCCTCTCCTTTCCATTCTAAGAGAAGGTCTGTAATCTGCAAGTGGGTATCTGATAAGATCGTCGTAAAATTTGTGGCATTAGGGAGGCGAACAATAGGTGTTGTACAGAGAAAATCAGGCTTTATCCCCTTAAATGCCCCTTGAAGCCAGCAAAGAGGATCATCTGTAAAAGAATGGTCTTCTAAATCAGCAAAGAACTTCCCCCACTGGTAATGGAGGTCAAGAGCAATCGACCATCCGGTTTTTGAATCATATGAAAGATCGCTTGCTATCAGTTCATCACCCTCTCTATTTGGCAATGGAAGAGTGTCGGTAAATGTGTAGCTCACTGTATCTCCTAGACAATCGGAAACAATTGCATAAGAATAAGGGGTATCACCAAAAGCGAGTTGGCTATGGTTGCCACTGCCATAACATGTTCCATAGAATAAACATTTTGTCAAAATCTGCTTCTCACAAAAATTGAGGAATTTTTGAAATTCAGCAATTTGGAGATCGGCAATCATCGTGTAGGCATGTGGCTGAGGACTTTCTTCATAAAGGCCGCCCCCATGTCCTGAGAGATAGATATTCCATGAATAGTAAAAATGGTTTGGTATAAAAAAATAAAACAATGTGTCCGCTAAGAGAAGCTCTCTTGGATTCCTCAGATAATAGTAAGCAGGATCCTCTAGGTTTTCTACCGCAATAAGACGATCCAGCTGCAATCCAAGTAAATCCCTACGAGAAAGAAGATCGCCAGATAGCTTTTTCTTTTTGACTTCATACTTTTTCGGGATTAGAAGCAGAAGCGAATGATTGGGATGTAGGTAGCCTTCCCATTCTGATGGATCAAACCGCGTTAAATAACTGATTAGCGTAGTATTTAACTCATGCGCAATCGAATACTTTGAGGGGTTTTTGTAATATGTCCGATTGACAACATCAAGCATCCATTGCTTACTTTGGATCGGATCAAATCCTCTTTCTTGAAATTCTTGAAAAGACTCATTGAGCTTCTTATTGATTGCTTCATAAGTCATAAGAGCTTCTTCCTCTTCAGATTCCCTCCTTTTTGCCATCTGAGAGATGCTTATCCTTTTTTCCAAAAAGTTTTCCCAAAGGGAAGTGCTAATGAGAAGAGGAGCCTCTTGTTGCTCAAGAGCAGATTGCAACTTATTCATTAAATATCTGCGCTCAGGATTTCCAATCGATTCGTTGGTCCCTTTACTATCCAACAAAACAATCAACTCTCTAGAATTGCTTGCAATGAGGGCTGGACAGATAAGTCCGATGAATAAATGAAATAAAATTCTCATGGTTTCCTTAAAAGGAAGGGACTTTAGCACGCAATCAACATTTCAAGCCACAAACAATGCTATACCCCGATCGGGGTATGACTGCATGCAGTCCAGCAAACGGTCAGATCACCCTAAAAGGGCGCAATTTTAGGGCAGTTAGAGCGGTTTTCCGGCCCTACTTATACGGCGCTCCGTCAGGTTTGGTGAATTTTGACCGAGCGAGCTGCATGAGGAGCACCATTGCCGAGTAGGGCTGCAGACACACGAGAAGCGCAGCGTCGCAGTGAGGAGCAGGGGGAGTGGAGCGACCTGGGACGGGCGAGAAAAAAAGCTCGATTTGGCAAAGTCGCAGCCGGTCAAAATTCATAAAACCTGACGGAGCGCCGGTATAGTCAAAAACGCTTTACTCTAGTATGACAATAGGGTTGAGATCCCGTGCGTTCATAATAATGCTGATGCTCTGCTTCTGCAGGATAGAACCGGCTTGCAGCCTTGAGCTCTGTAACCACATCAAACCCTTTTTTCTTGAGCTGAGCGATGAGTCTCTCAATGATTGTTTTCTGTTTTTCACTCAGATAAAAAATTACAGATCGGTACTGAGGACCGATATCGGGTCCCTGCCTCATCTTTTGAGTCGGATCATGAATCTCAAAGAAAGCTATGGCTAACTTTTCATAATCTACTTTGGTTGGATCAAATACAATCTCCAGAGTTTCTGCATGACCCGTTTTCCCAGTGCATATCTCTTCATAGCTGGGATCAACCACCTGCCCTCCTGTGTATCCAACAACTGTCCGAATAACGCCAGGGATTGCTTTCATCAAGTGCTCTACACCCCAAAAACAACCCCCTGCAAATAAGGCACGCTCATACCCTTCCTCTGTAAACGCAGGAATGAATGAGAGCGATAAGGAGTTGACACAGTGGCGAACATCTTTCAGGGTAAAATGTTCCCCGGCAAATACATGCCCTAAGTGTGCTTTGCAGCGACTGCACTGGATTTCTGTGCGCATTCCATCGGGATCTGGGATCCTTTTGACTGCCTCTGGGATCTCATCATCAAAACTTGGCCAACCGCAACCTGAGGAAAATTTATCTTTAGAGCAGTAAAGAGGAGCATCACAGCGTTTGCATACAAACATGCCCGGCTGATCAAAGCTGTCATACTCCCCACTCCCCGGTCGTTCGGTTTTACAATGGGAAATAATCCCATCTTCTTCCGGTGATAACTTGTGATATCGAAACATATTGCTCCTTTTAAAACTGCATTAAAGATCCGATCAACATGATTCCTGCCATGACTCCCATTGTGATATCCTCAGATAGGGTGACTGTTGAAAGGGGCACATCTAGAACAGTTCCCATGCAGGCACAGCGAAGATCCAATCCTTTTCTAAGAGTACCAATAACCCCAACGGCTCCAACTCCCATCACAATTATAGTTATGCTATAGGTAATAACGGGGCAAATGAACGATAAATAGGCCAGCCCCAATCCAAGTTCGATGAAAGGATAGAGGTAAGCATAGCTTCGGAATTTTTTTGCCACTAGATCATACTTCTGAAACCCATCTGCAAAACCCGACGGATGGAATAGCTTCAACATAGCAAATTGACAGAGAAAAATACCCATGAAATAGTGCATCCAGGCAAAAAATCCTTGCTGTGTCCCATGAAGCAACGCTGCTGCTGCTAAAACTGCAATGAGAACAAGAATAAATAGGGGCCAGTAGCGTTTGAGCTTACCTTGTTTCTTGTTTAATTTTTTCATAGCATTTATGGACTCCGGCTCTTTGGCAATGACATATCCCTAGGTTGTACTGAGCATCTGGATGATCTTGCTCTACAGCTAATTTAAAATAGTGCACAGCTTCTATTTCTGATTTGGGGCATCCCACACTGCCACAACCACTTCACTCCAACCCCTCACATATAAAGCTAGGGATGTGTTCAAAGGCCTCTTTTTGAGAATCATCCATGGAAACTGATGAATTTAATGTTTTTATTTTGTTCCACATATTACGATAAAACATCCCGGAAAAATAAGGTTGTTGCATTAGTGACTCTTCCAAGGTTCTGTAATAAGCAGGATCTTGTACCCAACTCAAGTCAAGAGGCATCAATGGTGGCAATGTTGCTGAACTTTGTGAATCTATGTCTAACAATTGCACTTTGATCGTAAGTGCAGAGCAGGGGGGTAGAGTCGTCAGGGCGCCATAAGCTAGAGTAGGGTAAATATAGAGGATGCGCTTTTCTTGGACATGCATTCCTTGTAAACCAAGGGCAAATCCAGGAATTGTCTCTGAAAGATCTAACCAACAATCATAGTTTGCAAAGAGAATATTTCCTTCTATGTTTTCGATAACATATCCAATTCGCACCCGACTTTCTTTTCCTAAACTTTTTTCATTCCCTTGAATAATTGTTTTAAAATATAGCTGTTTAGGAATAATTTGATTTATTGAGTTGTCTTGTGATAATTTATCGAATAATAGATCCGCTTTTATTAGATTACATCGAGCATTTTTTAGTCCTTCTAAAACAGCTTTTGAGGCACCCATCATCACCGGAGGTCTTAAATAACTGTCATTTGGATGATTAAATGCTTTAATAAAAGCTAATTTCATTTCTTTGTCATTAAACCGATTAGCAACACAATGCAGAATTTCGAGCCAAGCATCTTGAGGGAGAATAAAAGATTTTAAAGGTTCACTGTTAAGCACTGCATTTTTGATTCGAACCACAGGAGGTTCTTTATTAATTTTTTCCAATACGACTTCAAGAAAATGGGAGTTTTCAAGAAGAGTTCGAACTTTTTTTTGTGTTTCATGTAGCTGATTAAAGAGAGGTTGATTCGATGGCCCCCCCTTAAAAGCACCGAAGACAAATTTCGGTTCTTGCCAAAGAAACTCAGGAATTGATTCTTCAAGTTGATCTATATTTCTCACTTCATCTACTAAATTCAAAAATCTTGATTGAGGCTTGAGTCGAGGTTGATCTACTCTAAAATTAACATCATTCCCTCCAGCTAATTCTAGATAATAAGCGCCATACCTTTCCGGCGTGAGGAAATCGAGGCTATGTTCACCTTTGTCTTGCATTAAGTAGCTTTGAGGAGCGAAAGGGGGGTGATCTTTAGAAATGGATAGAGCGCAGATAGACTCTTGCCGTCCGCCAATAATACTATTATGCGATCCAAATCCAAGGACTATACCCACCAGCGTAAGATCATGATTCAAGATGTCAATGAGAGGCTGGTTCAGGGAAGTAATTGAATTTACAATATCTTGAGCAGTATTTGTAGATCCCAAAATATACCGAAACAAATCGATATTTTGCTCAATGACCTGTTGAAGTTTAGGAATATTGATAAAAGCAATTTCTAAAGGGGTTAAAAAAGATGATCCTTGATCATTTAAAGCAACAACCTTAAGAACAAAGTTTTTCTGCTGGGCACAGAACTTGTTCCAGAGGGGAATTGCTTGCCGCACTAGGATCGCTTTATTGAATTCCATTTCATTATATTTCAAATCTTTTGATATTGGAAAAGAATCAAGAGAAAGAAAATTTCTTATAGAAATGGGTTTCGAGCCTTCCAGAACATAACCATATTCTTCTGATAAAAATGTCACCTTGAAGAATTGGTCCAAGATCGTATAATCTTGCATAGAATCAATGCAAACGGATTTTGCATAGCAAGAAAAGCTTACCAAAACAGATCCTATAATTATTATGCATAATTTCATTGAGCGGTCGAACATATAACTCACTTCGACGCAGAGCATCTTGGTATATAGTCCGGGCAAATTGTTTTATGACACATATGACAATAGCCACAAAGAGAATGGCCCCAAGGACATTGATAACGCGGATCATGATTATCATAAGCTACTATACCCAAACAACCTCAAAAGCTGGTCGCCAGGCAGCGTCAAAGCCCCGGGGTTCGATCGATCGCAAACGGATTAATATTAACAATATAAATCCGTTTGCGATCGTCGAACCGCGGGAGCTTTCACGCTGCCTGGCGACCAGCTTTTGAGGTTGTTTGGGTATAACCATTGATTCCCCGTTTTTTTTAAGGAATTCACTGGATGCAAGGTGCCATTGATGTTAACTAGAATTCCCTCGTTAACAAGATGCAAATCTTCATTTGAAACGACACGAAAAGTTGATTTAGACGGTAAACTTTCTTCTAAAGATTCAACGCAACATTCTGGATGTATTTCCGAACTCACACCCTTTTGTGCATTGAAAAGCACCGTGCAGATCAAAACCCATGAGCAAATTCTGAATAGTTTTTGAAACATACTTACCCCCTTGTACTTGTTCATAACAGTATAGATCTCAAGACCTGGTTTTTTCTTAACTGGACTTTAGCCATTGGAGCGGGGCGCTTTTCCCAGATAGCATCCCCCAGGCAGGGGGATGCTATCTGGGAAAAGC
>CAJCHM010000042.1 GCA_903970255.1 Acidobacteriota bacterium
AATTGAAATCCATGAGGACTGGGTTACAGGAAGACAATATTTGGACATGGGTCCGTTGTTGAATAAAAAATTGGAAAACGAATAAATTACGAGGAGAAAAGAGGAAGGATATCGAATTTACAGAAAAACAGTTGCTTTATCAAGCAGTTGAGGCCTTTAAGCAATTTGGTGCATATGGTACAGAAGAGAGCAGATTAAGAGATTGGGCAGACAGATGGTCAAAATAATCAACGAACTTTTTTTTCTAAGACTGGGGATTTTGACTGCAGTTATATTATGTATTTTAAAATTCCCTTTATGGATCTGGGGAATATCATCCTGTATTTGTGGTTTTATGGCCATTTGCATTCGATGGAAGCAAAGACCTCAAGAACGCAGAGTAACTGTAGCCTGTGGCACTTTTTTTTGGGGATTGGCATGCCTTATACTTTGCTATGCCGTAAAAAATGGAGAGTTGTTCTAGCAAGACATTGGGGGCTTTCTTCGCAATTCTGAAAATGATATTTTCCCTATTCAGATCTAGATTTAACATGTTTGAGACTTTAAAAAATTGATGGTTTTATGTGGAGTAAGAGGATACAGAGATTTAATGGACAGGTCGGAAAAATAACTAACGAGTTATTTTTTTTCAGAGTTGGGGTTTGGGGCTTCTTCATGCTAAGTTTTTTTAAATTTCCCATGTGGAGCTGGGGAATTTTTCTATGTATATGTGGTTTTATAGCTATTTGCATTCGGTGGAAGAAAAAGCCTGAAGAGCGTAAAACAACTCAAGCTTATGGCATTCTTTTTTGCGGACTAGCATTTCTCTTTGTTTATTACGCAATTTTAACCAAACATATTTTGGAAAAGGCATAAAAAACCACGCAAATGAATAGCAATATATACTGGTGCTACTTCAAACGTACCTGTAATTTTTGTTTTAACGCGACCATTTTTCCTTTCCCCAAAACAGGGACATTATTCGAAGTAATAAGGCCCTGTTTGGGGGAAGGGAAAAGGGGGCCGTTAAAACTATAGTGGTCCCACGCGTCAAGACCAAAAATCAACATTCTTAAGCTTATAATCTCTGGTTATTTTCCCTTTTTTTCTAAAATAAAATATTCCTCTTCTCATGAGCGAAGAGTGTTGGCAAGTTCACAAGCAGGCCACAGAAACCTGAACCACCCAAGACCTGCTTGTGAACTTGTCGACACCGAGCTCAGCAGACTGTTTGCAGGTTGTTCATTTTGTTCAAAAAAATATAAATAAAGTCTTATCAAAATAACGCTTTTTTGAACAATATGAACAAGCTGTAAAGAGCCCAGCCTTCTTAGCAAGAACCTGAGGTGTTCTGTTATCCATGATAGATCTCCGCTGGTGTTCTATATCCAAGGCTTTGATGAGGCTGTTTTTCATTATAAAATTCGAAATACTTTTTTAGCCCTTGTCGAACTTCCTTCATGCTTTCATATCCTTTCGGATAAATCTCGTCATATTTCATACTTCTCCAGATTCTTTCCACGAACACATTGTCAAGTGCTCGCCCTTTTCCGTCCATACTCACTTTTACTCCGTTGCACTCGAGATGCCCCGTAAATTCCCTACAAGTGAATTGAACTCCTTGATCAGTATTAAAAATCTCAGGCCTTTTCACTTCGAAGCTTCTCTTTAGTGTCTCAATACAAAAATGGGCATCGAGCAAGTTGGATAAATCCCAGGCAATCACGTACCGGCTGAACCAATCCATGATCGCAAAAAGATACCCAAATCCATGGGCTAATGGGATATAGGTAATATCCGCGGCCCATGCTTGATCTGGATGAATCACCCTGAGATCCCTCATTAAATAGGGATACTTTTTATGCGCCTAATCCGGCTTGCTCAAATTCGGCTTTGGGTAAATGGCCTCCAATCCCATTGTTTGCATGACAGTTCTTGCTTTCTTCTGCCCAACGAAAAATCCCTCGTTCCTCATAGCTATGGTCATTCGGCGGCGTCCGTAAAACGGAGTCTGCAAATATTGCTTGTCAATCGCAAGCATCAGCTGCAAATCTTTCTCGGTAGGTCCTCTTGGCTCATAATAGAGCCCGGATCGATGTAACCCCAATAATTGGCATTGTTTCCTTTGCGAAAACGTCGCTTCAGCTGGATCAATCAGCACTCTTCTTTTATCTAACTCAAGATCCCCAATTTTTTTTTTAAGCCACTCAAGCTCCATCTTCAATCGCCCAATCTGTTCGAACAGTTCTGCCTTTTCTTTTTCCTCAGACGTGCCTTTTGCCCTTTTCTGTCTTTCAAAGAGCTGGGCTCCGCTTCCCATAAAGGTCCTTTTCCATTCAGAGAGCACCATCGGGTGAACGCCTAATTATCCGGCCAACTGGGCCGCTGTCTTTTCTCCCTTCAAGACCTCCACCACTGCCTTGAGCTTGAATTCTGGTGTATATTTTTTTCTTGTACGGGCCATTTTTAGCCTCCTCCTGTTCTAGGAGACTATAAGTTTAGACGGTGGTCCTAATTTCTGGGACCATTATAGTCCCTCTTCTTGCGACAAAATTAACAACCTACTAGCCAAAACCTTAACCGTATCGATAATCGGCAAGCCGGCCAATTCTGATAATGGATATTTTCGATGGATCAACGGCAATTCAGTGCATGCAATGATGACCCCATCAATTAGCGACTGTCCCCGAAAAGATTCAATGACCTCCCTTATCTTCACCGATTGATCCCCTGTAACCGCTCCTCCTGCAACTTCTCGGATCATTTTTTGGATATGCTTTTGATCCTCTTGAGAAGGATAAACGCACTCTAGATCCGATTGCTCGTAAAGTTTTAAGTCAATCGTTGCCTGAGCTGCGAGGATTAAAGCCTTGGAAATATTACAATGAGCAGCCTCTTCAAGGCTCTCCGATACTAAATTCACAAAATCTATTGAGGAAACATCTGGCAGGAAACCGTGAAATGAGTTTGAAGCTATGGAAAACAGCTCAGCGCCTGCGCTCTTCAATTTTGCAAAACAGAGGGAAATATCCTGTCGGATTTTTTCGCGATCACCTCGAGTAAACGGGTAGCTTTCGAGGATAATCTCTGGGAATTCGCTATAATCATTCGAACCGTATTGCTTTTGGCACACTTCAATAATCGTATTGTAAAGAAAAGCGCTGGCCATAGGACCTGCTCCACCAACAATTCCAATGGGTTTGGAAAATTTCACTTTTTTCAATTCGCTCTGCATTTTGAAAATTCCTCTTCGGATTATCCCACGAGCCACGGAAGGCTTTCAACTGTAATTTACCCACAGCCCGTGGGGAAATTTACCCCATTTGTATCCACAACAGACCAATGGAGTTGTGTGACAATCTCATGTTGACTCAATTAACGGGAGGATACCAGGATGCTCCATTAGTTTTTCTCCCTCTTTTTTGATCTGTTTTTCTAATTTCTTAATATCTTCTTCAGCAGGCAATTCTTCTGGATAAATATTGCTTTCTATCAGCACGCGTCGCACACCTTGATTGTTCTTTACATGCTCTTCGGCTATCCGGTTCTCTCCTTGCAAATTTTCCTTTTTGACGTTGAAATGTGTGATTTCTCCTGCAAAATCCTTAGCCTTAATTGTAATAGTCGGTAAAAAATCAGCTAAGGCTCGGGACTCAGGCACTCTCAATTTACGCTTCATTTCAATAGTGGTACTTCCTCCGAAAAGAGCTTGGTCTCCCTTGCTCCGAATCCTGGCAAAGCCTTGGTCATCTACTCCATGTTGATAGAGAACAGAAGAGAGTTCTTTTTCCGTTTGTGAAAGTTTATGCCTTGCCTCTAGGCGTTCCAACATTGCGATGTGTTTCTCAAGCAACTGTTCCTAAAAACGTGTTTAAACGTGTTTATTTTGTTTCGCTCTCTGAGTGACCACGCAAGGGTTTGCGCTTGTGGTATCTAGAGTCCTGCCCGGAACAGTACGGGCTGTTTTCACCCGTTTCCAATCGGCGATGGAG
>CAJCHM010000043.1 GCA_903970255.1 Acidobacteriota bacterium
GGGGGATTTAAGGGGGCAGTCCCCCTTCGGGGTTACTGATATCGGGCTTCCGACATGCTTCACCGAACATTTGCATCCCGGTTTGTGCCGGAATTATTTTTCAGAAACATTCCCGCTTAATGACTAAAGTTTACACCCCATACGCGATGTAACTCTGAAAGGCCAAGTCAGTAATTGTATTGTCCCCCCCACCGAACCCTGTCTTGAGCGAACCCTGAAGAACACTGAAGACAAAAATTTCGGGGTTTGGCACCTCCCCTTTCCGGGTGTTCCAAGTCACCTCCGCTGGCCAATGGATGACCACTAAGGGCTTAAAAGCTGCAAAAGCAGAAGGTGCGTTACAAAAATTTCCGACATTATTTTTTTGACATCAAAAGAGGCGCGCCTATAATAAATCTTTCATTAGCAATCTAAAAGGAGAATGTGCAATGAAGTCAATATGTGTTCTAGGAACGATCGCTTTAATGTATTCCAGCGTGCTTTCTGCAAATGAAATAGGAATAGAGAACGACATTACTCTTTCTTCTGAAACGCTAAGCCTGCCTGAGTTGTTATCTTATGTTGAGGATATCGTAGGGCTAATCATTGATGCTGATGATGAAACCTCCCAGCTCGCTTATCATGAGCTGAAAGAAAGTTTGAGAATCGTTTATACCCTTAACTGTTTACATCAGAACGAAGCCTCGACCATTCTACAAGTGCTCGATGAGTGCTATGCAGATCTCACAGATGCAATCGACAAAGATCCCGGCAAGGCTTACATTTTAGAACAAAGCCTATTACTGTTTGCCTCTGGTCGTAACTATGACCACGAAACACTGGCTATGCAGTCCTTACAAGACTGGACAGATTTGGCCTCTCCTAATGAGCTAAAATCTGCTATAAAAGCTACTGATGCAGATCTCGTCTATATCCAGAACGACGTGCTTCAGAATGTCACAAAGGGTGAATCTAGGCTTGCATTCAACATTTCTGCCCCTTTGCTTTATAATACATCTCCTTCCCTGCATTCCAGTCCAAAAATACTTATTATCAAGCATAGCAAGAACAAATCAAATGATTCAGAATATAGGGTTAAAGGAGGGGTTGAGATGAAATTAGGAGGCAAGGATCATGGAAAAACCTCTCTCTATTTTGAAGGGGAAATAAAAGATAAAGACGGTAATTACGCAAAGGGCAGAGTTTCTAAAGAAAAAGAAAGCGATGGATATGACTGTGGAGTAGAAGCCGGCAAAGAAAAGACAAAGAAATAAGATGAAAAAAAATCTGATCATCGCAGCAGGCATTTGCTTTATCGTGTTGGTCACTAACTGGGCTCTGAAGTTATGGATGCCCAGTCATGAAAAAATCCGCACCTCTTTACCTCCTCATTCCTTCTATTCATTTACGCTCACAGAGTCTGATGGTCGTATCCCTTGTTTGCAGGCAGAAATTGAAGGGATCTCATTTCTAGCAAAGCTCGATATGGGATATGACGGGGTGCTCAGTCTTCCTAAACACTTGTTAGACCAACTGACACACAAGTCTGATGCAGGAACAGTTCTTTTTGCAAGTATTAGGGGAAAGAAGTATGAGACTTCGGTGTTTACCATACCGAAACTCTACATCGAAGATGTAGCTTTGGTAAACTTGCCCGTCGAGGAAACTCAACTTGAATTCGAACGTGATACCGAACTGAATCCTAACGCAAATTTTGAGTCATCGGATGTTACAGCACGCTTCGGCTGGCAGGCCTTCTTAGGAACAGTCATCCTCATTGATCTTCAAAAGTCCCTTGCTATCTGTTGTGATAACCTAGAAACACTGAAAGAAAAGGGATATCCGCTCGAGCAATTTGTCTCAGCGAATTTCCTTCCCCGCAAAGAGTTAATAGAGTTCGAGGCAGATGTTAATAATCGAACAGTAAAATGCCTCCTTGATACGGGGTGTACCCTTAACCTTATTCACACTCATTCTAATGTATCGGATGGCATAGAAGAGGAACCCGAGTTTGCAAATATAAACTTCGCTAATCCCCTCCCCTCTACTACATTCAGTGTTGGCGGCCGTCAGCTAGGCCCCTGCATATTCTACGAGACACAGCTTCCCTTTGGAGTAGAAGCCATCATAGGGGTAGATTTTTTAGAAACACAAATTGTCTGCATTGACTTCATTAATCGTAAGCTCCTCCTATGTCCAGTCCCTAAAGATAATTCTTCAGATCCTCATGCCACACTTCCCACATCACCTCCTCTCTAATAAAAAAGACCAATGGATGACCACTAAGGGCCTAAAAATGGCAATAGACGCAAATCCCTTAAGTGGCTTATCATCTTGCTGTTAGTTATTGCGATTTGTTGTAGAGTGAAGGCGCCCTGCGGACTCATAACCCGCTGGTCGCGGGGTTCCAAGTCCTGCTTGCCCCACTTTCCTAACGAGCGCATTCCATTACACTTAAGCTGCAATCCACTTGAACGAAAATCAACTTCAAGTTTTAATTGCAGTCGCGCGGTGCAATGGCGGTGTAGTAAAGATCAATCTTAACCAGCAGGCCATCCAACCAACCCTAAACACAAACCAAGGTTGGATCCATGGCATCAATTTTCAAACGCAAAAACGAAAACGGCACAACCGTCTGGCGCGCTATCGTCCGCATCAAAGGCTACCCCACAGTCTGCAATCACTTCGACCGCAAGCAGGAAGGGGAAGATTGGTCTGCCAACGTCGAGCCAGAGATTAAAGCCGGTGAATTCAAGTTCGACCAACACAAGAAAATACACACCTTCAGTGAACTTCTTGCACGTTATATTCAAGACGGGGCCCTCGAACATCACCGCTCTGCCGAGGACACAAAACGACATCTCGATTATTGGGGGGCGCGTCTTGGATCTTACGGACTTATCCACATTACCCCAGAACTTCTCGGCAAGGAAAGACAACTACTTGCCGATACACCTTTTATTGTTAATCAACCACTTATCGATAAGTGGTTGATTAACAATAAAATGCGCTACAAACTGTCAAAATCGGGAGAAAAAAAATTTCCCAAGAGGCAATCGGAATCGCGAGTAATTCTTGGTAAAAAACGTCCTCAAAAATCCCCAAAAATGACTCATTTTTTTAATCCACTAAAATACACTGTCAAGTGCTCTTAAAAATTTTCTTTGCTCCATATAACATCCATAAATAAAATACAGTCTCAACTCCTACTCCAAAAATAAATATTACAATCCGGCTGTATCCAAATCAACCAGGCACTACCCAGGAATTAGAGATGACACAGCACACTTATTGGTCTCCACAGCAAATCATACAAAGCGGGAAATATCCTCTTACTATGGGACAGCTTCGACATCTGCTTCTCTACCGCCATCGCAACGGCTTACAAAAAGCCATAAGAAAAATCGGCTTTTAAATAAAAAACATGTAATTATAATTTTATATGTGTAATTGCGTGTAATTAAATCAATATTTTTGATATTATTAGCAAATAGATTAACATGAAAGCGGTTAACGACGGTTGTTGCGCTAGATTGTTGAATTCACCTTTAATATAACCCTTGGAGAGAGTATGTCAACAATAAATTATTTTAATCTCTATTCTTTAGATTTTTCGCGCGTCAATAACTTGAGAGTAGCAATCGGGGAAAATCAAGATAAGCTTGGCTTGGAAATTTGCTCTGCCTTGAATGGGGGCTCCACAAAAAATTCCTGCGAGCTTGCTGAGACAGTAATAGAGAGGCTTTCTCCGTTTCAAGAAGGAAAAAATGAAGAAGTGAAAAAGATGTTGTCTAATGCCAAACAAGCACTACTTCTATCTCAAGAAACGCTGTCTAATTATGGGGGGGCATGTCCTTTTCAGATCCAGGAAATCGTTCATCAAATATTAGGCATTTCTGAACAAGCGCCTTTTGCTGATCAACTTAGGGAAACGTATTTTACGCTCATGCAAAAGAGTGGTTTTTTAAGCACTGAGCATCGCTCCATTAATCTTAGGATCGATTATCAGCCTGGAGCTCTTGCGGCAGGATTTCTTAAAGCCCACCCTGAAAAAAAGACGATGGCAATCGGTTGTGGTGCGTCTACAAAGACCCATGTGACAGCTTGTCACTATAGACTTGCAGAAGATCATGCTACAGACCCCTTCAGCATTGATCTTTTTGCGAATCTAGGCCCTGACGTTGTTGTGAATATGCACGATGAAGCCTTTTGGAAGGCGATTCCGGACGAACGCTTTACAAAGATTTTCGATCACACCATGGGCAATTTTCTTTTCGAAGATGCAAGAACAAAAAATACACTTAAAGAGCTTTTTAGAGCGCTGTCTCCAGGAGGATCTTTAATGATGGAGCACGCTTTTCAAGAAGAACATAAGGGTTTATTAAGAGAGGCGGGTTTTACAGTTGGAGAGGGCATAGCAAAAGAAGCCAGCAAGAAGTAGACGTGGTCTTTAATAAGGTCGTCAGAGGAAAATTCTATGACAGAAGAGGGATTAAAGAGAATTTTAACAGCGGCTCATGTGACAGCCAATTTTCGGCACTCACCCCATATCGTCCTTCCTTACTCCTTAGAGAGTGGGACTAAAGATACAATAAGAGCTACCTATATCTTGGCTTTGCTTTCGAGGCTAAAGAGATCCTTATCCGCTCAAAGTTTAGAGCATGCTTCTGAACTATTTTCGGATATTCACAACTTGGCCATTTGTAATCTTTACTAAATCATGGGGAGTAAGTCGAAATACAGAATGAGGGGTGCCTGCTGCTGCCCAAATTTCTGGGTAGGATAATAAATCTTCATCGATCAGCGGTTTGATTTCGAATTGATACCCAATAGGAGGAACTCCTCCTATGGCAAAAGTTGTATGTTGTAAAACATATTCTGCATCGGGTTTTTCTATCTCTTCCCCTATCTACTGAACAATTTTTTTTTCATCTACTCTGTTTTTTCCGCTTGCAATCACGCAAATGGGCTTGGAGGTGTTTTTACCTTTGAAAACAAGAGTTTTTGCAATTTGCCCCACTTCGCAACCAATTGCATTAGCTGCTTCCTGCGCGGTACGGGTAAGTTCTTTGAATTCGATAACCTTAATATCAAGGCCAAACTGATTTAGAACATCTTGAATGCGTTGCGAGGAATTTTTTAATTTTTCAGTCATATTTTTAACCTTTAGAATAAACAATGAATGTTTCAGAGGGGTTCGAGGGTCTGCTGATCGCAGGGTTGATGTTGAGCTGCCTGCCCATTTGCTCCCCAAGCGCCGAGGATTCCCGACAATGACGGGCACTGCTTTTCATTGAGGATAGTCGAGGATATGCCATTGCCCTTGCGTCGATGAGCTGCTTCTCAATGACCAGTAGTGCATGCGTTGTGGTGCTGTTATACTCTCTTTTGAGAGCGTGGATTTTGTTGCAGTACCCCTTTGCCAAACCTAAAAAGAAGGAATTTTTTGCAACCATTCCCCTTAAGTTTGTCTCTTGTTGCGCCTGAATCCATAGGTTATCTAGTTCAAAATCAAGAACACCTGCCACATATTCGGCAATCTCTACATTGACCACATTTCCCAAAATTTCGAGGTAGGTAGAGTCCCCTGCTCGGCTATAAACGGTGCTTACAAAGAAAGTTTCCAAGATCTTTGCGATACAGCGCATTTTAGCATTTTCCTTTTTCTGCTTCATGATCCGCTTAAGAAATACTTTCTCATCATCCTCGGCGCTTACATCATTAGAGTCCATATTGTGCTTCAAAAGGAGTTGCCTCGACTTAATCATGGCAACTTCTGCTTCATGGGTGTTTTTGCTGTTTGCAAGGGCCATAAGCTTTTGAACTTTTCTAAGGACGCTGCTCTCTTGGTTAGAAGGAATATTTTGTGCGCCATCTAGGCAGGTGGTTGCTCTATAAATCTCTTCGCCCCATCCCATCTGTCTGCAAAATTCCCTGAATTCACTCCCATGAGGTTGTGCTGCTAAACCGTAAGTGATAAAAGTGATGTAATGGGCCAATTCGTGGCGGATCACATGATGGAGCTGCTGTTTACTTAAATGCATCAGACACTGATGAAACCCCAGCTCATAAAAATCGGGATCAAAATACCCCAGCATGCTTTTGTTGTCATAAACCACTACTTTGATCGGATAGGAGGTTCTTTGCTGCCGATCAAGAAAACGATCACGCCCAACTTTTAAACGAACTTCTCTGGACAAAACATCCTTTACGACGCTTTTGATCTCATTAACGAATTGAATGATTTTTTTGGAGTAGATGATCATGCGATTCCCTCAATTGCACGCCATTCTAACGATTTTAGTGATTAGAAGAAGCTTTATTCTTCAAAAAGAAGTCGGCATCAACAGCGACTAGATCCTCTTTGGGCTGTTCCTTAAAACATTTGATGGTGATGCACATCTCAATTTTTTTGATCTCTGAGAATCTACCCTTCGATATTGTTGTATGATCGATGTTGGATGTGACAATAAAGTACTTGCAGTTATTTTTCAGCGTGATTTCAGAGGCGCGTGTCATCAGCCCTGATAGCGCCACATCAAGGGTTGTTGACTTTGTCCCCTGTATTGTGACAATAAAAGAATCGGGTGCAATCTGCATATGAGAGTATTTTCTGCCAAATGCGTGAGATATGGAGGATAATGACAGCATGAGAGTCAATAAAATAAAAAACAATTTTCTCATAAAAAACCTATCTTAATTGATATATAACACATTTATTATAATTTGGCTAATTAGAAAATACTTTTTGCAATTCATGCAATAACAGGTTGAACCTCTCTTGCAAAGGCTTGCCCATGTTTCGGTAAATTGCAAGGACGCGATAGGGGGAGGTTGCCGGCTGCCATAAAACGGGATGCAACCCTAACTTTTTTGCCAAAAAATCTGGAAGGAATCCAATTTCATTAGATTCCGCACAGATATTTGCAATGAGCGACCAACTGGGAATACGGGATTTGACAGGGAGGGAATAACCATGCACCTGTTGCCAACTTTGCTGCAGCGATAACACCTCCATTTGATCTTCAGGGAGTAAGACAGGTTTAATGGAGGTTTCCTTTGTCTTAGAATAAAGCTGGAAATGACCCCTGCCAATTTCAGCGGCAATCACTCCTTTCCATGGCGCATTGTCAAGGACAAGAGCGATATCTGCCTCCGTCTGTAAAATGGCTGCATAGGCGTGGTCTGGCCGCATATGCTTGAAATCGATGTTATCGATGGAAAGAAGCGCTGGCACTGCGATTTGTGCAATGGCATGTGTTGTGACAAGACGGATGGGAATCTGATCTTTGGAAATGATTAAATCTCTGAGCTGCTTGATCCAATTTTCTAGCCTTGGGAAAAGAATTTGCCCCTCACGAGTTAGGCAAAACTGCCGTTTTTCATGGGTGCATAATGGCACCCCGAAGGCCGCTTCAACCCGTTGAATCGCTGTGCTGGTTGCACTCTGGCTTAAATGGTGAAATGCGGCTGACTTTCCCAGATTTTTCATATGAGCTGCAGTGATAAACAGCTCGACATCGGCAACGCGTAAATTTTTTAATGAACCCTCGAGCTTCTGCAATAATTCCTTCTCAGTTTCAAAATTGTACGCCAATTCTTTCATAAAATCACCTCAGCAATCAAATCGATATTTTCAATATTGAATATCGAATATATCGACAGCACAAATAAAAACAAAGAAGTTATCCTGATGTTTTTGATAAAGGAGTTAGAATCATGGATAAAACAAGTGCTATATTACGATTTTTTCAAACGATTTGTCGATTCAATTTTGGAAATTTCGAAAAGGAAGAATTTAAAAAATTTATTAAGATGGGAGTCATCTTTGCATTGATGATTGGCGTCTATTGGACGCTGCGCCCTTTGAAGGATGCAGTCTTTATCCAGCTTGTGGACAAGCTACAGCTCCCCTTTGCAAAAACAGTTTCCGTCATTGCCCTTTTACCTCTTGTGATGTTCTACACAAGGCTGCTTGAAAAAACCTCTAGGGAAAAAATGCTGGTCATTCTGCCCATTTTCTATGGGGTTGCCGTCTTTATTTTCAGTCTATGTATGCTAGAGTTTCAAGCCCCTGCAGAGGAAATTGCCCATCGCCCCTTCTTTTTTCTTGCCGCTACTAAAACAATTGGGTACTTGTTTTATGTTTTCGTCGAGAGTTTTGGCTCTTTGGTGATTGCTCTTTTCTGGGCGTTTGCCACAGATACCACCCAGGCAGCTCCAGCCAAAAAAGGGTTTCCCCTTGTGGTAGCCATAGGGCAAATGGGGGGCATTATTCTCCCCTATAGCATTGGCGGTTTGCCCCACCGCTTAGGACTTACCACAGACGCGCTCTCGATGATGTGTTTAGGATTTTTGATTTTACTGATCATTCCTCTGATCGGTTACTTTTTGCGCTCAACCCCGAGCCATCTTCTTGCCTCCTTCCATGGGAAAAGTGAAACTGCCATCGAGAGCAAACAGGAGCCTGGATTTTTGGAAGGACTGAAACTTCTTTTAAAAAACCGTTACCTTTTGGGCATTTTTGCAGCGAATTTCATCTACGAAGTTGTTGTCACTATTTTTGATTTCAACTTCAAAGTTGCAGCCAGTTCCGTCTATTCTGGAGTTAGTTTGAGCAATTACTTAAGTATTTATGCCTCAAGCGTCAATATCGTCTCTTTGCTCTGTTTGCTGCTTGGAATTAGCAACGTGACCCGTTTTCTTGGAGTGGGCGTAGCGCTGGCGGCAATGCCTATCATCGTGGGATGCGCACTAATGGGGTTTTTAAGTTTGAACACTCTCACCTTTCTCTTTGTTCTCATGGTAGGCTCAAAAGCCATCAACTACGCACTCAATGGCCCTGCCCTTAAACAACTCTATATCCCCACAACCCCTGATGTGAAATTTAAAGCGCAAGCGTGGATAGAGACATTTGGTTCCCGAACCTCCAAGCAGGCAGGGTCTATCTTCAATATGTCCTTAGCTCCACTGCAGAGTACCTTCGGAGCTTTAGCCGGCAAATCCCACTATTTGATGTTAAGCGGCTTTCTGTGCTTTCCCCTGCTGGCATTATGGCTGGTGATTGCGATCTTTCTGGGAAGGTCGTTTAAAAAAGCCATTCAGAGAAATACGGTGATTTGCTAAGAGGAAGAAGGGGAAAAGGATAGGATCTCTCATCGCACCGGATCCTTTTCTTTAAACAGCAGGAGGAAGTTGTGGTTGTTGGTGTGCCACACTGTAGAAATATGCAAATGATATCATTGCTGTAGAAAAAGCTAAAATGGCGATAAAGGATCCCGCTATTGGACAGACCGTTAATGCTAGTAGAACTGTAGCAGCAACTAGTGCTACTGTTATTACAAGAGTTGCAATAGCGCCTTTCCCTTCTGAAGTGTGAAGAACCTGATGAAAATAGTTTTGTATTGCTTGCATAAATTTCCCTATATTTTTTATTTCATATCAAAAAGCTGCTAAAACTAATCTGAAAAATTCAGAAAATTATCAGCAAATAACTTTATTATTATTAACTGCCCGAAAGATAATTATAAACAATAAATTAACTTTACGTCAACGATCTTTTTTTAAAATAATTTTTATAATTACATATTAATTTACCTATAACGCTAACAATCATATAGGTATAATCTAGAATTTTATTACTCTGGAGTTTGGACTAAATTTGGCCTGCAGGGACGAGCGAGACAAAATCAGATCTAACTGACCGACGAAGTCAATAACGCTAAGCGTTTAGCAAGTTCAAAAATACACATTATTTTTTACCTGGGCGAAAAAATAACGTTGTGCCTAATACGCTCCATGTTATTCTGCATGTACAAGTTTGGACTAGTTGCTTAAGGGTCTGCTGCAATGGCCCCATCGCTGTTGTCTATCCTGAAGGGATTTGGTATCATTCCTGTACACCAGAGGTTCTTGAGAGAATCCTGCAAGAGCATCTGATAGAAGGAAATGTCGTTACAGAGTATCAAATTGGACCATTGAGTGAGTCATGAAAGAGCAATACAAACAAGACTTCATCAAGGCGGGCTCCATTGCCGGAGCTGTTCGATCGTTTGGAAAATCGCTGATCAAATCCGGCGCTTCCTACAATGCGGTCATTGCTCAAATTTATGAAAAGATCAAAGAACTCGGGGCCATTCCCGCTTTTCCTCCCCAAATTGCCCTTAATGATGTCGCAGCTCATTTCCTTCCACAGCCGGGAACTGATATTATTTTTTCAAACCAGCTGATCAAGCTCGATGTCGGCATTTGCTACAACGGGGCCATTGGCGATTGCGCTGTGAGCATCGATTTATCCGGAAAGCATCAAGTGCTGATCGATGCAGCCGAGGCTGCATTGTTAAATGCGGAACAGATCATTAAAGTGGGTCTGCCTATTCGTGAGATCGGTAAAGTCATCGAGTCTACAATTGTCTCCTACGGTCTAAAACCTGTGCGCAATCTTTGCGGGCATGGATTGGGCTATTATAAGATCCACACAGCTCCATCGATCCCTAATTGCGATGACAAATCCGTAGCTATTGTCAAACCTGGGATGACCTTTGCCATCGAACCTTTTGCCACCAATGGCAAGGGCTTAATTTATGAGGCGAGCGATCCCACACTTTTTTCTTTTTTGAAAGAGGGTAAAGTCCAATCTGGCTATGCAAAAGCGCTGCTGGAAAAAATCAAAGCTTTTAAAGGCCTCCCTTTTTCTTTTCACAACATCCTATCGGAAGATTTATCTCTCATCGAAACTAAGCTTGGTTTAAATGAGCTCATGCAATTGGGCATTATCGCAGGTTATCCTCCTCTTGTGGAAGAAGCTCATGGGATGGTTGCCCAAGCGGAAAATTCCGTCCTCATCGATAAAGGGGGAGAGGTTTTCATCACAACGCGAATAGGCTGAAAAAAGCCCTTAGAGATACTTCTTAAGGAAATATTTGGTTGTTATTTTTTTCTTCGTTCTTTACACTCCCTTGATTCTCAACTAAAAAATCGACTCGAGTATCAGCAACTCTTCATAGGACAGTTATGCCTGAGAAAAAACGAAAAATGACACCGATGAATACTCCAATCACAACCCATTTCACCAATAAATGGATACTGGCAATCCTACTCCATTGCGTTTCTTGGGTTAGCTTTGCCTATCAACCTTCTAATAACCTGAGTAATGGCTTTCTTCCCTCAACATCAACAAAGATTTGCGATGAGATTGCCCTTGTTTTTCCAAAGGTAATAGCGGAGGACCCTATACCTTTGGAAAAACAAGGGCAACATCACGCAAAGATTGTTGATGTTGAGCGGATTAAACCCATTACTCAGGTTAATAAGGAACTCCCACTTTTTTACTGGAATGAAAAGTGGAGAGGAAGAACATTTGTCAATTTCGGGGATTATATTTCTCTAAAACTTGTAGAAAGAATCGTCGGGGGACCTGTTCGGGCATACGTCAAAGGACAAAAAAACAGAGAAAAGAAATTGCTGGCCAGCGGATCGATTTTCTCGTTTGCTAACGATCACGACGTTGTTTGGGGTTCGGGGATTAATGGAAAGCTTTTGAAAAAAAAGGACTACACGTTCAAAACTTTAGATATTCGCTCTGTCAGAGGACCTCTCACTTGGCAGTTTCTCAAGGATCATTTTGGGATTATCAGCCCGAAGATATTTGGGGACCCAGCTTTGCTTATTCCTTATTTCTTCCCTGAGTTTACCAGAAAGAAGCAGCCCAGCTATGATTACATCATCATTCCCCACTTCTCAGAGGAACACCTATTTCCTAAAAGTCAATCGGATCATATCGTCTACTCGACAGATCCGTGGGATGAGATCATCGAAAAAATCGTAGACAGCCGATTTGTGATCTCGAGTTCCCTTCACGGTGTCATCATTGCAGAGGCCTATGGGATCCCGGCGCGGCTGCTGCGGATAACGGAGACTGAACCTCTTTTCAAATATTACGATTATTATCTAGGAACTGGACGACCAGATTTCAACTATGCTACAACAGTGAATCAAGCGCTTGAAATGGGGGGGGAACCGCCTGTCCAATGCGACCTAGAAAAACTCTACAAAGCTTTTCCCTTTGATTATTGGCCAAATGCCAGACCTACCCTACCTAAACTAATAACAGACTGGTACCGATGAAAATAAATTACATTCTTGTTGCTGTCCTAGGTTCCATCCAATGCCACGCAAACATGATCGAACCGTTATTTATTCAAGATTTTTCAGATTATGCTATTGCTAATGAGTCGGAATCCAATGACAACAAAACATCCCCGCTGCCCTGGTTTGATTTTGACAAGGTCAACCAAAATTTCATCCTAGAGACAAAAAAGATTGAAATTCCAGGCCACCCCTATGCCTTTAACCCATCCATTGTCCGGTGGCGTGGTTCCTTACTCATGAGTTTTAGAACTTATAATCCCCTAACGCGTTCCACAAACCCGTTTGGATTGGTATGGCTCAACAATGATTTCGAACCGATCAGCACTCCCCAATTGTTTGAGCTGCCATTTAAAAACCCGGTTCTAGTTTCCAAGCAGCAAGATCCCAGACTGATCATTGTAGGAGAGCAATTGTTCGTTGCCTACAACAATATTCTTGAGCATGTCACTCAAAAGGAAATGAGAAGGATGTTTCTTGCAGAAATACACTTTGATGGGATCAACTTCACCGCATCAGAGCCTGAATGTTTGGAGCATTTCGAAGGGGAAAATCAGATGCGCTATGAGAAAAATTGGGTTCCCTTTGACTATAAAGCACAGCTCCATTTGGCCTATAGTATCATTCCCCACCGCATCCTCCGCCCTCATTTTGGGACAAAAACATGTGAGACGATCTTCAGCACAAAGAAGACTTTCAAATGGAACTGGGGCGTTCCCAGAGGCGGCACACAGGCAATTCTCGATGGGGATCACTATATTGCTTTTTTCCACTCTTGGGTTGATGTCCCTTCTGTTCAATCGGGAGGGAAAAAAATCACACATTATGTGATGGGAGCCTACACATTTGAATCTAAACCCCCTTTTGCGCTTTTGGCTGCAACCTCTGAGCCCATTGTAGCTAAAGATTTCTACCAGCCCCCCTTTTACAGAACTTGGAAGCCACTCAGATGTGTTTTTCCCTCCGGATTACTTGTCGACGAAAATTATTTCTGGGTCACCTATGGAAGACAAGATCATGAGTCCTGGGTAATTAAAATCGATAAAAGGAAGTTTCTTAAAAGTTTAACCCCTATTTCAGCCGAATAGATATGACTATTTTAGCAATCTTTATTTCTTTTTTCTTGGCATTTGTAAGTGGGCATGCCGATGAAGATGTGTTCTTTGATCTTGAAACGCTATCTCAAGACTTTGTACTTGAGACCAAAAAGATCGAGATCCCAGGACATCCCTTTGCATTTAATCCCTCCATTATCCGATGGCGAGGGCAGCTGCTCATGAGTTTTAGAATCATCCCTGACATCAAGCAAAAGTATAATGCAGAAATTGGCCTTGTCCTCCTAAACGAAGAGTTTGAGCCGATTAATACACCCCAGTTACTCAATTTAAGAGATGAGTATACTAGCAATCCCTGCCGGGCTGAAGATGGCAGGCTCATTGCCATTGGCGATCGGTTGTTCATCATCTACAGCGACAATCCCGAAATGAAAATCAGCAAGGGGGGATTTCGGATGTATGTTGCTGAACTTATTTTTGATTCTGAGCACTTTATTGTCGAAAATCTCGAGTGCCTGCGCAACTATGAAGGAGAATCCAAAGAAATCAGAGAAAAATCCTGGGTTCCTTTCATCTATCAAGACACTCTACTTCTAGCCTACAGTATAAACCCCCACAAAATCTTTTTTCCTCGCCTTGATGGTTCTGGCGTTTGCAATACTCTTTGCTGCACCCCTACTCCCGCTAATTGGAATTTTGGGATTTTGCGCGGAGGAACCCCGGCTTTAATGGAAGATAACCAATACCTTGCATTCTTTCACTCGTCGAAAAAAATGGCAACCCGTCATTCTAAAGGAAAGGAAATCCTGCATTACTTCATGGGCGCCTATACTTTTTCTAAGGATCCCCCCTTTAATATCACAGCTATGAGCACATCCCCCATTATAGGTAAAAATTTTTATAGCGGGATTGAATACAAACCCTATTGGGCCCCATTGCGCTGCGTCTTTCCTTGCGGCTTTTTGTCTGATCACAACTTTATCTGGATTATCTATGGAAGGGACGATCATGAGTGCTGGGTTGCCAAACTTAATAAAAAAGGGCTGTTGCAAAGCCTGGCACCTATTTCGTATAAATTTATTTAGTTGACTTAATGGAACCGATCAAGTATCATTTTTATGAAAAAATTTGAATAGGATAAAATCATGGTATCTTCAGCCTCAGCATCCACACGTTATGCTCATAGCCCTCTGTTTGAAATTGGAAAACAAGAGGCTACAAAAAGCTCCGAGCCCAACTGCATGCAAAGACTTGTTAAGTTATTTAGAAGTGATCAAACTTCTCTAATCTGCAAAATTGCATTAGTTGCCGCGCCCTTGATCGCCTTTGTCGGGGTTGGTTTATTAACAGGTCTTCTGATCCCCTTTACAATTGCTGCCGGTGTTCTGTCGGCTGGTTTGGGAATTTGGGCAGGACTTGAATTGAATAACCTTGGAACCAGAGAAAAAGAGGAAGCCACGCTGCGACAAGCAGAACTTGCCAAAGGGCGGGAGGAAGCATTTCAAGCCATGAAAGAGGCTGTCGGCGGATCTGCTGCATTTGACCGATTGCCAGTTCTTGATATTGGCACCCGTACAGGGGACACCGGATATCTTGATTTTTTAAGGCCCAGTGATCTTTCTCAATCGATCATGAGAGGTGCAGATAGATTAGGCAGACCATTCATCGCTCTTAAATTGCGCTCTAATCGACCTGTAGACCAAGGCCGTGAATTTGTCGTGACCTTTTTCCAAAGATATACTGATGACGATGGGAGATGGACCTGGGGCACGACGCATCAAGGGACAGATCTTTTTGGCAATATCATCCGAGATCAAGACCGAGCGGCGATCCGGCAAATCGTTGTCACCCGAAACAACCCTCAATTTGCTTTAGTCTAGAATTTTAGATACTCCAGAGGGCCATTTAAAAAAGCAGAAATATCAATGAAGTATTTTTTTCAGGAGCAAGTCCTGAAAAAGGCAAAAAAAATTCGATCTTTAGCACACTCTGGAGAAAGTCGACTTTTTCCGACACGGCCACGCCCTCGAATGAGCATAACCGAAGATCTTTTCAGTCCCGCTAACGCCTCAAAGGCGGCTATTTCTTTTTCGCGTCCAATGAATTTTTGGATCTTGCCCTAACCCACATCATACACTGTCTGATGACCAATGAATGGTTTTCTACACATCCACAGCATCAGGACGATAGGCTAAGCGGAATCTTTTGGATTCTTCATGGTTATTTGAAATAATCGCTTCACAGTTAGTGTTATAATTTTTTTGAAGAGAGGCAATGTCCTGCTTCGAGTTGAGACCAGCAACGTAATCATGGAAATCAGTGGCAGTTCGAACTGCAGTGTTGCAACCTAAACCAGTTGTTGGATCGACAGTCGCAAGAGAATCGCCTGCAACTAGAAAGGAAGATTGGCCGATTTTTCCAGAGTATATATCCGATTTGTCTGCGCCAATTTCTGTTATAGAGAGGTGATCCAAGGGAAGCCATGAAGCAAAATCCAACTTTTGTCTTCCAAAAATACTAGCCAAGATACCGAAAATATTAGCAGAACAAAAAGAGATTCCCGTCCAATACTTCATATAGCGATCCCACTCTTTTTGTGCGACTTTAACTTTTTCATTGAGAGGAGCTAATCTCTCCTGGCTATAATTTTGCTTCTTTGCAGCTTCGAGCTCTTCTTGTGCATTTTCAAGCTTTTGAATCACCTGCTTCATTATCTCTGTTTCTTTTTTGGAAAGTCCACTGCCTAAGTAATTTTGGTTTGGAGTTCTGAGAACCAAAGAACCTGCAATTTTGCGGTTTTTATTGAAAATGTGCTCTCCTTGAAAAACAACTTTGAAGAAGAAAATAGTGTAGTAATAGACACTTGTAGCGGTATTGGCAAGACTCTTTCCAATATACTGAAAAAAAGTGGATACCCCTCTAATCTGAGGACGGTCATCTTTAAAGATCGCTGCGATCACAGGAATTGAGGGCAACACACTCACGCGCCGATTGCCAAGAAGTTGATTTGTGGGACTATGAGCCCCTTCAGCAACAACAAGAAGATCAATGGCATTGAAATTTTTTGCCCCGCTTGGAGAGCTTACTATAATGTCGGCCTTTGCACCTGGATAAGAATTCACTCTCTCAATTGTTGATTCAAAATAAATGATTTTCTCTGGAGTAATTTGACTAATGACAGCCTTCATTGCTGTCTCGAGATCCGCTAGACGAACATTAAAATCTCCACCTCTCTCAGGAAAGATCAATCCGTTTTCTAAAAGATACTGGTAAACACCGTAAAATTTTAAAAGAGGCACGGTATCAACACCTAATGCTACTGTGTTATCTCTTGCTCGTGCATCCTGTTTTCTTTTTTCAATAACCGTTACAGGATTTCCGGTAACTAGTGCATCGATGGCTCGGATCAGTCCTGCAGGGCCACCTCCAGATATAACGATAGATGGACGATTTGAGCTGCCAGCAAGCACCTGTTGCCGCGATTGCTTTAGAGTTTCGATTCTTTCTTTAAAAGAAGAGTTTTGAACTCCAGCTGCATTATTGGAAAAATAATTTGATCCAATTCCACCTATCATAATAAAACCTCGTTTAATATTTCGTGATATTATAACTAAACGAGCATTAAAAAAACATATAAAATAAAGAATTAACAGACTTATTTCTATTCCAGAACAACACCGAAAAAATCCAGCAATGCAACTGCTGTTTCTTTTGAAAACCGGGCATTTTTGAGATTGTTTGTCAAAAGATTGATCGACAAATTGAGAGCTGTGACAAAATTTGCTTGGATTAATTCCGTATGATGGAAAACCGTTCCGCTTAAGTCACAATCGGTAAAATCTGCATTTGATAGGTTGACATGGGAAAAGTGACACTCTCTGATCCGGCTGCCAGTAAATCGAGTTCCTTTGAGATTGAGGTCGGAAAAATTGCACATCTCAAATTGAAAATGGTTTGTGTGATAAGCTGATATACTGATATACTGATGTTTTTAAGGAAGGAAGTTCATGCAAACCAGAAGACGCAAACGAACCGTTTCTAGAACAAAAAAAAAGACAACCAGAGTCACAGTAGATTTTCCTGTTAACCAACATAGGAAATTAAAAGCGATTGCAGCTTTAGAGGGAGTAACTTTGCAAGAGTATATCCGTTCCCGGGTAATATCAGACCCCCAGGAAGAAGATATTTCAGATAGTGAACTTAATCCCCTTGTGGCTGAAATTATTAAAGAAAACAAGGTGGCTCTAAAGAGGCTTGCCGACAAGTGACTAAGTATCTCACAGCGGATCAAGTCATTGCCTTTCACGATGTTCTGATTAAAAATTTTGGAGGTCTTTCGGGACTTCGCGATAAAAATTTGCTCCATTCTGCATTGCAAGCTCCCAAAGCATCCTTTGGCGGCAAACAGATGTATCCCTCCACCTATGAAAAGGCATCTGCATACTTATTTCATCTTGCTCGCAACCATCCATTCAATGATGGAAACAAAAGAACATCTTTTGTAGCCGTTTTGGTTTTTTTAAAAGCCAATCGCGCTTTGATTAAGTTCAAACTTAAGCGTCTTGAACAAGTTGTTATAGATGTTGCAGATGGAAAAATAGATAAAGCTCGTTTGGCTCACTTTTTTAGCAACGGTGTACTGCCATAGGGATGATCCCAGGGCCTTCTTATTTCTATTCGAGAACAACACCAAAAAAATCCAGCAATGCAAGCGCTGTTTCTTTTGAAAACCGGGCATTTTTGAGATTGTTTGTCAAAGGATTGATCGAGAAATTGAGAGCTGTGACAAAATTTGCTTGGATTAATTCCGTATGATGGAAAACCGTTCCGCTTAAGTCACAATCGGTAAAATCTGCGTTTGATAGGTTGACATGGGAAAAGTGACACTCTCTGATCCGGCTGCCAGCAAATTGAGTTCCTTTGAGATTGAGGTCGGAAAAATTGCACATCTCAATTAGACATTTTTTGAAATCAACTGAGAGAAACGTTTGATCGCACTTAGCAAAATTCCCACCAATAATCTTGCATTCCTCAAAACTGTTCGCTTGCAATCTGCATCCATCCCAATTGACCATGCTTAGGTTGGATCGGATCCACTTGCAGTCGATACATTTTGAACCAATCAATTGCGCCCTAGTAAAATCACAGCCATCAAAAATACAATTGCGAAATACCTTATGCTTGAGGTCTGCATTCTCATAGGATTCTTTGGTCTTTTGCTCATTTTCCCACTCTGTATCATCCGACTGCATAGATGTCCTCAATTAGCGTAGATTATACCCAACAAAGGCATTGTTGCATAAATATGTAATTTTACCACATAGGCCCCGGAAGAGGCCTCTGTGGTAAATGATTTATAATTAATATATTAAGAGCGTGGTTTAATTATACAACAAGGCTCCCAACAAATAGTTTTGACTGCCAACAGTTATTAAGTAGGCAAAAAAAACGACATTTACAATTAATAAAGGATGGTTTACAGCATAGTAAAAAGGGGGAAACTACTATGTCTATTGTAAAAGTGATCGAGGTAATGTGCGAGGGAAAAACCATTGAGGATGCCATGTCTTCAGGAGTTAAAGAGGCCAGTAAAACGGTCAAACACATCAAGCAGATCGATGTGAAGTGGATCCATGGGCATGTCGAAAAAGATAAAATTACCAAGTTTCGATTGAATGCTAAAATCAGCTTTGTCGTAGAACATTGAAGAGAGCCCCCGTCGGTGCTTCTTTGGAAGACCGGAAAAACTTTCGAAAGGCTATTCACTACAACCGCTTTCTTCTTAAAAAAGGTGAAAAAGTGCGCGCAGTTCTCTTTTCTCTATTCTGTCTTGTCGGGGTTCAACTAGCTGCTGATGAGCGCCCCAGACCGGTGATTGTAGAATATTCTGCAGAGCAACTGGCGATGGCCAAAAAAATCAAACACTTTATCGTGATTTATCAGGAAAATTGGTCGTTTGATAGCCTTTATGGAAACTTCCCCGGGGTTAATGGACTTAAAAATGCATCTCCTAAAAGTTATCAACAGGTAGATAGAGCGGGGAAGATATTTACATCCCTTCCCCCCAGCATCGATACACAAACAAAAAAGCCCTATCCCCAAATCCCCATCAAATTACCGAACGCCCCTTTTAACTTAGAGCCCTTCATCTCGATGAAACAGATGACAGGAGATCTTATTCATGAGTTTTACCAAGAACAAACACAAATCAACAATGGAATGATGAATCGATTTGCCAACATAAGCGACGCCGCCGGATTTGTCATGAGCTACTACGACATCTCTCAGACGCGGATAGGCAAAATCGCTCAAAGCTATACCGTTTGCGACAATTTTTTCCACTCCTGCTATGGCGGTTCGATGTGTAGTGTTCTTTGGCTATTTACGGCAAGGATGCCGCTTTGGCCCAATGCTCCAAAATCGCTGATTGCAAAGGTGGGTCCCGATGGCATTGTCATCAAAGACGGACTAGCATCGACAGACGGTTATGCCATTAACGATGCGGAACCTTTCTATCCACCTTATAGACCTGGAACCAAAGAACAAGACAGAGTGCCTCCACAAACCTACAAGACCATTGGAGATCTCTTAAGCGAAAATGAGGTTTCTTGGGGATGGTATGCCCAAGGATGGGATGAGGCACTTACAGGAAAAGATGACCCTTGCTTTGCCTACCACCATCAGGCACCCTCTTACTTCACTCAATTTGCTCCAGGCACGAAGGCGCGCAAAGAGCACCTGTTTGATCTGAACCAATTTTACAAGCATCTGGATGAGGGAACACTTCCTGCAGTATGTTTCATCCGCTCTTTATATCCCCTTAGCGAGCACCCAGGACATAGCGCACTTCTACCGGGTCTGGAGTGGTCTGCAGACATCATTGAAAAAATTCAAAAGAGCTCGGCATGGAAAGATTGTGCCATCATCCTTACCTATGATGAAAACGGTGGCAGATGGGACCATGTAACGCCCCCTGTTGTCGATGAGTTTGGGCCTGGAACGCGGATTCCCGCAGCGATCATCTCCCCATTTGCAAAGAAAAATTTTGTCGATCACACCTGCTATGAAACGGTCTCGATCCTCAAATTTATTGAACAGAGATGGGGACTGAAATCCCTTTCCACAAGGGATGCCCAGGCAAATAACTTGTTGAATGCCTTTGAATTTGGTAATTAACTAGAAAGCAACCAATCTTTTGGGATCCTATCACACATGTTTTCATCGACATTTTCAAATAAGTAGAGAGAACAAAGCCTTTGTAATGTCACAGCTGTATCAAATCGAATAAGTATCTCCAGATTAGCAAAATAAGTAATGCTCCTTTCTAAAGATTTAGAATGCAAATTTCTTAACCAAGTCCTACATGGAGTTGGCTCATCCATACCAAGGTCAAACATATACCCTTCATTCAGACAAAAAACCCTCGGGGCAATATGCCAGCACCACTTAACTTCTGGGTTAAAGGGGGGCTTTAAAACCAAATATTCATTTTCTGCATGCTCAACATGCACATTGTCATTATCAATTTTAAAAAAACTGGCCATAAGAAAATTCATCCAAATACAGCGGTCTATGCAACCCCCTTTCATATAAGTAACAGGGATTGTTTTTTTAAAATAATTGAAGACTCGGATCATCTCATTATAATTAGCAAACTGCTCGTTTAGTTTTTCCGGAATAAAAGCCTTCCATTGATCACTGCCATGAAGCGCACAATCTGCAAAATTAAATTTTACGCCTTGAACCCAACAAATATCAGGAGAACCGTTGGGTTGAATCCCCCGAAGCTCTGGTGCGCCTAAAAAACGGTGTCCATCAATTAAAACGTGCTCGGCCATCTTTAAACCTTTTTTGATCGTTTTAACTTGTGTGATGAATTGATTGGTTAGAGCAATTGTTTTAACACGGGAGCTGACCGATTCAATAGCACTCCTTAGCTTCGACCATCCGTATTTTTGCACCAACAGGTGGATTTGTGAAGAGATAGGCAACAGGGGATCAAATAGATTTTCTGTAAAAAATTCCCGATATTTCCAAATTCCCTGCGCACAAAATGGGGAGTAAACCGCCACTGGAAGAGGTGTATTTAATTTATAACCAACATCGTAAGTTTTATTCATAATAATAGTTATTTTTAGATTAACGTGTATTCTTCTTATTTATTATAATTAATTACTGTTTTTTTGTAATTATAATAAAAAATAAAATGTAGATTTATTTTCTGCTTTGAAGCTAAAATGGTCGCTAATAACCTGAGTAATAGGTTTCTTCCCTCAACATCAACAATCTTTGCGTGATCTTGAGGGAAGAAACCTATTACTCAGGTTAATACGGATTAAAAGGGAGAAAATGGAAATAAAGAAAAGAGTTGTCATTGTTGGAGGGGGCGCTGCAGGGATTTTTACCGCAGTCCTTCTGGCTGAAAGTACAAATAACCTAGAAATCATTGTCCTAGAAAAGACCCGGCAACTGCTCTCCAAGGTGCGTATTTCGGGCGGCGGAAGGTGTAATGTCACCCATTCCCAGTTTGATCCTAAAAAACTCACCTCAAATTACCCCAGGGGAAATAAAGAGCTCCTCGGCCCGTTCCATGCATTCCAGCCACAAGACACCATCGCCTGGTTCAACCGACATGGCGTCGAGCTCAAAACAGAAGAAGATGGGAGGATGTTTCCCATCACCGATCACTCTTCCACCATTATCAACTGTTTGCTCGATGCTGCAAAAAATAATGGGGTGATCATACGTTCAGAGCATTCAGTCCGCTCAATTGAAAAAACAGATAATGGGTTTAGGTTGTTTTTAGAAAAACAAGATCCGATCGAGTGTAATGATCTTGTCTTGGCAACGGGAAGCACTCCTCATGGCCATACTCTGGCAGCATCGATGGGCCATACCATTGTCCCTGCAGTTCCTTCCCTATTTACTTTTAATGTCCCCACCTCTCCCCTGCTCGATTTGGCAGGAATTGCCGTTTTAGATGCAGAATTATCCTTAAAATCATTGCCCTATAAACAGCGGGGCAATCTCCTCATTACTCACTGGGGATTTAGCGGACCTGCTGCTCTTAAACTCTCTGCATGGGCAGCGCGCGATCTCAGTAGTTGTAACTATAAAACAGATCTCATGATCAACTGGGTACCCTCGATGAAAAGGGAAGAGATATACAATGCTCTGCTTGGTGTTAAGAAAAACAAACCCTCAAAATTGCTCGAGAATGACAACCTCTTCCAGCTTCCGCTTAATCTTTGGAAGAGGTTAGCCGGTTCGGATACCACAGCCGGTCATTGGTCGGATGCGGCTATTAAAAAATTGAGTGAAATTTTGAGCGGATCTGTTTTTGCAGTCGATGGCAAAACAACCTACAAATCTGAGTTTGTTACCTGTGGGGGCGTACACCTCAAAGAGGTAGATTTTAAAACGATGCAAAGCCGTTTAGTGCCCCATCTCTTTTTTGCAGGAGAGGTTCTCAATATCGATGGGGTCACAGGCGGTTTCAATTTTCAAAACGCCTGGACCACCGCTTATCTTGCCGCAAGTGCAATAAATCTGGAGTTTGGACTAAATTTGGCCTGCAGGGACCAGCGAGACAAAATCAGATCTAACTGACCGACGAAGTCAATAGCGCTAGCTATTGATGAGGAGGAAG
>CAJCHM010000044.1 GCA_903970255.1 Acidobacteriota bacterium
GCTGGCAAAGGAGTTAAGAAAGGAGCTAAAAAAGTTGTCGATTTTGTCAAAGAGCATAAAAAAGAGGCGTTGATTGTAGTTGGCATTGTGGCTGTTAGCCTTGGCGCCTATGCCATAGGAGCAGGAGCATTCAGCGGTGCAGCAGCCACACCCCAAGAACCTGGTGGCACAAACAGAAAGAAAGAAGATGAAAATGATCCCGACCCAGTAGATCCCGCTGCGCCACCGCCACCTAATGACCCGCCCGGCGGTCAGAATAGTGCCCCTGCCCAACAGGGAAAAATAGGCATCATGGAAGAGTTTGGGAAAGCATTAAGCTCACAGACTAAAGCAATCCAACCTTTTACCCCACCCAAGGGCTGTCCAACCGAACCACCCACACCGTATAAAAGTGCAATCACCAGCTTCATTGAGCAAACTAACGGAACTGGCAACGGTGGAAGCATCTCTAAACGGCCGCTGATTGGCACTATGGCGCAGTTTGATTTGCAAAAAACACAGCCTTCGGGACCTGCACGGTCATGCCATTTTCAAACCGACGGAATGAAATATAGATGGTTAGGCATTGGATTTATCAATGGGATGAACACCTCTTGTGTTGAGCATTGGAAGCATCTGAACCATGTGAAAAAGCACGCCGGCGACATCAGCATTCAGGGAGTTTACAATCACAGCAACAGCCCTGTTGTAGACCTTCTTGAAATATTTACTCTAAATTATCATGGAGTTGCTCCAATCACTGCTGACCTATTGCTAGACAATTGGACTCAATTTCATGAAGAAAACAAGGATAATCCTCATGTAAAATATCTTCAGTTTACTCACAGTATGGGCACGATCCAAACGAAAATTGCTCTGGAGAAGGCTCCCAAGGAAATCCGAGATCGTGTTATTGTCGTGGCTATAGCACCTGCAGTCATTATCCCGGAGGGTCTGTGCTACAAGGCGACCCACTATGCCAGCAAGAATGATCCAGTTCATTTAGGGGAAAATCTTGTTACCCTACTTGCAGCCGGTTCTCATGAGGGGGAAGATCAAAAAGAGATGTTAGACCAGCTTATTAAAAATAAAAGCCGACTCATTATTTTAGAACCTCATCCGGATGCTACCGGGATTGATCACGATTTTGAAAGTCCTACTTTTGAAAAACCGATCGATAGGCATATTAATGAACACTTAAGTCGGAAAGGACAATATTGATGAGAATTTTTTTGTTTTTGGTGATTTTCGCCGTTGGTTGTGACTCTCCTCGCATTGAGGAGAGTCCCACGATGCCCAGTAAACTTTCATTGGCGAATGAGGTTAGAAGCACGACACTTGTTCAACTGAAAAAGGAAAGGAAACTCTACCCATTTGGAGTTGGTGCAGCAATGATGGACCAAATTAAGATCCTTGATCTGGGCTTTCGCTACTATAAAGAAGTGAATATCGACCAGGCCCGGGAATTGCTGATGTTTGCTGGGACGCTATTTCTCAATACAATCAATGCCAAAGAAGAGATTCGTCCTTTTTTACAAAACGATCCCTTCCAGCCGAAAAACATCGGGATTAGAATTTTCTTACAAAAACCCAACGGTTCAGAACCTGAGGCAGAAACATTGACAGTTGCGGCAATGGTGGATGGAATTTTAGATTATGATGTTAGACTTGCAGAAACTGGGCGCCTAACAACAATTTACAGAGAAACATTTCAAGAAGCCGCAGCAAAGCTCGGAATTGTAGAAGAAAACGGACAATATCGTCGATTATCCCAGCTTGCACGCGATTGGGGTCATTTTCAATCAGGCACTCCATAATCGCAGCGCCGATCAACTTAATGTCTTTTTAGTTTTTCGGTGGGGCTTTATGGTGTAATCCCCACATTTTCACGCAAAGTCATTTCAAGTTTGGGGTCTTTTAAGACCCCATAAGAGCTCTCTTTCATAAGCGTCTAATAACTATTTTATCGGTCGATCATAGATTTTCAACAATTTTACCAGTGCCCACAATTAAAGAAAATAAAAAATTTTAATTCCATTTTCGATCCCGGGTTTGCACAATAGCGCACACTGGATTTCCTGAGCTTGTGTACAACACCCAAAAAACGCTACAATGCTCTCTATAAAAACAAAAGATGGTTATAGCGATTGCAAAAAACATCCAGGTTTTTTTAAAGGTCTTCGACACTAATTTGAGGTTGGGATGAAAAAGCACAAAGGTTGGATAGCTCTCGACATCGACGGCACGATCACCGATGCCACGCATCATGCCCCCAAAGATGTCGTGCGCTATTTGCATACTCTTGTCGATCAAGGGTGGGAGATTGTCTTTATCACCGGCCGTACGTTCTCTTTCTGTTATCAGGTGGTCAAGGAATTCGATTTTCCTTTCTATCTCGCGGTTCAAAACGGGGCTGATATTCTTTTCATGCCAGAGAAGAAACTCATCGCTCGTCATTACCTCGACAATCAGGTCATTCCCGCCTTAGAAAAGGCATATGAGGGGGAAAAAGAGGATTTCATCCTCTATGCAGGTTTTGAGCATGGGGATTTTTGTTACTATCGCCCTGAGCGTTTTTCTCCTGCCATGGCAAAACACTTGGAAAAAATCATCGCACTCTCTCCGGAACCTTGGAAAGCTGTGAAAGATTTTGAGTTTGAGTCAAACTTTTCCTTTCCTTTAGCCAAATGCCTTGGAACCCAAGAGAGGATGGCACGGGTCAACGCTCATCTGCAAAATCTCTTAAACCTAGAAACGGCAGTTGGAGACGGCAAATTGACGCAACCTTTTAATTCAGAATCGTTTCCAACTGCCGTTTCTAGGTTAAACGTCTCTAGTACGATGATACGAGATCCTTTAGGGGATGAGGATGCCTATCTGATCCTGGTGACTACAAAAGAGGCAACAAAAGGTAAAGCTTTAAGTCGGATCAAACAAATGATTGGAAGGGGTGGGCCGACAATTGCCGCTGGAGATGATCTCAATGACATCAGTATGCTACAAGGTGCAGATATCCGCATTGTAATGGAAGCAGCTCCCCCTGAAATGCTGCCGCTTGCAACTCTTGTGGGAAGGCACGGCAAACAGCATGGGATCATCGAAGCATTAACACAAGCAATTTCAAAGGCAAAGGTGATTTAATGGGAGTGAATTTAGAAGAGGATTTAAAGCGCAAAATGGTTGAGCTAAATCTCAATGCTGCGCGCAAAGCTCAAAGCCCACAGACCGGGTATATTCATCTCCATTATGAAGCAGAGGATCGGCACGATACGATTCCCATCTTTGAGAACTTGTGTTTTGTCCTTGCCCTTTTTCGTAGCAAAATCTCAGATAATGTCATTGTCGCAAAGACTCTTTTGGAAAAACTCCTTGTTTTTGAGGTCGATGGCAATTTCCCCATCTATCTTCACGAATACCCAGAGTGCAAAGACCGGGATCTTTCCTTAAATCTCCTGCCCGTTTTTCATTGGATCCTCACCGATTTTGCCACAGCACTTGGTCAGATCCTATCCAATAGGTTAGAAGTACTCATCGGCAGAATCCTTTCCCATGGTTACAAAATGCATCAGCGGCGCCCCCTTTGCAAGGGAGCTGAATTTAGATTGAAGAGTTACTTTCAGCCAAGTGCTGCACCCCCCTGGGTACCGGCAGAGCCCCATGAGTGGGCGGATGCTCTCATCAGCTGGCAAATGGCCCACTCTCGTGGAATTTGTTTGGAGAATATATTAGAGCAAGCTCTAGAAAAATGGCATCCGCAGCTTTGTACATTTATCGGTCCTCAGCAGCAAGACAGAGGTGAGCCCAAGGCGACCCTCTTGGATTTAATGATGGGACACTACCACGGGACCTATTCCTTGCGAGCATTGAAGGACCACCGGGTGCATCTTTTAGCAAGTCTGATCCAACCCTTTGAAAAAAAGTGTCTAGATTCTCAAAAGGAGGTTCCTTGCCATGCTATCGCATTAGATACGGAGCACCCTTATACACTTTATTGGGGAAACCCAGATGCTCTTCACTCACTTTACCTCGATCCGCAAAAGGCGCAATGTGCAGCCCAAAGGAATGGAAATACAGTCGAGTTCACCCTCGCTCTTCCCCCTAAAGCTCATGCAGACTCTCAAGATGCGATAGAACTGAGTCTATTTTTCAATTTAGCTCCATTGCCGCAAACTTTAGTGAATGGGGTTAAGGCAACGACATTTCAATTGGGAGATCGGATTGACATCCATGCAGAGGATTTCAATTGCCGTCTAGAAATCCTAGCAGAAAAAGGGGAGGGAAAATTTTTTGGCCACCTCTTGCGGGCTAATCGCCCCAATCAAAGGGGAAGGAATTTAAAGTATGCAACTTATGACTGGCAGATCGCACTTCGCACGATCTGCCGCACTCAAGAGTGTGCGCTAAAGGTAATAATTACCCTTTAACATCAGCTAGCTCTGCTTCTTGAGACCTTTGCAGAGCCTGGCTGTCGATCGCAAGGCCCATCGCATGCATCCCATTGTCAACATAGAGGGTAACGCCTGTGATTGCCGAGGCGAGGGGAGAGCATAGGAAAGCTCCTGCATTGCCCACCTCTTCTGCACTCATATCTTTGATTAAGGGAGCATTGGCCTTAGAATATTCGATCATGCTATCGATAAAACCAATCGCTCTGGCAGCCCTGCTTCTTAAGGGACCAGCTGAGATTGTATTGATGCGGATACCCCATTTGCGACCAGCTTCAAAAGCTAACGTGCGCGTATCGCTCTCTAGAGCAGCCTTGGCAGAGCTCATCCCTCCACCATAACCTGGAACCGCCTTTTCAGAGGCCAAATAGGTGAGGGAAATGCAGGAGCCATTACTGCTCATGCGCGGTCCAAATTGTTGCAGCAGGCTAACAAAAGAGTAACTCGATGCGCTAAGGGCTGCTAGGTAACCGTTTCTAGACGTTTCCAAAAGAGGTTTTTTAACCTCGGGGCCGTTGGCAAGTGCATGAACGAGGATGTCGATCTTACCAAAATCTCTCTCAACAGCAGCTGCCACCTCACAAATGGTATACCCGGCAGCATCTTGGTACCGTTTATTCTCTCTAATCTCTTGGGGAACATCTTCGGGTTTATCAAAAGCCGCATCCAAAGCGTAGACCTTCAGATACTCCATCATTTTGCCGTTGCTAAGCTTGCGGGACTCATCGAATTTGCCCATGCTCCAGGATTGAGTGAAAATTTTTAGAATCGGAGTCCATGTTCCGATGATGATTTCAGCACCCGCCTCTGCCAATGCCTTGGCAATCGCCCAGCCGTACCCCTGGTCATCACCGATACCGGCGATAAATGCTTTTTTCCCCTTGAGATTGATAGATAGCATGATGGCTCCCTAAAAAAATTTAAACTTGGAACCACCATTTTAGCAGAAATCGGGGAATACCTCAATTTTTTTTCTATCGGAGGTTTTTGGTTTAGTATCCCCTACATTTTCATTTTTTGACCAGCTTCTTCCTAGAAAGAAAGATCAAAAACTAGCCTCATTAGCCTAATTTTGTGTAATGAGTTTCTAAGAATGAGTAGGGGAGCCGAGTGATCGACTCCTCTACTCACTGATTGTAAATCATGGCGATAGACGAGGTTTGGCTTTCCATTCTTGAGTCATCATCTTTACTATCCGTTCTTATTTTTTAATGCTCTTTTTTATCTCCTCCGGAAAGATAGCAGAAATCAGGCTCATTGCAAAACCTATAAATAGAAAATAGATGATCGGAGGAGACGCGATTATTGCAAAAGCTAGAGTTAGAAGCCATGCAGTTACAAGACCTGCTGGAGAAAACGTGGCGAGCAAAACCCCTCCTGCGATAAAGGCTACTAAAATGGCTACTATCGATACTTTCATAGCAACTTTAAGACTTTGACGTATCCCCGAAATTATATCATTTTCTCCCGAAATTATATCAGTTTCTTTGGATTGTAAAAGATTAGTTTGATTTGTATTTTCTTTAGTACTAACTAATTTTAAAAATTTATTAACAATTTGTGTTAAATATGTTGTTATGTTTTTACTATCTATCTGTACAATTTCACTATCTTTCTGTACATTATTTACTGGATTTTTTGGAATTGATGACATAATTACCTCGTTTTTTTATTTTTGATATTCTAATTGTAGCAATAAATACTTTTTATTGTCAATTAATTCCAGTAAAAAATTAAAAAAAAGAGGAATTATAATTTATATTAATGATTATTAGATGATTAGAGCTATTGATGGGTTATTTTTTGCCTTTGCTAGCTCGACGCATCATGAGGCGCTTCCAGCCTTCGGCGGTGAGGAGTTTCTTAGGTGGGGAGGGTCTTTCCCGGTCAGGGGCTGGTTTTTCCCTAACGGCAGCGGGCTTGGGCTTTTCTGGGGCTGCTTTTTTGGGCTTTTCAGCCTTGGGTTTCCTTTTAAAAAATCGCGTAATCATAAATATGCCTATATTAGAAGAAATTGCAAAACTGCATCCGGGCCCAAATGCGCGCTTTTGACACTGATGGAGTTATTTGCCAGACCTCTTAAGAACCAATAGGTTATGCGGTCTGGCAAACAACTCAACTGGAGTTTGGACTAAATTTGGGCTGCAGGGACGAGCGAGACAAAATCAGATCTAACTGACCGACGAAGTCAATAGCGCTAGCTATTGATGAGGAGGAAGTTAGATCTGATGAAGTCGCAGCCATCCTCTGCAGGCCAAATTTAGTCCAAACTCCAGTCAATCAGTGTCAAAATCATCGCGTTTGGGCCGCGAAGCAAGTTCTGAAATTCCCTCTTGCCCTTAGGGTTAGTTTATCTCTAATAGGGGCGTTTTGTCAACCATTTTCTTTAGGCTCTTGCGTTTTGTAAAGGATTCAGGTACAACAACTACTTTTAAGCTTTAACAGGGTAGACAAATGACTCATATTGATATCACCTATGAAGGGGAGCTTTCAACCCGGAGTGTCCATTCCGATAACAAGGCTGAAATACTCACCGATGCGCCCAAGGAAATTGGGGGATTGGGGAGGGTCTTTTCTCCAACAGACCTCTTTGCTGCCTCCTTTGGCTCATGCATGTTGACCATGATGGGATTTACTGCAAAACGGCTTAATGTCGAACTCGGCAAGACGGAGGTAGTCGTGACTAAAGAAATGACCCAGACGCCACCTCGCCGGATTGGAAAGCTGCGGATTGAATTTATCTGCCCTCACCGTTTTCCAGAAGATGTGACCGCAAAACTACTTGAGTCGGCGGCAAACTGCGCTGTGCATAAAAGCCTGCATCCTGATATCGTTGTTGAAATCATCTACCGATGGGGAGAGGATTGAAGTTTCAGAATACAACAGCTTTTGAAAAGCATCTTGCCCAAGGGGCAAAGTATCCGCTTGCTCGCGTTTTTCTTATCGTATCCTCATGTTCGTATGAGCGCAAAAAGATTGTGGACAAAGTGGTTTGTGCAATTGCCTCTAAAGAGGGGGAGATCCACTTTCAGGTGCAGGATGGGGCGCGAGGATCTGTGCAAGATTTCATTACAGAACTGAATACGACCTCTCTTTTTAAAGGGAAACAGATTCTCTATTTGGATGGGATTGATAAGATCAAAAAGAGTCTCCTTCCCCCTTTAAGTGATTTTGTCGCCAAACCCTCCCCCTTTTCTTATCTGTTGCTTGGCGCAAATTCTAGCAAAGGGTTAACAGAGCTTTACGCCAAAGGTAAAAAAGAGATTATCGCCTGCGATTTAAGCGAGGAAAAACCCTGGGATCGGAAAGAGCGATTAAAGCGGATGTTAATCGAAGAGATTGCTAAAGAGGGTAGGCGCTTAAGTGGCGATGCGGTGGAGTATCTTCTGGAAAATGTGGGATTGAACTTGCCTAGCCTCCAAAATGAGGTGGATAAACTGATCACTTATGCAGGAGAGCGGTGTGAACTTACCCTTCAGGATGTGCATACCCTTTGCGCTGCGCAAAAAACATCCACTCTATGGCAGCTTGCTGATGCAATTGTTTGGAAAGAGCCTTTTCCCAAATTCGAGGAAAATATCGATTTGAGTCTGCTATTGCCCCTGCTCTCTCAATTGCGTACTCAATTCCAGCTTGGGTTAAATCTTGCTGTTTTGCTAGAGAGGGGAGTGCATCCTTCAGAAATTGCCCATTTCCTCCCCCATGTAAAATCGGCTGCCCTCACTAAAGCTCTGCCGCTCGCAGGGGCGCGTCGCAGTGGCTTTTTCAAGAGATCGCTCGACCTTCTTTTTGACATTGAGCTGATGGCAAAAAACAGTGGGTTTGATCCTGCCCTTATCCTCGATTGCTTAATCACTAAACTCACTCTTTTAAAACAATATTATGCTCTACCTGTTTCCAAATCTTTTAGCTGAATTAGAATCCCATGCTAGCCAGCTCCCTCATAGCGTCGATGTGGCTGTTGCCCAAATCACAAGCTTAATTGCTGAAAATGAAAAAGAGGGGCGCCGCTTTTTGCGCCGCTTCCAATACCCACCTCCCAAAACCTTCCGCGATATTTCTATTTTTTTGCTCAATGAACATACTACAGATAGCGATAAGAAAGAATTGATGAAGGAAATGAGGAAAGGGGGAATATGGGGGCTTGTTTCCGATTGCGGGATGCCCTGTCTTGCTGACCCAGGTGCTGATGTTGTGCTGATGGCACGGCAAAGTGGCATTAAGGTAGAAACCTTTGCAGGCCCGTCGAGTATCCTTTTAGCTCTAGTTCTTTCAGGGCTTGGAGGGCAGCATTTTACTTTCCACGGCTATCTGCCCAAGGAAGAGCCTCAGCTCATTGCTGAATTAAAAAGACTCGAAAAACTCTCATCCAAGGAGAAATCCACACATCTTTTTATTGAAACACCTTATCGCAATGGAAGGATGGTGGAAAAGATATTGTCCACACTTGAACCACAGAGCTGGCTTTGCATCGCCTGTGACCTCTCTGCTCCCACGGAATACGTGCAAACAAGAAGGATTAAAGAGTGGAATAAAAATCCCTTGCCGCAGATCGACAAGCGCCCGGCAGTATTTGTGATTAAAGGAGGGTGAGAGAGGATTTGGATGCTCTCCAAATCCTCACATAACGATCCTTATTTCTGGCCGTGCAGACATCTTTCTAATGCCTGAATAGATAGCATATGCATCCCTTCTTTATTCCAATTGTGTTCTGCATACTGCTTGTCCCAGTCTCCAATGTGTATATTTGCCGCTATTGCTTGTTCATAGAGATATTGAAAGAAAAGGCTTGTGCCCTTTATTTGATTGATGTAGTCCGTAAAGGCAGCACGATATTGCTCATGCGCTCTATCGCATTGTTTATTATGCAATTCATAGTTTTCCGGGTTTCCGCTGTACATGCGCACAGGAAGTTCATAATGAGTTTTAAGAATCTCTTCCCCTTTAGAGATCAACTCTTCACTAATCCCAACCGGCTGCAGTGTATACTTTTTTGAATTTATCGGTTGGAGTTGATCGTTTACGTTGATCCAATTATAGCGTCCAGCTTTAATCTCTCCATTATTATAATTTTCAATCATCTTTTCCACTTTTCCTTCAATGATTGTATAACGGCTAAGGTGGCGCAGCACATCTCTTAAAGCATGTTCAGGAAGACTTTTACGAACATCCTCATAGGTATTAGCATTTTTAATCTCTTCGCTGAAAGTTAAATCAACATATGAAATGATCCGTTTGAAGTCGCTGTTGACAGGTTTCGGCTTAATACTTTCCACAACAGGTTCTTTTATAACAGTAATCTGCGGGTTTATCTCAATCGTTTCCTTATTAGATGTTGGTGGAGTTGTCTCGTCCAACAGAGGTGCAGATGGAGCGTAAGGGGTATTATTTGCAACAACAGGTGCACTACTTTTATTTTCTGTTGTTTTCTCGAATTTTTTCTTGAATTTGTTAAATAATGATGCAATGATTGATTTCGGTTTATCTAAAAAAGAAGATTTAGTTTCAGGAATTGGTTCTTGATGCATTGGTATGTAATCAGGTATCTTGTTAAAGTTAGAGGGCACTGAGGGTATTGCAGGATAAAGGGAAGGTGAGGGTATTGCAGGATAAAGGGAATTTGGTTCTTGTTGATCCGTTTGTTCCTTTGTCTCTTGGTTGAATAGGCTGAGCAGATTTTGTGGCGGATTGTATAGTGGCGGAGTGTATACATATGCAGGGTTAGGTTGTTGTATTGAATGAGTGGATGTCTGATTATAATCCGGATTGTATGGAACAACATTGTTGTATGGAATAACTAGATCATTGTAATTGCTATAACCGTTGTTTTGGTTATTGACGTTATTGTTATATGGGTACATGATTTTCTCCATTGTTTTATTGTTATATTATTACTCTTGGCGACGTTAATTTTAGCGATTAAGTAATTGTCGCGCAACTAAAATGCACATTTAACTATCTTAAAATCAATCGTTTGTTTTATTTTGTTTTTTATTGCACGATCAGTAAATTATTACGAGTTAACGCTTGAAATTTTGATGTAAATGCATTGCATATTTTATGATGCAATTGTTTTGCGTCTTTTATTTCTCATCATAAATTTAATGCGATACATTGAAATTACCATTTCTGTTCCTAAGTGAATCATTGCATTTTGATGCTCTTTGTTGTTTTTAATAGGTGAACAAATAAACATCCGTAGTGTAGAATGAAGGTGTAGTTTAGTGTAGTTGATTATATAATTTAAATTTGCTATAATTAGGTTTTAGGTAATGTTAGTATTAATAATTAAACATAAAATAACAGGTAATAACTTATGGACAACACCTTACATCAACTCAAGGCTAGGGTTGCTAGCTTGGAGAGCAAAACAGATATGTTAGAATCTGAGCTTATGTACTTGAACGACATGCTCATACGTTGCGGGTTTCCTCAAGGGATTGCAACATTGAAAGAGACTGTGCAGGAGTTGCTCGCTGAGGATGCTATCGAGCACGTTCAAGAGCGTCCTGAACGGATTTAAACTATTGACTATTAAGCAATAGAATTTAAGTCTCTTCTTTGAGGGGCAGGTGATCCACCTGCCCCTTTTTCATGCCTGTCTTGAACAAACTCTTAAGCTTTACTTCTTCTGCCGATTATGGTACCTTTACCCCTTAAATTGCGGAGCAAAAGGTATGGCTAAACTCATTTTTGAAAATACGGGGGAAGAGAAAGAACTTCCAGAGGACTCTCCACTTCATCAATTTTGTGAGGAAGCTGGAGTTCCTTTTGCATGTACCGAAGGAGTTTGTGGAACATGCGTTATTGAGGTGGTCGAAGGGATGGATAATCTTTCCGATTTCACTCAAGAGGAAAAGGATTTTTTAGGTGATCAAGATCGGGAACGCTTAGCTTGCCAATGCAAGCTCAAAGGCGGATGTGTACGAATTAAATATTAAGATTTAGGGTTAACTATGTCACAAGACACAGCTCAAAAAGTTTACAAAGAAATGACTATCGAGGACATTTTGTCCCGTTTTCCCCATAAGAGCCAAAAGTTGGCGCAAGAGATGACAAACACCGGCCTGCATTGCGTTGGCTGCGGGGCTGCCGTTTGGGAGACGTTAGAAGCGGGGATGCTCAGCCACGATTTTTCACCTGAGGATGTCGATGCAATGGTCGAGCGTTTGAATGCCATTTTAGCCCAAGAGAGCGATCTTTCTACAATTACCCTTACCAAGCGCGCGGCAGACAAATACCGCCACATCTTGAAAGAGGATGGTAAAGAGGGATGGGGGTTGCGTTTTGGCGACAAGGCTGCAGGGTGCAGCGGTTTCGAATATGTTCTTGACTATTCTGAGGCTGCAAATGGCGACGATCAGATTTTCTTGTCGGAAGGGGTTGAAATCCACGTCAATAAGGCGGATGTCTCCAGGCTGCTTGGATCAGAGATCGATTATGTCGATGGACTCAATGGCGCTGGGTTTAAAATTAGCAATCCCAACGTCAAAGGGTCTTGCGGCTGCGGCAAATCGCAGAGTTACTAGAGGCAATTGGAGAACTAGCCAAGCTTATTTATGAATGGCGCGCTTGTCTACAGCTAGCGCAGCCTCTTTCATTGCCTCCGACAGAGTGGGGTGGGCATGCGGGGTTGCGGCGAGCTCTTCAACGGTAATTCTTTTCTGGATCGCAAGTGCTCCCTCGGCTATCAGCTCCGAGGCGTGTGCGCCGATGATATGGATCCCGACAATGATCCCTGTTGTGCTAGAGGCGATCATCTTGATAAAACCCTCTTCCTCACCGGTGCAGCGGGCTCTTGAATTTGCTTTGAAGGCAAAGGTTCCTACTTTAATAGCGATTCCCGCAGCTTTTGCCTCCTCTTCTGTCATGCCGACAGAGGCGACCTCTGGATGGGTGTAGACCACATTGGGGATTGCTGCGTATTCAATTTTGGGATGGTGTCCCGCGATGATCTCTGCAACAGCGATCCCTTCTTCCGAGGCTTTATGGGCAAGCATCGGGCCATCGACGCAATCTCCGATGGAAAAGATATGGGGTTGATTTGTGCGGAATGTGCCGTCGATTTTGATAAATCCTTTGTCAGTAGTCTCGATTCCCGCTTTTTCAAGATGCAACCCTTGCGTGTAGGGTTTTCTGCCAATACAGACTAAGATCACATCGGCATCCATCTCCTGCTCTGTTTTATCTGGCATTTGTACCTTCAGTGAGATCTGCTTATCGCCGATATTTGCAGAGACAACTTTGGAGGAGAGGTGAAATTGCATCCCTTGGGCCATGAGGACCCGGTGCAGCTCTTTGGAGAGGCTCTCATCGAGGGTAGGACAAATTCTATTTAAGAATTCGACAAAGGTCACATTTGAGCCCAACCTGGAGTAAACAGAGCCTAGCTCCACACCGATGATCCCGGCGCCAACAACCAGCATTTTTTTGGGAACCTGGTTCAAGGCAAGTGCGCCTGTCGATGAGAGGATTCTGCGCTCATCAAAGGGGAGGAAGGGGAGTGCAATCGGTTCCGATCCTGTGGCAATGATGATGTAGCGGGCAGAGATTTCCTGCGAGGAGCTATCGCCTAAAATCTGAATTTGTGTGGGAGTGCTAAAGCTTGCTGTCCCAGCGTAGCGGGTAATTTTATTTTTTTTAAAAAGGGCGCCGATCCCGTCATTGAAAGAGGCGACGATTTTTTGTTTGCGAGACATCATTTCATTAAAATGAAGATCTGTCTTGACAACTTCGATCCCATGGGTTTTTGCCTCTTGGCCAATCTTCCAATAGAACTCAGAGGATTGCAGTAGCGCTTTAGAGGGGATGCAGCCGACATTTAAGCAGGTGCCGCCTAGCTCTTTTGTCTTTTCAATGCAGGCTGTCTTCAACCCAAGCTGGGATGCCCGGATGGCAGCGACATAACCCCCAGGTCCCGATCCAATCACAATCACATCATACTTTTCAGTCATATTTATAGTTCCAGTAGGAGGCGAGAGGGGTCCTCCAAGCTTTGTTTGAGGTGCACAAGGAAAAGGACCGCCTCTTTCCCGTCGACAATCCTATGATCATAACTAAGCGCGAGGTACATCATCGGGCGGATGACGATTTCCTCTTTGATCACAATGGGGCGCTTGACAATCGAGTGCATCCCTAAGATGGCGCTTTGTGGGGGATTGAGGATCGGCGTTGAGAGGAGCGATCCGAAGACCCCGCCATTGGTGATTGTAAAACTCCCTCCGCGCAATTCATCGATGGAAATGATTCCATCGCGCGCTTTTTTAGAGTAGATCTCGATCTCTTTTTCAACCCCTCCAAAGCTTAAACGATCGCAGTTTCTGATCACAGGCACCATCAACCCTTTTTCTGTGGAGACGGCAACACCGATATCGTAGGTGTTGTAGGTGATGATCTCATCCCCATCGATGGCGGCGTTGACCTGAGGGTTGGCTTTTAGTGCGGCAACGACCCCTTTGACAAAAAAGGACATGAAACCTAGCTTCACTCCATATTTTTTCAAAAAGTTGTCTTTTTCAGTTGCGCGGATTTCCATCACAGCGGACATATCCACCTCATTAAATGTGGTGAGCATGGCTGTTGTGTTTTTAGCTTCGACAAGACGGGTGGCGATCACTTTACGCAAGTTGCTCATTTTTTTGCGCGTCGATTTCCCATCGATGGGTGGAGCTGTTTTTATTTCTGCTTTTGAAAGCGGAGCAGAGGGTTTAGGGCCCAGTTTGATCTCCTCTGCAAACTGGGGCATCATCACCCTGGAGCTCTCTGCGGAAGGTTTTGGAGGAGGGGGTAAAACTTGAGGTTTTTCTACAGCAGGTTGTGGAGGTGGCGTAGAGCTCTCAGAAGGGGCTTTTGTATCTGTTTCGACAAAGCCAATCACTTGGCCAATCTGAACAGTATCCTCCTTTTTGACGCTCAGTGTCAGCTGCCCATTTTGCGGGGCATAGAGGACCTGGTTGACCTTGTCGGTTTCAAGTTCCAAAATCTCCTCATCGAGTTTCACAAAACTTCCCGACGGTTTGAGGATATTGCTAATCACCGCCTCTGTTACGGATTCCCCCATCACAGGGATTTTGATCTCTACTTTCATTTGTTGACCTCGAATGCAAGTTGCATGATCTGCTCCAGTTGTTTTTTATGCAGGGCATGGGAGCCGGCTGCAGGGGATGCGCTTCGGTCTCTTCCGATATACTTGAGGCTATTTTTTGCACCAAGGAGTTGATTCAAGAAGGGGCGGATGTATTCTGCAGCTCCCATGTTGCTATGCTCCTCTTGCAACCAATAGACTGAAGGGGCACCTGCATATTTCTGCAGGATCTTTTTGACCTCATCTTCTGGGAAAGGGTAGAGCTGCTCGATCCTGACAAAGGCTATCGTGTCGATCCCTCTTTTTTCCCTTTCTTGCAGCAAATCGTAAAATACTTTGCCGCTGCAAAAAATGAGCTTTTCCACTTTTTGCAACACCACAGGATCGTCAATCACCTCTTGGAATGCACCTTGGCTAAAATCATCAAGACTTGAGACGCATAAGCGGTGGCGCAAAATGGCTTTGGGAGTAAAGATAATGAGAGGTTTTTTGACCTCATTCAATCCTTGTGCCCTTAATAGGTGGAATAGTTGCGCAGGATTTGAGCAGTTGGCAACGCGCATATTTTCATGGCCAGATAGCTGAAGGAACCTCTCCATCCTCCCTGATGAGTGTTCAGGACCTGCACCTTCATATCCATGAGGGAGCATGAGGGTCAGGTTTGAAGCCAATCCCCATTTTTGTTCGCTGGCGGCGATATATTGGTCAATGATGATCTGAGCGCCGTTGGCAAAATCCCCATACTGCGCTTCCCAAATGACAAGGGATTTCGGATAGGCGACGCTATACCCAAAGTCAAAGCCGAGCACAGCATATTCAGAAAGAGGGGAGTTATAGATATCAAAGGGCGCTTGAGTTTCACTCAAGTGGGATAGGGGAAAATACTTTTGTTCTCTAACCTGATCCACCCACATTGCATGGCGATGGGAGAATGTTCCCCTGCGCACATCTTGCCCAGAGAAGCGGATATGAATCTTATCCATCAGCAGTGTTGCAAATGCCAGATGTTCCCCCATTCCCCAGTCGATGGTTGCAGCGGAGGGGTCTGCATGAACCATCGCAAGCCTCTCTTGCAGCAGCTTGTTGATTTTGGGATGGATCCGAAGATCTTCTGGCAAGGAGCAGAACTTCTCTGCTAAAGAAATCAAGGTCTTTGCCTCTACAGAAGTAACAACTTTAGAGGGGTGAATCTCTTGGGGTTCTTGGGGTGTTTTCTTTGCAGCGGCAATGGAGGAGATCTCCTGCATTGCTTTTTGCAGGCTCTCTTTGAATTTGTTTTCCAGATCAGCTGCATAAGCGGTATCCAAAACCCCCTCCTGAATCAACTGATCCCGGAAAATTTCGCGGATCGTTTTTTTTGCCTTGATCAACGCATATTCCAGAGGCTGAGTGAATGTGGGTTCATCTCCCTCATTATGTCCATATTTGCGGTAGCTGTTTAAATCAATAAAGACATCGCACTTAAATTTTTGACGTAAATGCATTGCAAGTATTGCAGCTCTCACACACGCTGAGGGATCTTCTGCATTCACATGGAAGATGGGTGCGCCAAATCCAAGCGCAATTTCTGTGCAATAGGTTGTGGATCTAGCATCTTTGGGAAGAGTGGTGAACCCGATCTGGTTGTTGATCACAAAATGCACGGTACCCCCGGTTGCATAACCGGTAAGGCCCGATAGTTGTATGGTCTCATAGACAACGCCCTGCCCTGCAACTGCCGCATCTCCGTGGATAAGGATGGGAAGGATTTTCTCCTTACCTCCTTTAAGCTCCTGCTTGGCTCGCGCAATCCCTTCGACAACAGGATCTACTGACTCCAGATGGCTGGGATTAGCAACTAAAGTCACGCTGATCTCTTTTTGTGAAGGTGTCCGCAAATTTCCGATAAACCCTTTGTGGTATTTGACATCTCCCGTACCCTGTTGTAAATCAGGAGTATAAAAGTCTTCAAATTCGTGGAAGATGTTCGCATAGGATTTATTCAGGATGTTAGCTAACACATTCAATCTTCCCCGATGAGCCATCCCAACGACTACCTCTTCAACGCTCTCTTCTGCTCCTTTGCCAATGAGGGCAGAGAGCATGGGGATCAACGTCTCAGCACCCTCTAAGGAAAATCGTTTTTGTCCCACGTATTTTGTGTGCAAAAAGGATTCAAACAACTCTGCTTTGTTTAAATGATGCAGAATCTGGATCTTTTCCTCTTTTTCAAGGTGAAGGGGAAAAAAAGGCTCGATCTGCTCTTGGATCCATCGCTCCATTTCCAGATTTTTTGATCCCATGTATTCAATGCCGATGGTGCCGCAATAGGTTTTCTGCAACGCCTCAATGATCTCTTTGAGGGGAGCTTCTTGTTTGTCTAAAAAGGCGCACGTGGGAAATTTTGTATCGAGTTCTTCTTTCTTAAAACCTAATTTTTCGATGTTTAGCTCTTGAGGCTCTTCCCTCTTTGTCGTTGCAACCGGATTGAAGTTTGCCATCTTGTGGCCGAATTTCCGATAGGCATCGATCAGTAAATAGATCCGAAGATCTGGGCTCCCTTTCCTCTCTGTAGATGAGATCGAACTGGCAGTTTTAGCAAAGGTCATTCCCTCAAAAAAGTGGCGCCAAGAAGAATCGACACTATTGGGATCTTCCAAAAAATTTTGGTAGAGCAGTTCTAGCTCTGAAAGGTTTGCCAAGTTGGCAAAGGAAAAATCATTTTCTTTCATCACACCCCCATCAAAGTTCATAAATATCAAATCATAAATTTAAATCCATCTCTAATTGTGATGTTGCGCATAATCCTTATTTTCACTCATACTTTCCGGCTCTATGGATTGCAAATGGGAGATCCAGAAGCGTCTAAAGAATATTTTTACATTTGGTTTGCATAAAAATTAGGGCTTCAGTAAATAGAGCGATGATGAAGTAAACTGCTGGTAAAAGGTGGGAGCGATGAATATTAAGAGCGAGCGTTTGAAAAAATTGGAATCGGAATTTCAGGATCTTGAGCAGTGGCTCAAGTTAGGTCTTGTTCCGAAAAAAGATCTGGAAAAACACAAAGAGGAAATGCGTAACCTTCAAGAAAAGGTGGGTGAAGAAAAGGAGCGTTTGCGCTTTCTCAAAGAAAGTGGCGAGATGGAAGAGTTTAGCGCTCCTAAACGCCCAGGTGGTCGTCAGCCCGCGCATGAGCCGCAAAGTTTGCCTGATATCGACATCGCAGAAGAGGGGTTTACCGATGCTGGCCTTGATATGGAGACAGAGCCCTTCGACACGGAGTCGACAGCATCTGGCGAGGAGAGTGAAGAGGTAGATGAGGAAGCAGCAGCACCTGAGGAAGAAGAAGATGAAGATCCTTTTAGCGACCGCAATCGCTGGCGCAGAGGTGTGCTCGAAGATCCCGATGCCAATGATTGGTAAGGATGTCAGTCTTTACTTTCACATCCCCTTCTGCTCAAAAAAATGTCCTTATTGCCATTTTTTTGTTTTGCCGAATCTGGAAAAGTATAAGAGACCCTTTATGCCAGCCCTCATTAAGGAATGGCAGATGCGGTTGCCTCAGCTTAAGGGTAAAAAAATAGTTTCTATCTACTTTGGAGGGGGCACCCCCACCAAGCTAGGGCCCCAAGACTATACCCCCTTATTAGAGTCCATTCTTACCTCCGGTGTGGAAATCGCCCCTGATTGCGAAATTACATTGGAGGCCAATCCTGAAGATGTCAGCTTAAAGGGGATGCAAGAATTTCAACCTCTTGGGATCAATCGCATTAGCCTTGGCGTCCAGTCATTGATTGATGAAGATCTCATCTTATTGGGCCGCACCCACAATGTTAACCGTTCAGTGGATGCGATCCATCAGGTTAGAGAGGCAGGGATTGACAACATTTCCATTGATTTGATGTTTGAGCTGCCCAAACAGAATTTAGAGCGTTGGCAAAAAACTTTAAGTGCCGTTGCCAACCTTCCCATCACCCACCTTTCCCTCTATAATCTTACCTTTGAGCCTCACACTGTTTTTTTTAAACAGAGGCAGCAACTTCTTCCCCAACTTCCGCCCGATGAGGAGCGTCTAAAAATGCTTGAGATAGCCATCGATGCGTTCACCTCGTTTGGCCTATCCCGCTATGAGATTTCTGCGTTTGCTAAGAGGGGAGCCCCATCTAGGCACAATATGGGCTATTGGGCAGGGCGCCCATTTTTTGGCTTTGGTCCCTCTGCTTTTAGCTACTGGGAAGGGGCGAGATTTTCCAACGTCGCAAATTTTAATCAATATCTCTCTTTAATTGAGCAGAATCGATTTCCGATCGATTTTGAAGAAAAGCTTGCCCATCCGCGCAAATTGCAAGAATTATTTGCAATCGGCTTAAGACTTACCGCAGGTGTCGATTTATCTCTTTTTACAGCCCTTCATGGGGAGCTCCCATCCGCTATGAAAAAGACATTATCGATGTTGATAGAAAAAGGTTTTTTGATCCAAGAGGGCAATCATGTGCAATTGACCTCTACCGGCCAGCTCTTTTACGACACTGTTGCCTCGGAGATCATCTAGAAATGAAAAAGGAGCGGCTTTTAAAGGCCGCTCCTTTTAAGGAAGGTAGGAAATCCTACCTCCCTAAAGTGGAGTGTTATTTACAAAAAGCTCATCGGATGATGAAGCTTACTTACGGATTTGAGCATTTTTGAGCAGATCATTCATCTCATTAAACAGTGTCTTTTCGTTGCCTGTATAATTTTTTGTAACATCGCTAAGAAGGACAGCTTTCTGCATTTGGTTGTAGAAAGCAGCCTTGTTGTTCATCACTGCATTAGCTTCTGCATCCAGATTCTCTCGAATCATGCGCTTTCTAAGGGCAACTGTAGCCTTTTTGAGCGCTTCATACTCTTTAACGAGCTTCTCATGGTCAGCTTTTGCATTTTTGTAGTTTAGAGCTGCCTTATGAAATTCTGGGACTTTATGTGCCAAATTGTCAATAACAGACTCACATTGCTTAACAACATCACTCTCAGCAGTTATCTCACTGATAGCGTCTGCGTTACCCTTGTATTTTTCACGTTCGACTTCATAGGCATCGTGTAGTTTTTTTAGATTTTCCCATGACTTATGTATCGAACCTGTTTGATCTGCAGCCTGAGGGTTTTCTCTTTCAAATAGTACAACTCTAGCTTCATCTTTCTCTAAGCTGGGCAATTGAGCAAGTACCTCTTTCTTGAACTTCTCAAATTCTGAGCCATCACCTCTGGCGGCGAAGTTACCTGCAAGCTTCTTGAAAGCTTCTGCATGCTTACCTTCATCAAGAGTTGCCTTGCGCAAAGAAGCTTCGATGTCTGAGGCTTCTGATCCAAATACCTTGCTCATCATTTCAGACTTAGCAGCAAAACTTTCCATGTTGATGCCCTTAGCATCTTTTTGCATAGCAAAAGTGGCAACCATGTCCTTGTACATGATGTTGTCAAATTTTTTCAGCATAGGCTTCATATTTTTGACAATTTTAGAATTGCGTACTTGTGTATCTATATTAGAACCTTTCAATTCATTAGGCTTTTCTAATGCTTTTCTAGCAGCTTGGGTATAAACAGCAAAATCTTCTTTGAGTTCATCGACGCCAAGTGTACTGCAGCGACCTTTGAAAGCATTATAGAATGTTTCCAAAGCTTTTTCAGACTGGTTCTTTAGATGGTTTTGCACTGCGTCTTCCTTAACACTTATACTAACTTGAGCATTACCAGGCAAATGATCTTGATCTTGCGACATTTGCTTAGAAACTTTACTAATAAGGTCTGAATACGCCCTATTCAGTACTGTGACGGAACGTAGGTTCCAGAAATAGCTAATTAAACCCAAAATTTTAGAGAATCCACTTGCTTGAGTGACTTTTTCATCCCAGAATTGTTCTTTAGACTGAAAAAGTTTTACGCTAGCGTCTGCAACTGTTAAATGTGAACTTGTTGACATACTAAATTTCCTCCGAAACTAATTATACTTTGTTTGTAAGAACGTAATTTTTCTGCGTTACGACTAGAGTATAGTACGCGGCCTTATTTAAATTCAACAAAAGATCGAAGCAGAGTTGATTAAAAAGAAAAATGTATTGATTTTCTGTATTTGTAAAAGTTTAACTACGCAAATTTTGTTGCTGTTATGTCGTTGGTAAATTTTTACTCCGACCTATTTTAAATTTCTGTAGTCACAGAAAATCGAAAGCAGTCACAATTTTTCGTGTTGAATTTAGGTCGCAAAATTAACTTGTTGTAATCGTTTTTCGTTTCATTAATTAAATAAACAAGATTCATTATAATTGATTCGCATTTGTTTGTTTTATTTACGACATCGGTAATAAGTGTTAGTTTCAGTAATTTTTATGATTTTTAATTCATTTTAATATGTGATTTTGCAAATTGATTTAAAACTAAAAAATACAATGGAGAAAAATTAGTTTTTATTCTATGCTTTAATAAGTGTTTTTGCGGTTCTTGCGCTAAACAAAAATACAATTTTTACATTCCGGAAGGAATCGCGATATCTACAGAAAATATCTTTACTAAAACGGTATACAAAGTTTGAAGAACCTATAATTAAAATTTCTGCCAGTCCATCATAAGACCTCTTGTGGTCAGCGTGGCAGAGGTGATTGCTTATTTTTCTGGGCATATTAGAAACAGTTTTAATGCTTCAAGTAAAGTTTAATGAACGGAAAATCCAGTGGCGTTATCCTCCTCCTTTAAAATGGCGAGTTGTTAAGAATGGCGCGTTAATTCTAATCTAAAGTTATGCAGCAGTGGATTGAAGATTTTTTGTGCTATCTTGGTTCTGAAAAGGGGCTTGCCCATAACACCCTCATTTCCTATCGGCGCGATCTAGCCCTATTTGAGCGGCAGCTCAATCAAAAGGAGGTTGTTTCCTTCGATCTGGTGTCTGAGGAAGATGTCATTGCCTTTTTGTCTCTATTGAAAACTCAAGGGTATGCATCGAGCTCCATTTGTAGAACCCTTGTAGCTGTGAAGATGTTGTTTCGTTTTTTAAAAAAAGAGTGTTTGGTTACTAAAGATGTGACACAGCATCTGGATTCTCCTCGGATGTGGCAGCTGATTCCTGAGGTTTTAACCCTTGCAGAGGTGGATACCCTCTTAAAGGCTCCAGATAGGACTACCCCCTCTGGTGCTAGAGATGGGGCGATATTGCAGATCATTTACGCCTCGGGATTGCGCGTATCAGAGGTTTGCACCCTCAATATTTGCGATATTGACGACAAAACTGTGCGCGTAAGAGGAAAAGGGGGGAAAGAGCGGGTGGTTCCCATTGCCAAATCTGCAGTAGATGCTATCGACCACTATTTAATCCACTTCCGTAGATCTGCGGAGGAAGTAAAACAGACGCCGCTTTTTACCTCAGATAGGGGCAAAAGGATGGATAGGACATTCATCTGGAAGAGGGTTAAGCTCTATGCCAAATCCGCCGGGATTGTCAAAGAAATCTCTCCGCATACCCTCAGGCACTCTTTTGCAACCCACCTTTTGGAAAATGGAGCGGATTTGCGTGTGATCCAGGAAATGCTGGGGCACTCCAACATTGCAACCACTGATCGTTACACTCACATCAGTAAGCGTCATCTGACGGAAGCCTTTGAGGCGTTTCACCCTAGACCTTAAGTCTGGGGTCTTTTAGTGAGTGTAAGTAACTCCTAATCAACAAGTTAACAAAATTTATTTTTCAAGAAAACAACGCGCTCGTTTGTCAATCTATAAACTATGCTTTCTTGGGAAAATAATGTTTATAAAAATCCTGGGAAAATGATAATATAGGAATATTAACAAAGAAGGAGGCGTATATGGGTGCCCATCAAGAAAAAGTAAAAATGACGATTGAATGTACTCCTAATGAAAGGGCGTACATAAAGATGCTCGCCGCTAAGGCCCATTTAAATCTTAGCGATTTAATCCTGTCTTACCTGAGCAAGGACTTTCCCTCTCATAAGCCTAATAAAGAGACTCTTGCAGCTATGAAGGAGTTGGATGAGGGTGGTGGAATCGAATATGAGTCTATGGATGATTTCTGGAGAGACATGGGAGTTACACCAAAGTGTTGAACCCTAAACCTTCCGCTCGTTTTAAAAAGGACTTAAAAAAATATCTGCACAAACGAACAGTGGTGATTGATATGCTTTGTCGGAAGAAAAAATTACCTGACAAATATCGCGACCACTTCCTTACCGGAGTTTACCATGGTTATCGTGAATGCCACATTAAACCTGACGTTTTATTGGTTTATAGAACAGATTCCCGATGCTTATATCTAGCCAGAATTGGTTCCCATTCTGAACTTTTTTGATCTATACCGGCGCCACTTCAAACGTACCTGTCATTTCTGTTTTAACGGCCCCCTTTTCCCTTCCCCCAAACAGGGCCTTATTACTTCGAATAATGTCCCTGTTAGGGGAAGGGAAAAATGGTCGCGTTAAAACAGAAATGACAGGTACGTTTGAAGTAGCACCGGTATATGCCGATCGGCCACAGACTTCTAAATAAGTTAACTCGTGGGCATTTTGTTCATAGCTATGCAAACTTCCATGTATTGCGCAATCTTCTGCACCTCTTGAAAAAGCCGCAATTGCGGCTTTTTCAAGAGGTGCAGAAGATGTATCGGAACAGTGCCGAAGGACACTGGGATTGTAGTTTGGACAAGAAAAAACGTTTTGCATTAGAGCATGGGGCAGGATGTTATTGGAAGATCATTGCCCGGAGACGCAGTCCCGGTGAAGAGCTTGGAATTTGGGCTGCAAGACAAGCCACGCGGTCCTCTGCTTTATATCATTGGTTATCCAAATTGACGAGAATTCCATCTCGAGAAATTCCCAATTGCTCCGGTAAAACATAAATTTTCTGATCGGCACATTGACCATTTGCTTCCCATTCTTGGCAAGATCCGGTAAACGCATTAAGTGTGAAAAAAAGGGAAATTGTGATAACGATGAGTCTGAACCAGTGTAGCGTATTGACCGCCATGTAAATATTGAAACAAATTTTGAATCAATATCTTGGTTTTTGACAAGTTAAAAATATTGATCGTCAGTGTTTTTAGTACTAACATGGTTCAGGAAAATACAAAAACATTGCAAGTCGCGGGGTCAGGCCATGTCAGATGTTGTGAATCACAGTTGGAAATTGCGCCTCTGCATCGGCCTGCTGATGCTTATTTTAGGCTTTATCGGGATGATTGTTACCGATATCTCTAGAGATGGCGCATGGCTTTATTGGCGCAATATCTCCGCGGTGTTTGCCATCTTAAGCTTGTCCTTAAGCATTTACCTACAAAAAATGAGATGGAAAACAACTGTTTTTACGATCTGGCATGAGCTCTTCCACTGGGTGGGGCTCTTGTTAACGATTGTGACAATTGATTATTTTGTAACCACTGGAATCATGGGGAGGTTTCAAGCTGGCCTGGTGGCATTGGCATTGCTGGCCTTTGCAACTTATTTGATCGGGGTCTATATCGAAACCACTTTCATCCCGGTGGGGATTATTTTAGGGGTTTTTGCTGCAGGCACGGCTCTTTTTGCAGCCTATATCTACAGCATTATTCTCCCACTGACCATCATCGCAGCACTTGTCGTTGTCTGGATGGTCCACCGGATGCATAAGGCTTATCATCCTGTGGACAAATCTGGCTGAGCTAGGCGGCACCAAATTCTAGTTTGTACAACTTATTAACCTGAGTAATGGGTTTCTTCCCTCAACATCAACAGAGATTTGCGATGAGATTGCCCTTGTTTTTCCAAAGGTAATAGCGGAGGACCCTATACCTTTGGAACAACAAGGGCAAGATCACGCAAAGATTGTTGATGTTGAGCGGATTAAACCCATTACTCAGGTTAATAGGGAACTGTGCCTATGGTAGTGTGGGAGGACAGTAGTTTAAAAACCCACTTCCTACCCGATCACTTCAATTTCTTAAAAACCCAACAGAGGCTACTGCTTTTTGATGAACATTCCATTTTATTAAGTATTGAGTTACGAGTTCGTAGGGTCCTTTTTTTAGAACTGTTAGTATTGTCAGTCTTGCTCGATATTCAATCAATTTCTTGCATAATTGTACGGCATTATTGGCTTTCTTGGTGGGCCCAACCAAATCAATGAGCTCTTTAGAGAACGTTTCATCTAATTTTTCATTTTCAATGAATTCCTTATTTTCTTTATGCAACTCTCTGCACTTATTTTCGAAATGCTGTTCATTAAAAATTTTTTGAGTGTTTTTATTGACCATAGAAAAACTTATCTGATCTTTAATAGGCAATAAATTAATTATTTTTTTATCTATATCGATGGACTTTGATAAAGGAAATAATGACATGTTTTTTCTCCTGTTTTTTTTATTTGGGGTCAATTTAATAATTCAATACAACAATGGTTGTTATACTAGTTATATCAAAAAGGTTTAATTAATCGCAATTATTAAAATTAAAATTGCCTGTATTTATTTAAAAATTGATCGAATAAAAATAATAAATATTATTTTAGATTCAAATAAAAATAAACCCCTTACCCCGCAATATCGGGTTCAGGCTTTTTCTGTCTGTTTTTAATTTTTTCGTGCAGCTCTTCGATGTAGGTATAGATGATCGGGGTCAGGTAGAGGGTCATGATCTGGGAGAAGATCAACCCGCCGACAATCACGATCCCCAAGGCCTGGCGGCTTTTGGCTGTAGCCCCGCCGATCCCAATGGCAATGGGAAGCGCGCCCATGAGCGCGGCAAAGGTGGTCATTAGGATGGGACGGCAGCGGACCATGCAAGCATGAAAGATGGCTTCGTGGATCGATTTTCCCTCGCGCAGCCTAGAATCATTGGCAAAGTCGATCATAATGATCCCGTTTTTCATGACGATCCCAAGCAACATGATCATCCCAACGACAGCATAGAGGGAAAGGGTCTGTCCAAAGAGCATGAGGCTTAAAAAACCTCCGAGTGCAGCAGGGGGGAGTGTGGACATGACGGTAAGTGGGGGAAAGAAGCTCTCATAGAGGATGCCGAGGATCACATAGATGATAAACATCGCAATGAGAATGAGGTATTTTAAGTTGGCAAAAGATTCTTGGAAGACATTTGCAGTTCCTTGTATGGAACCGGATACAGTGATGGGGAGGGTTTGTTTGGCAAGTGTTGTGACCTCATGGAGCGCAGATTCCAAGGGAACATTGTGTGAGAGGTTAAAAGAGATCGTTGCAGAGGGTAGCCCATCGGTATGGTTGACGGTGAGGGGACCTATCGTTTCAGTGATCCGGGTGATAGCACTTAAGGGAACCATTTGGTTATTGGTGTTGCGGAGCCAGATTTGGTTTAAATCGGTGGGATTGCGATAAAATCTAGGGAATGTCTCCATGATCGCATAGTATTGGTAGCTGGAGGTATTGATCGGGCTTAGATTAGTGGTTGCATAAGAGAGGCTAAGTGCATTTTCAATCTGGTTTGCAGTGATGTTGTATTGGGAGGCTCTATCGCGCAAGATTTCGATTTTAGCTTGAGGCTCTGTAATATCCATATCGCTGACAACAGCTGTGATCGTTTTAAGAGTGTGCATCTTTTTTTCCATTAGGGAGCCATACTTATAGAGGTCGTCTGTACTCATGCTGGTCATTGTGTATTGGTAGTCTCCTTTGCTGTTTGTGGTTCCTACCTGTAGGTTGATGAGCGGCATGGGGACCAAAAAGACTTTGCATCCGGGAATCTGGTTGGCAATGGGAAGGAGGTGTTTGAGCAGAGGGGCAAGGGCTAGTCTCTGGTGGATCGGCTTTAGACTGAGATACATGACCCCTTCATTATCCTGGGGGTATCCGCTGACGCTGACAATGGACTCGACGTTTGGATCTTTAGCTAGGATTTTGGAGAGCTTCTCGGTGTAATCATTCAGTTGAAAGGGAGAGGTGCCATCAACGGTTTGGATATAGCATTGGATTAGGCCTAAGTCATCGGGGGGAAGAAAGTCTTTGGGGAGTTTGACAAGCAGGAAAATCGAGAGCGCTAAACTTCCCAACCCCATCCCCAAAATGAGGATTCTGTTGTTTAATGCCCACTTGAGAGAGGGGGAATAGACTCCTAGAATTTTTTCATTGAGAGAGTGGGAGATTTTTTCAACCCATGTCTTCTTTTTTTCTTCCCCTTCTTTGGGGGCTGCAATGAAGCGGCTGCACATGAGTGGAGTGAGGGTTAAAGAGATGACGCCTGAAATGAAGACCGTAACGACGATGGTGACGGCAAATTCGTGCAGGATCCGTCCGATGATCCCCCCCATGAAAAGCAGGGGGATGAAAATGGTACAGAGGCAAAGGGTCATCGATAAGATGGTAAAGCTAATCTCTTTTGATCCATTGAGTGCTGCAGTCAGCGGTTTTTCTCCATGTTCGACGTGGCGCACGATGTTTTCTAATACGACAATCGCATCATCAACCAGGTACCCGATCGCCAGGGTGATCGCAAGCAGGGAGAGGATATCGATCGTAAATCCCATCTTTAGCATCACGATAAAGGCACCCAGGACCGAAAGTGGAATGGTGATCACAGGGATGAAGGTGTCTCTGACTTTTCCCAAGTAAAAGAAGATGACCAAAACAACTAGCAGCAGGGCGATGAATAGGGTAAGCTCTACATCATGGACAGAATCCCAAATGAATGCAGATTGATCATAAATGCGCGAGAGTTTGATAGAAGCCGGGATTTGCGCTTGTAAGGAGGGGAGGAGGGTATTAATATCCTTAATGACTTGTAATGAGTTGGCGCCGGGCTGTTTGCGTACAGCGAGGATGACGCTGGGTGCATCAAAGTCATTTTCATAATAGTTGGTAAAGAGTTTATCGTTTTGAACGCTATCGATGGCACGGCCGATATCGCGAAACCTAGTGATCGACCCGTTATCATTTTTGATGATGATGGGATCGTAAAGGGCGGCCGGGATGAGCTGGCCGTTCACATCGATGGTAAATTCCCTTTTCTCTCCGAAAAGAGTCCCGACGGGTAGATAAACATTGGCCTGCTTGATCGCATTTCCCACATCTTCAATCCCGATCCCACGGGCTGCCATCTTTTGGGGATCCACGCGCAGCCGCACAGCGTAAGGATACCCATAAGTCTGCACCTGGGATACTCCCTCGACAATGCTAATTCTTTGCGCAAGGACAGAATAACCGTAATTGTACAATTCGCCTCTTGTGATTGTCGGCGACGACACAGCAAGAAAAAGGATAGGGGAGGCTGTGGGGTTGGTTTTGGTGTAGGTCGGTGCATAGGGCAAATCTTTGGGGAGTTGAGGATTTGCTGTATTGATCGCAGCCAAAACATCGGGGGCTGCCAGATCGATGTTGCGATCGAGATGGAATTGAAGAACAATTGTCGCGCTGCCGGTGTAACTGGTGGAAGAGATTTGGAGTATCCCTTCAATGGTTGTGAATTGTTGTTCTAAGGGCACGACAACGTTATTGGCAACAGTTTCAGGATCAGCGCCTGGCCAAGAGACGGTGACTGTGATGGTCGGATAGTCGACATCGGGCATGGCGCTAATGGGGAGTGCGATGTAGGCAATCACACCGAAAAAAGCAACCGTTAGCATAGCCAAAATGGTCATGACGGGTCTGCGGATAAAGATTTCCGAAAGATTCATGATGCTCCCTGCTTTTCATTAGATTCTTCAGCTTGTTGAATTTCCACTTTCATTCCGGGATAAAGGTTGAGTTGTCCCTCTGTAACGACCTGATCATCAACCTTTAAGCCTGATTCTATTGCGACATAAGAGTCGTCATATCTTTGGCCAATGTGGATTGTGCGCGCTTCAATTGTTAAGTCAGGTTTAACGACATAGGTATAGTGTCCTTTTTGGCCGACTAAGACTGCGTCGTTGGGAATGAGCAAAGCATCTTTTGTTTCCCCTAAAATGAGACGGACATCCACAAAGTGGCCAGGCCATAGGATCTTTTCCTGATTGGGAAGGGTCCCTTCAAGCAGAATAGCTCCTGTTGAGGTGTTGACCTGATTGTCAATTAAGGTCAGCTCTCCTTCAAAGGGGTGTTTATGGGCAGCGTCGGGATAGACGATCAACTTCAACATCCCCAGACGCTGTTTTTCTTGAATCGTGAGTAAGTCGGTTTCTGGGACATAAAAATCGACCAGGATGGGTTGAATCTGATTGAGTAGAACCAATTCTGTATCGCCGTTGGCATCGACATAATTTCCTGTTTTAACCTGCAGCTTGCCGGTCACACAGTTCATCGGCGCTTCGATATAGCAATAACCGAGGTTGATTTGCGCTGTTTCTAGTTCCGCCTTATTTTGCGCAACGTTTGCTTCATCGACTAAGACATTGGTTACATACTGGTCATAGTTGAGCTGGGAGATGAAGTCTTGTTTGACAAGCGGCCCGTAGCGAAATGTCGTCTCCTTATCGTAATGCAAAGTGGCATAAGTTTGAGCCAGAGCAGCTTCTGCTTTTGCCAGGTTTGCTTCATAGGGGCGGGGATCGATCACAAGCAAAAGATCTCCCCGTTTTACCTCTTGTCCCTCCACAAAGTATTGCGCGACGATATTGCCCGACACTTGAGATTTTACCGTTACGCTTGTCTTAGCGACGATATGGCCGATATAGTCGACATAGGTGGGGATATCGTGCACAAGGGGTTTAGTGACTGCCACCTTATGGGGTGGCGGAGATGGCAAAGGTGTCTTTTCACAGCTGGGGAGCCAAAGTAAACACAATAGTAGATAATTAATCTTTCTCTTCATCGTTTATTACCTGGTTAGTGGAGTTCATTTCTTTAGAGTCTGCAATCTGCACCTCTTGCAAATCGTCAAAGGGGGTCAAATGGTTCGGAGAGAGGATCCCTGTCGCATAGGCTAGGTTGGCAAGTGAGGTAAACCACTGTTGAATGGCACTTGCCTGTCTTGCCCTTGCATCGATGAGGGAGCTCTGTGCCGAGACGACATTAAGGATGGTGTTTGTGCCTTGTTTATATTGGGCAAGCGCCACAACATATTGTTCTTCTGCAGCTGCTAAAAATGCTGTTGCAAACTGAAGCGTGTCATAAGCGACGTGGACATTGTAATGGTAGGAGGTGATCTGCTGGATCATCGTTAACTCTGTTTGTCTCACCTGCTCCTCAGCTGCAAGCCTATTTGCCTCTGCAATTTTAATCGCATTGCGGTAGAAAAAACCTTGGAAAAGGGGCATTGAAACAGAAAATGTGTTGATGAAATTGTACTGGTCGTGCAACCCCTGGCTATAGTAGTTCTTTGCAATATCAAAGTTGTAATTGAATTGGGGAAGAAACTGAGTTTTTGCCGCACGCAGAGTCTTTTCTTTCGAATGCAGGTTGGCCTCTGCCGCCAGAAGATCTGGTCTGTTTTGCATCGCAACGGCAATCAGGGTATCTGCAGGGGGGATGATCTCTTTGTCAGGCAATGCTGTCGGTAGATTCTGGGTTGTCAATTTCATGTTCGCAGGAAGTCCCATGTCATTGAGCATTGTGGTATAAGATGTTTCCACATTTTGCTGCTGAGCGGACCAGGTCGTTTGATTTTGCAAAAGCTGGGTTTTGGCTTGCAGAACATCGGAGACATCGCGCACGCCCGTATCAAAACCTGCTTGGGCAGCCTCTAAGGTGAGTTGGGCTGTTTCCACATTGGCCACATCTGCGATTAAGAGCTGTTTTTGGTAAAGATAGTTATAAAAATCGGTCATGATCGTTTGCAACAAGCTTAAGATGGCATCATTGTGCGTCCAGTCGGCATTGTAGAGCGCCTCTCGAGCAGCCTCAGAGGTTGCTCTCAAGGTGCCAAAATCATAAATCAGGTAAGAAAGACTCAGTTGAGGACTCCAAAAACTGTAGTAAATGTCTTGTACAGCAATCGAACTTAGGGAAGTTGTCGTAGTGGGATTGCTAGCTGCCGCAGGAGGAGATGATCCGCTAGCTCCAGCAGAAGAGGATCCATTGAACACAAAGCTGGGCTGCCGGTTGCGCGAATAGGAAAAACTCCCATTGACCTCGGGGAAAAACTGGCTTTGAGATTGCCCATAATTTGCAGCTGCAGATCTAGCTTGGGCCCAAGTGATTTTAGTCTGTTGGTTGTTGCGGAGGGCAATGTCGATCAGCTCGCCTAAACTGTAAGGGTCATCCTGGCTGAACAACTCGGGAGGCTCATCGGAGAGCTCCATCGGCTTAAATTTTTTCGGAGGCACCCAGTTGCTAGATGAAGAGAGAGGGGCGAAGCTTGCCGGATCGATAACAGCGCGATTTGGGTAGCAGCCAGCACATGCCAGTAAGATGACCGAGGTGGGAATGGCAATTTTTCGTAGCATCCTAAGCGCCCTAAGTACCAATGGTAACTAAAAAAATTAATTACCATCTTAAGGCGCAGTATAACTACTTCAGCTTTTTGGTCAAAAGTTCATTCACGACAGATGGGGAGGCCTTCCCCTTGCAGAGTTTCATCACCTGTCCGACGAGGAAATCAAAGGCTCTTCCTTTGCCTGCTTTAAAGTCTTCGACAGACTGAGGATGAGCAGCTAATACCTGATCTACTAAAGGTTCGATGCTCGAGGTGTCCTGCATGGGTTGGTAGTCGGGGTTTTCTTTGACGATCTGTTCGGGATCTTTGCCAGGGGTTGCAAACATCTCATCAGCGACGCTTTTGGCGATCTTACCGGTGATTGTTCCTTTTTCGATCATTTGAACCAGCTTGCCGATATGGGAGGCTTGGATTCCCGAGTCGAGCAACGATTTTCCAGTATCTTTAAAACGCCCTGTGAACTCGACTGTGATCCAGTTAGAGACAGCTTTGGGGCTATTGCACACTTTTAGAGCTTCCTCAAAGTAATCGGCAAACCGCTTTTCTTGGGTTAGGATAGTAGCGGATCCGATGGGGAGCAGCAACTGGGTGAGGTAGCGTTTAAATCTCTGGTAAGGGAGCTCCGGCAAGCTCTTGCGCACAGATTCGATATAGCTCTCACTGAGGACAATCGGAGGGAGATCGGGTTCGGGGAAGTAGCGGTAGTCCTCAGCTTCCTCCTTTTGGCGCATGAGGAGGGTCTCTTTTTTATCGACATCGAACCGATAAGTTCCTGATCGGAGAACTTTTGATGGAACTTCGTGGGGATGTGCGCAGTAGAGGCGGACCTGGCGGCGGATTTCAGACTCGATTGCCATTTCCATGTAGTGAAATGAGTTGAGATTTTTGATCTCAATCTTATTGCGGAGCTGTTTTTCCCCTTTGGGACGAACTGAGACGTTGACATCGATCCGCAATGACCCTTCTTCCATATTGCAATCGGAGGCATCGATGTATTGCATGATCGCCTTGATTCCCATCGCATAGGCGGAAGCTTCTTTTGGAGAGTGCATGCAGGGCTCAGAGACGATCTCAAGCAAGGGCACTCCTGCTCGGTTGTAATCTACTCCTGCAAAGGTGCTAAAGTGTTTGAGCATCCCCGCATCATCTTCAAGATGAGCATGGTGGATCGCAAAGTGTTTGGTATGTTCCCCCACTTCTGCAACAACGTGGCCACCTAGGATGATCGGATGTTCAAACTGTGTGATCTGAAAGTTGCGCGGGCTATCGGGATAAAAGTAAGATTTTCGGTCAAACTTGGAGAGGAGAGCGATATTAGCCTGAACGGCGCAGCCAAATTGAACGGCTTTGCGCACAGCTTCCTTGTTGAGAACGGGGAGGGATCCCGGCTGCCCTGTGTCGACGATCCCGATATTTGTGTTGGGCTCGTTCCCAAACCGGTTGGGGGCGGAGCTAAAAATCTTTGATTGGGTGTTGAGTTGCACATGGATCTCAAGACCGATGATCGGCTCCCAATTTTCGAAAATAATGTCTGTCATCGTTTATCCCTCATCCTCAAATAGCGGAGGTACTCTAGCGGCAAAATTTCCTGTTGCTGTTTCAAAGGCATGAGCAAATTGAAACAATTTGGCATCTTGCATTGGGGGGGCTAGCAGCTGGAGTCCAAGCGGCAAGTTGTCCTTACTGAATCCGCAAGGGATGCTGATCCCAGGAGAACCTACCAAGTTAGCGGCGATGGTAAAAATGTCTTGCAGATACATCTGGATCGGATCCTGGATGGCGCTTAAACCGAACGCTGCCATGGGGGAGGTGGGCATCGCGATGATCTGGCATTTTTCATAGGCCTTTTTGAATTGCTCGATCATGAGCGTGCGCACTTTTTGCGCTTTTTTGTAAAAGGCCTCCTTAAAACCAGAGGATAAAACGTAGGTGCCCAGTAGAATCCGTTTTTTGACCTCAGGCCCAAACCCTTCCTGCTTGGAAAAGTCGTAGACCTCCTCAAGAGTTGTAGCTCGAGGAGAGCGCTTGCCATAGCGGATTCCATCAAACCTTGCCAAATTGGTGGAGGCCTCTGCTGTTGCTAAAATGTAATACACTGCAACGGAGTATTTGAGGATATTCAGGTCGACATCGATAAATGTAGCACCGAGAGTTTTAAACACCTCGATAGAGCTTTGAAAACTCTCTTTGGCATCCCCCTCTAAACTTTCGAGAAAGCGCCAGGGAACTCCGATCGTACTTCCTTTAATTTCCCCCTGCATTTTTTTAAGATACTCTTCTGCGGGGATGTCAAGACTTGTGGAGTCGCAGTTGCAGTGGCGCCCTAAGATCTGCATCACAAGAGCTGCGTCGGTGACGTTATGGGTCAGAGGGCCAATTTGGTCTAGCGAAGATCCGAATGCGACAAGACCATAGCGCGATACCCTTCCATAGGTGGGTTTGTAACCTACCACACCGCAAAAAGATGCAGGTTGTCGGATCGATCCCCCTGTGTCACTGCCGAGGGCGATAGGGCAGAATCTGGCGGCAACGGCAGCAGCAGAGCCGCCGGAGGAGCCTCCAGGAGAGCATTGGAGATCCCAAGGATTTTTTGTTAGATGATAGGCGGAGTTTTCAGTGGATGATCCCATGGCAAATTCATCGAGGTTAGTTTTGCCGATGATCAGAGCATCTTCATCTTCGAGGAGTCTAACAACGGTTGCGTCGAAAACAGCTCTGTAATTTTCCAAGAATTTGGAAGCGCAGGTTGTGATCTGCCCCATCACATGGATATTATCTTTAATAGCGATCGGCACGCCGGCAAGCCTCCCTAAAGGCTTCCCCTCTCTCCTCTTCTTGTCGAGCTGTTTTGCCTTTTCCATGACCCTTTCAGACATCACAGTAAGAAAGGCACCCACTTGAGGATCATGGCGGGCAATCCGTTTTAAAGTCGATTCAGCAATTGTTAAGGCGGAGACCTCTGATTTGCAAAAAAGTTCTGAGATGGCATGAGCAGATAAACGATACATAGCTTAAGGCTCTTTGGAGGATTTGATGACAGGCGGGACGCGGATCATGCCGCCGACATGGGAGGGTGCATTTGCAAGAAAGAGCTCTCTTGGGAGCAATCGCCCTACTCCATCTTCTCGCATCACATTCATTAAAGTTCCTAAAACGGAATCGCAGGGGGCAACTCCTTGGGTATTGACTTGATCCAACTGCTCGACGTAACTCAAAATGTCGGCAATCTGTGAGCTTAAGTTCTTTTTTTCATCTTCCGTGCATTCAATCCGGCAAAGTTTTGCCAGTTTGTCTAGTTCTTCTTTATCGAATTCTGCCATGAGCTACCCGTGTTGACAAGAGGTAATATAATCCTTATCATCTCACAAGTAAAGAGAGAATTGCAAAATGACTAAAATCAAAAAAATAATGACAATAGTGTTTGCTTCATTTATGATAAAGATAAGGAGAGGATTCTTCTCTACGCTCGCTACAGTCTTTTATCTAGGAGGGTTAAAATGAAATGTTTGAATGTGCTCGCGTTTTTTCTAGTTATTATTGGAGCGCTTAACTGGGGCCTTTGGGGATTTTTCCAGTTTGATCTGGTTGCGTGGGCTTTTAATGGCAACACAACATGGTGGAGCCGATTTTTTTACTCGATCATCGGTCTGGCAGGTCTTTGGACATTCCGTTTGATTCCGCGCTGTAAGCATATGTGCTGTGACACAGAGTGCTGCCACCACAAAGGAAAATGCAAGTAAGCCTATAATAATTTCTTCTCTGTGGTAAAGTTGTGTCATTTAACTTCTCCACAGAGGAGAAATTCATCCTGAGGTTGTTTGATAGGCAGCAAACTAGACTACTCATGACAATAGAGCCTTTAAAAATTTTGCTTAGCGGGTCATCTGGGTTCATTGGCTCTGGGCTTAAAGTCTTTTTAGAGTTAGCCGGGCACGATGTCGTTTGTTTGGTTAGAAATAAAAAGTTATTAGGGCACAATTCCATTTTTTGGAACCCTTGTAGCGGAGAGCTGCAAAAAGATGATTTTGAAGGATTCGACGCTGTCATCCATCTTGCAGGTGCTGGAATTGCCGATCATAGGTGGACGAAAAAATACAAAGAACAACTCTTTTTAAGTCGTTGCCGCGATACGTGGCTTCTTTCCCAAGTTCTCTGCCGCCTCTATAGACCGCCTAAAGTCATGATTGCAGCTTCTGCAATCGGTTATTATGGGGATCGTGGACAGGAGGAACTTACTGAAGATAGCCCCCCTGGAAAGGGGTTCCTTGCAAATCTTTGCAAACAATGGGAAAAATCCACAGATGCTATTGAGAACAGAGGAGCGCGCGTTGTCCATACCCGTTTTGGCGCCGTCTTAGGAAAAAATGGGGGAATGCTGCGCAAAATGTTAACTCCTTTTCGCTGCGGACTTGGGGGAAAATTGGGTTCTGGACAACAGATCATGAGCTGGATGAGTATCGACGATCTTTTGGAGAGTATCTATCATTGTTTGAAAACAGAGAGTATCAGTAATGCGGTCAATCTCGTATCTCCGCAATCCGTGACACAGGCTGAATTTGCCCGCCTCCTTGCAAAAAAGGTTAAAAGACCTGCTTTGTTTCATATTCCCGCTCCACTGATCAAGCTTTTCATGGGAGAAATGGGAAAAGAGCTTATCCTTGCCTCACAAAATGTCATCCCTCAAAAACTTCTGGAAACAGGGTACTCATTTCGCTACCCCACTCTGCAAAATGCTCTTGACTATTTGATCTAGGCCGCAGCTGAGATTTCCTTTTCTAATTTTTCTGACATTGCATAGCAATGACGAATTTTTGCCTCGTCAATCCAAGCAGTGTTGGAGTGAACGATGACATCGACGCTATCGAGATAATCGCGGACAGCTTTTGCATAATGAGCTCCCATCTTCTGGGCGATCTTATTCATTTCCTCGGCATGTTTGACGAAGTCGTTTTTAGCTTTTTGCTGGGCGATGGGGATTTGCTTGGCGTTGCCATCTTTAATGAGGACGACAAGCGCTCCGATATCGGCAGAGATCTTATGTTTAATGTCATGGAGTGCAGTTTTTTGTAATTCAATGTTTTTAGAACGTTTTCTTGGGCGGTAAGCTTTCATTTTTCTTAATCTTGGTGCCATCATTCCTCCTAAATATTGAATTACTGATCTATAACATTAATTTATTTTAAAAACAGATTAGTTTCAATAAAATACTTTATGGATGGGCAAAACAATGTTTTCTTTTGACTCTTAGCAACTTATGTGCGACAATTATTCTGCTCTGGAGTTTGGACTAAATTTGGCCTGCAGAGGACGGCTGCGACTTCATCAGATCTAACTTCCTCCTCATCAATAGCTAGCGCTATTGACTTCGTCGGTCAGTTAGATCTGATTTTGTCTCGCTCGTCCCTGTAGGCCAAATTTAGTCCAAACTCCAGTTCTGCTCGATGTTTCACTTTTTTCAGCGGAGGAAGTTTATGGCTTATTTTTTATTAGTGGTTCTAGCGACCCTTTATGGAAGTCATCTTGGAGCAGGTGAGGCTCCTGCAGTGGAGATCAATGATGAGACCTATGATGCAGACGATACGGGCGAGGTCGATGAAGATATTATTATAGACGAGGAAGACACTAATGAGGAGGAAGGTGTGAATAATTATACCCAAAATGATTGAAAACTTGGCCACTAGGCTTTGACGCTGTCCAAATGGGCACTTCCCGAAAACTGGTTCTGCTGCATTTTTTTTATTCCGACCATCTTTAAGCCATGTTCACCTTTAATATTCTGTTATTTTTTTCTACAATTAAAAGCGCTTCCAATTAAACATGTTAAAATAAAATTTAATTATTTTGTTGAATAGTTAATTATTTAATCATATTATTAAAACATAAGACGGTAATTAAGGTTAGTGTTGCGATAAGGAGGATCTAGTGGCAAAGCTTGAGGAAGGGAATCCATGGTTTAGTATATGGACAGAGCCTAGAAAAACGATTCGCTCCATTGTGAAAACAGATCCAAAACTTGGATTTGCGGCCTTATCTGCAATCTATGGTTTACCGCTTGCCCTCAATCTCATTCAAAGTTTTGATCTCACTACTTCCATTCCGGTCTGGGCAGCTATTATCGGGGCTCTTATTGTTTGCACTTTTTTAGGAATGGCGGGCATTTCAGTTGGGGCCTGGTTATTAAAAATCACAGGCCGATGGATTGGCGGAAAAGGGGATTTTCAGAAGGTGCGCGCAGCGGTTGCATGGGCCAATGTTCCCAATTGTGTGACCATTTTACTTTGGATAGTTTTATTGGGAGTTTTTGGGACCCAGATTTTTAGTAAGCATTTTTCTGAGATGCAATTTGTCGGTTACGAGTCGGGCATCCTCTTTCTAGTTATGTTGCTTGAAACGATCGTTTCGATCTGGGGATTTATCATTTTGCTAAACACGTTGGCAGAGGTACAAGAGTTTTCAATTTGGAAAGCGCTACTGAATGTCATTATTCCTTTTGTTGGATTAGTTGCCATCACCTGGATCATTGGTTGGGCATTTTGGGGAAGCGGAGCTATAAATACTTAAAAAAAAATGGGAGAGAGTCATGGAAAAACAGGCATTTGATACTATTAAAGGGATCGTCCTTACCGCCGCTACCCTATTGTTGATGGCATTCAATCCGCTGGCCTCAGAGGGTGAAATCGCCGCTGGAACTAATGTGGGACAAGTGCAAAAAGGCAGTGCTGCCTGGCAGGAGTTTCATTCTGTTGTCGGTAATTGCACAATGCAATTTCCTAAACAACCTGATCATCTCTCCGAGAAAATGAGGCTTCCCGAAGAGGGGTTTGATTTAAAATATGACGCCTATATTTCTTCTGTCGATCAAAAGACTGTTTTTCTTCTCTTAGTTGCGCAGTATCCCGATTTTGTCGATGAGACATATGCCCGTATGAGTTTAGAGGGATTTTTGAACGGGATTTTAACGCATAATCCCAATAATCAGTTAATTTTTGCAGATCTATCCCTTGTTGGTGGACATGAAGCACTCGATTTCTTTATTCGCACTGGCGGTGTCTATTTCAAAGGACGGGCCTTGATGGTAAAGAACAGTCTGTATCTGATGGCCATGGAATGCGAAGTGCAGAACTACGATGAAACGCACTATAATAAGTTCGTTCAGTCTTTCCAACTTTTCAAATAAAATAGAGTAGATACTCAAACTACCTCAAAAATTTGTACTTCCTGTAAGTCATTGGGGGCAGTGCCCCCTTTCCCCTCCCAGTCAAAACTCTGGACTTTCAGTCCAAGACTTCAGTTATCCCCAATTATTACCTCGAATAATGTCCCTGTTTGTGGAAAGGAAAAATGGTCGCGTTAAAAAAAATTACAGGTACGTTTGAGGTAGCACCGGTATGTAATTAAATTTTATTTATTTTTTAATCCTATGGGCGCTACGGCATTGAAATCAGCTAGAATTTCGAGTGGAGTAAGATTGAACGTTCTAAATTAAAGAATTGTTTGTAAACCTCATTTATGATAACAGGCAATTATAGCTTTTGAAGTGCTGAGGGAAACATGGCTCTAGATACTAGGATATGGAAAAAAATTACATCGACATTACTCTGTTTATCCGCATCTGTTCACGCATTACCGCCCGTAACCTACACTGTGATCAGTACAGCGGATACGGATACTCCGGGAACACTGCGCTATGGAATCCATCAGATAAATGCAGGTTTGATTGCACCTGGAACGATCCAAATTCATTCAGGGATTACTTCGATCACCCTTGCTCAGTCGATGATGCCGATAAGTAGTTTGGTCCAAGCCATCGATCTCAACGGCAACAATCTAGTCATTAATGGAGGAAATAATTTGGCGGGGTTGTTCATGCAACCTTTCGCAACCACGATTATTGGCAACAGCGGTGGAACTCCAGTTTCTCTTACCTTTTCCCAAACTGCCTCCATAGGAGGTAATGGAGCAAGCGGTGGTGGGGGGGGCCTTGGAGCAGGAGGGGGACTCTTTGTAGCGCCTAATGCTTCACTAACCATTGATAATAACTGTCTTCTTAGTTTGACAAGCTGCAGCGCTGTAGGAGGTGCTGGAGGGGTAACAGACTTCTTTAGTATCGGCGGTGGCGGCGGAATGAGTCAGGGAATGGGCGGGCAAGGTAACGAATTTTCCGCTGGCGGCGGCG
>CAJCHM010000045.1 GCA_903970255.1 Acidobacteriota bacterium
ACCCGATTCTGCGCATTGGATAAGGTGGATTGATTATTCATTCTGAAAGCCTATTTTGAAATATAAAGTCAGAATTTAACAGCATTAGTCCTTTTTAAACTAGTGTGTTGAGTATTGCTGTCCCATGAGCGTCCTTTTGAAAGCCCAAAAACAGCTTAACTTTGATCAGATTTTGTACTCAAATTTCATAGAGAAAATGGGGGCGGTGTGACTAGGGACACACGAAGCCCGAAGGCGAGGGATTTACAGTCAGTCTGAATCCAACCCCTCTCCACGCGGTCCAACACTTATCAACCTAAAATACAATATGTTATATTTAAACAGCCGTGATTAGTTATTGAGTAAACTTGTTGAAAGTGAGGCCTTGCTGTCCCATTTTTGTCCCTTGCAAGAAAAATTACATTAGCTCATATATTACCGAACGGGTATAATAGAGGTAAATAAGAAGCCTGAGCCTATGAAACAATTGATATGGGTCGGATCTAGCCACGAAGACCTGAAAGAATTCTCCCCTGCTGTATGTAGTGCTATTGGCTATGCACTCTTCTTTGCTCAAACTGGAAAAAAGCATCCCCATACAAAAGTGCTTTCAGGTATGGGTGGAGCAGGGGTCATTGAAATACGGGAAAACGACCCTGGCGGAACATATAGGCTGGTTTACACCATTGAAATTGAGGACTACGTATTTGTTTTGCATGCATTTCAAAAGAAATCAAAGTCCGGAATGGCTACACCAAAACAAGAAATTGAAATGATAAAAAATCGTCTTAAGGAAGCTAGAGCTCTTTATAAAGAACTAATGAAGAGGAAAAAATGAAAGCAAAAAAACCTAAAAAAAAGCACTTAGGAGATATTGAATATACAGAGAGTTCCGGGAATGTATTTGCCGATCTTGGCATTCCTAATCCTGAAGAAGCTATGGCAAAGGCAAAAATTGCTATGAAAATACACGATACTATTAAGAAAAAGAAGCTCACTCAGGCAAAAGCTGCAAAAGTCCTCAAAATCAGCCAACCAAAAATCTCACTGCTGCTTCGCGGATACTTAACAGACTTTTCATTGGAAAGGCTGCTGCGTTTTTTAAACGATTTAGGACAAAATGTCTGTATTTCAATAACTCCTGCCGCTCATGGACATGGCAGCACATGGGTAGGAGATTCACCCTCAAAAGCGAGCATCGCCGCATTGGGAAGATAAAGCCTTGTGAATTTTGAAAGCCTAGGCCTAAAGAGGGTTCAAAAGGTTCAGAAGCGAAATTCCTAACCCTGTAAACCTTTTGCAAGCACTACGAGATTGAAATTTAACAGACAGTTGGAGACTGGGTAAATTTTTATGAAATGCAAACCAACTAAGAACCATAATCAGATTCAAAAAGATTTTGAAACTCTTACTTTATGGCTAAACCGCATTATTAATAATCTCAAAGAAAAATTGCCAAGTTTTCACAAGCATATTGCTCAAGCATCCGCTCTCAGGCCGCTCTTTGCTCAAATCAGAACACATTTTCAGTCGCCTATCCCAGAAAATCAAGCGCAACATTTGGTGCATTTTCTCGAGCTAACGCTATGGCTTCTTCATCTTTCCGTTTGCGCCACTTTAGCAGAAAAGACAACCAAGAACCCCAATCACGCCCAAAAATTCGTGAAAATATCCAATCAGCTATTCACTAATTTTGAATTGCAAAAAAACCATTTAGCACAAATCCTAATATCAAGATTAGAAAATTTTGACATCAATTATGGCAACACACTAATATATTCGATAATCGAAAACTTTGTTTCATTTTATAAACATTGCTGTTCTATATTTAAAAATGAACTTAAAATTGAAAAGAATCTGAAATTCAAAAACCTGAAATGCTGGGAACGTGTTTGTTTTTTTCTGGGAAAACTTAGAGATAAAACAGAACATGAATACGATATTACTTCCACAGAAGAAGTCGATCTCAAAGATTTTGACTCCGCATTGGAATTAGACAGCTCAATATCAACAGAATATCATTCAAAAATAGGAAGTAAAGTTCATAAATACCCTCTTTCAATTCTAATCTTGTTGAGATTTTTGTTAAAAGAGGAAGGGACTTCTTTTGAAGCATTCAATCGAGATTGGTTTTCATGCAACCAAAAGGCTTACGATCATACAGGTAAAATTGTGGGATTTTGAGAAGAGAGCATTAACTTACAGCTCTCATTTCTAATCTGGAATTAAAACTTTCAGGGAGCGCTCTCTAGCGATGATGTTCTCTGATGCGATATATCCTCCTTACCACCCCCCAAAAAAACTTAGCCCTGCGCTGTCACATTGAAGTTTTTTGGTTGATTAGATTCTTGATCCATTATTGTTATGGTAAACGAAGATTGGTATTCGGCTATTGGCACGAAAAAAACTTTGTTAAGATATGAATGAGGTAAAATTATTTGATCTCTAGCGGTCTTTGATGCAAAATCATTATCTAGAAGTTCGTTTGCTTCTGAAGATTTAATCCCATCCACAACCGCTGGAATCACTAAGGGCCACGCTATTAACAAGCCAGGAATACCATAGCCTAACACCCTACCAATAGTCGAGGTATGAACCTTAGTCGTGACCGACTCATAACTTGCGCATGGCAAACTAATTCTATTTAAAGCAAACGCGTAGCTATTATCAGAGTTGTTTTGAATATACAGATGTACTGGTTGATAGCCTTTTTTGAGAACATCCCTGTCTAGATACCTCTTGCAATCTGCCTTATTGAATGCTTTAGCCACAACCACAACATCATCTTTTCTTGCAAAAAACGAAGATGAGATAGCTGCTTCGGATGAAAGTCCATTGAGAGACGCAGCCTTATAGCTAGCACATCCAGAAAGGAGAGAGGTGGCCATTAATGAAATCACGATAATATGCGGCAGTTTGGTTTTCACGAGATTCCTCATATGTTAAAAATTGAACGTCAATTTTATTAACAAATGAAATTAATTCAAGATAATAAATTAATTTAACGATGGACCAATAATTTATTTTGAAAACTTGTTACCAACTAATGGCCACACAAGAAGTCAAATCAAAAATAGCTCATTAACTGACGAATTGATTGCGCGAACTTCTTTTCTCACCTGCATCTTTTCTTTGCGCCTTTGTACAGCCTCGCGAGTTCGTTTCCCGTATGCTACTAACGAAGGCAAAAAGAAGCAACAAGAGATATATAATCCCATGCAATCCCATTGAAAGTCATTGGTTAGCAGAGAAATACGATATATCTAAGCGCCTTGGGGGATATAAGGGGAGACAAACAAAAAAATTGTCGAAACAGCGTCTTCTAAAAGACAAATGTCATGTGTTGTATTTTTTTGCGGCGATTCCCCCCTCATTTACCCCAAGGGGGTATAGGAATGGGGATACCCGAGAACGTTTTTTAAGGTGATTTTGTCTATGGAAAATGGGGGCGGTGTGACTCGAACACACGAAGACCGAAGCCGAGGGATTTACAGTCCCTTGCAATTGCCGCTATGCGACACCCCCGCGAACAAAGAAGGATGGAATGAATGCTGGCGAAAGGACTTGAACCCTCAACCGTCCGCTTACAAGGCGGATGCTCTACCATTGAGCTACACCAGCGTTAAGAGCCAGAACTATAGCACGCTGCGATTTTTTTACTCAAGAACTTTGCATCACATCACAGGATTCGGGGGTTCCTGCGGGGGATTTTTAGGTGCAGATGCTCTATTGAAAAAGAGGGAGGAGACCTTCGATGTCTCTTGAGTCTCTTGAGGCTTAGGTAGGGCTGTAGAAAGCAATTGAGCATTAATCTTCTTGTGCTTTTGTTGCATTTCACAACACTTCTTAAATTTTTTGCCTGAACCACAAGGACAGGGGTCATTTCTCCCAACTTTATGCATGAAAACCTCTTAAAAAATATGATTCAAGATAGCGTAAAAACCAGGATTGCGTCCACTAAAAACAGATAGTGACATTAATGGAAAAGAGGTAAACTTGGACCCAAAAATCGACTGAAAGCTCGAAATTCTGGATTTATGGAAAAAATGTTGAATTTGCATTTCCCTATTGCGCGGCCTCCTTGGAGCAAACTAGGTCGCCGTTTAGAGAGCATGTGCCGCAAGGCTATTTTTGAATTTGGACTCTTTGAGGAGTCTCAAAAAATTGCGATTGCTCTCAGTGGCGGCAAGGATAGTCTGGCTTTGCTTTATCTTTTAAAGGCAATTTCGGGAAGAGGCTTGCCGGAACTTGAAATCACAGCCATCCATGTGGGGGGGCCTTTTTCCTGCGGGGCTGGGGTAAGCCAAAGTTTTTTGAAAGGGATCTGTCGGGAACTTGGGTGTGCTTATCTATCCTGTGAATCCAAACAAAAGAGGGAAACTCTCGAGTGCTATAGTTGCTCAAGAGAGAGGCGGAGCCTGATATTTGAGGCTGCAAAAAGTGTAGGTGCCAATACAGTTGCTTTTGGCCATCATCGGGATGATAGCGTACAAACTTTGTTGATGAATCTTTTGCACAAGGGGGAATTTGCTGCTATGCTGCCTAAGGTTCCCATGCACGATTATGGAATTACTATTATCCGCCCCCTCATTTTCATTGGGGAAGATGAAATTAAAGAATTTGCTAAAATGCATGGCTTTGCGCGGATCGTCTGTCAATGTCCTGTTGGTCAGGATTCAATGCGTAAGAAAACAAAGGACCTTGTTACAGAGATGGAAAAGATTTTCCCAAATGTTAGAGAGAACCTTGCCTCTGCTTCTTTGCTCTATGGATCAAAAAAAGCTTTGAAAAGATGATTCCAGGTTGAACTGGCTTATCTCTGTGTGCTATAAAGAGTATTTATAACTCTCTGGAGGCTATCATTATGCATGTTGGGGAACTCCTTGCGGTACTCTGTTACTTTGCAATCTTGCTGACGATTGGTTTTATTTCTTATCGCAAGCATATCTCTGCGACAGATTTCATTATCGGCAATCGGTCGATGAACTACTGGCTGACAGCCCTTGCCGCCCATGCTAGCGACATGAGCAGCTGGTTGTTTATGGGGTATCCTGCAGTCATCTTTACTGGCGGGCTCTTTAATAGTTGGAATGCAGTTGGTTTGCTTGTGTTTATGTACCTTAACTGGCAACTGATCGCTCCAAAAATCCGCATTGCAACAGAGCAATATAACAGTCTGACCTTCTCCTCTTTTTTTGAGAGCAGACTTGCCGATACCTCAGGGCGCATTAGGGTCTTTACCGCGTTTATGTCATTGGTCTTTTATACAATCTACATCTCGGCAGGATTGGTGGGTCTTGGATTACTACTAGAGACTCTATTTAACGTCGAATATGGTTTAGGGATTGTGATTGGGATTGTGATTGTCATCCCCTATGTTTTTATTGGGGGATACAAAACACTGGCCTGGATAGATTTGTTCCAGGGTTTCTTTTTACTGGCTGTCATCATTTTTGTACCCTTCTTCATGTTGGGCAAGGTGGGAGGATGGTCGGGAATCTCTAATGCGGTGACTATGAAAAACCTGACACTGACACTTTTCCCCAACTATTCTGTAAAAACATTTATTGAAATTATCACAATGACTGCTGGCTGGGGATTAGGATATTTCGGACAACCCCACATCGTGACAAAATTCATGGGAATTCGCAATGTACATGAAATTTATAAATCCAAAATCATCGGCATGAGCTGGATGTGCCTCTCTTTAAGCGCAGCCACTTTTGTTGGACTTGTCGGCATTGCTTTCTTCACACATGGACTGGATAACTCAGAGCTTGTTTTCATCGACATCGTGAAAAACTCCTTTCCCCCATTTCTGATAGGATTTATCCTTTGCGCGGTTCTTGCTGCAACAATCAATGCAATGAGTTCACAGGTGCTAGTGCTCACCTCAAGCATCACCGAGGACTTCTACAAAAGGATCATCCGTACAAATGCATCCTCAAGTGAGCTCCTCATCGTTGCAAGGCTTGGAGTTATTTTAGTTTCAATGATCGCTTTTCTGATTGCTTATGCACAAATCAGCACGATCTACTCTCTTGTGTTGTACGCATGGTCCGGGTTGGGATCTTCTTTTGGGCCCCTCCTGCTTTTGTCGCTTTATTGGAAAAAGATCAACAAATATGGTGCCTGGGCTGGGATCCTCTCCGGAGGAATCATTGCAGGTGTTTGGCCCTATTTTAACGACACTTATTCCCTCAATGTCCCCTCGATGATTCCCGGGTTTTTCTCGAGTTTTGCACTAATCATCATTGTTTCATTGATGACAGCAGAAAAAGAAGAAACAGCCGCTTAAAAATTGGAAATATTTATGCAAAAAAAACCTACTATACTCATTACTAACGATGATGGCATCATGGCACCGGGTCTTAAGCATTTATGGGAAGCTATCGTCGATATCGCTGATGTCTATATTGTTGCGCCGTCCACTGAACAATCAGGTGTTGGCCTTTCGATCACGATCCGCAACCCGATCCAAATTCTGCCAGTCGTTTGGGAAAAGGCAACCCAAGCATGGACTGTGACTGGGACTCCTGCCGATTGCGTCAGATTAGGGATGAGCGTCCTTCTCGACACTCCGCCTGACCTGATCGTTTCCGGAATCAATCGAGGGGCTAACTCAGGGAGAAACGTTCTTTATAGCGGAACTATTGGCGGTGTCATCGAGGGTATCCTGCGCGATGTTCCCGGGATTGCATTTTCTTGCGTGGATTTCGCAAATCCAGACTACAAAAAAGCAACCCCTCTCATTGCTCCTCTTGTCAAACACATACTCGAGCATCCCCTTCCCAAAGGAGTGTTGCTGAATGTCAATTTCCCCGATACTGAGGAGATTTTAGGGATAAAATTTGCACGTCAGGGAAGAGGATTTTGGATTGAGAGTCCCGATAAGCGCCTTCATCCAGAGGGGCATGCCTACTACTGGCTAGGGGGCAAATGGCACGAACAGATCGAAGATGAAGAGAGCGACGTCCATTTACTAAAACAGGGTTTTGCAGCCGCAGTGCCAATTCAGATCAATGAGCTGACCGACTTATCCCATTTTTACAAGCGCAAAGAACACTTCAATAAGGCCTTTAACTAAGGGGATTGCGCTCTCTTTTTTACAAGTGAGCGCTCATAGGCATCCAGCCGCACTAATGCCTCTTGCTGAGTTCTTTCAATAATTTCCCTTCCTCCTTCGATAGAATAAATGCGCCGAAGCTCTTCCTCTAATTGATCATCGCCACTGCGCTCAGGAAAAAGGTATTCGCCTTCATCATTATCAAGATGCTCTTGTTGAAACTCTCGTGCTTCAATCATCAAATTGACCAAAGATTCGAATTGTTTTTTTAGAATCGGCTCAGATCGTAAGAGCTGCTCCCTGTTCTCTATTTTTTTTAAGCTCGCAACGAGCACTTGGCATCGCGTTTTTCCTTCCCGATAAAACTCCTCAGAAGAATTTGGAGAACAACTGTAGAGTAATAAAAAAACACCAAAAACAATCCGCACTCGTCTCATTTTTTTAACCCCCCCCTTTTTCTCAATAAAAACTATAGCTGCAAATGTGGGCAAGCACAAGTTTTTAAGTTATTTTTTACTGCGATGAGCTAAAAAAAGTGCATCATCTGGGTAAAAGCACTTGTGAAAAATTGAGATGCTCTTTAAGATATATACTTTGATTGCACCGGGCGTATAGCTCAGTTGGTAGAGCGCCTGTCTTACACACAGGTGGTCATAGGTTCGAGTCCTTTTGCGCCCAAGGCCCTCCACTACGCGGGAGTAGTTCAATTGGTTAGAGCACTGCCCTGTCACGGCAGAAGTTGCGGGTTCGAGCCCCGTCTCCCGCGTTTCCCTTTTAAAACGAACCACTTTTTTCTGTACAAACCTAATACAATTCGTTATTCAACTGTAGAAAGAGGTTAGACCTACTATGCCTGTAAAGCAATCTACTGCAAAAACTTATCTGCATCACTTATCGACATTTCTCTGGATTACAGGAGGCGCTTTTTTAGCGGCCGTTGCTATCCGGATCTTCTTATTTCCAAATCAATTAATTGACGGCGGCGTCGTTGGTATCGCTTTGATCATTTCACGCCTCTATGGCGATCACTACCTCTCCTATGCCATGATTTTACTCAATATCCCTTTTCTCTACCTGGCATATAGATACATTCGACGCTCTTTTGTCATTTACATGCTTTTAGCTGTATGTCTATTTTCAGGCTTTCTGATGATCCTGCGCTATGCCACACCATTTCTTGGCGATCCTCTAGAGATTATTGTCTTCGGCGGCGCCATCTTAGGTATCGGGTGCGGATTGATTATCCGCCACGGCGGTTGCATAGATGGAACGGAAATTTTGGCAATTCTCATCAATCGCCGCACTGGATTTACTGTTGGCCAAGTTGTGCTTTTCATCAATATTTTTATCTTTGCAGCTTACGGCTGGATTTTTCATGACTGGCATGTCGCCTTGCGCTCTTTAATGACCTACGTCGTCGCCTTCAAAATGATGGACCTTGTGATTGTGGGCTTAGATGAGCTCAAGTCTGCGATGATCATTTCCTCGACGCCTAAAGAAATGGCGAATGCGATCATGAATGAGCTTGGCATTGGCCTCACCATCATGCATGGGAAAGGGGGATTTTCTGGAGAGACGCGCGAGATCCTTTTTGTCATCATTGAACGGTTAGATCTTTCAGAATTAAAAGAGATTGTTCTGCGCGTAGATCCAACTGCCTTCATGGCAATTGAGGATTTGCATGAGGTCGTTTACGGAAAACAGGGTGTTATGCCATTTAAAAAACGGCAGCGAACCAAGCCTATCGCCGTCAAAGAATAATTAATTTCATTGCGACTGGCAAGAGCGGGGCAGTAGAATCTGCCTCAGATACTTCCCATAATCGCTTTGAGAGAGCTGAGCAGTTCTTTCTTCTAGTTGCGCCTGAGAAATAAAACCCATTTTATAGGCAATCTCTTCAAGACAGGCAATGCTGATCCCCTGCCTTTCTTGAATCGTTTGTACGTAGTGGGATGCTTGCTGGAGCGTTTGATGTGTACCGGTGTCAAGCCAGGCAAACCCCCTATCTAGAAGGCGCAAATGAAGATCTCCCCTTTCAAGATAAGCGCGGTTGATATCAGTGACCTCATATTCATTTCTCTGGGATGGCTTTAAGTCTCTTGCGATCTCTATTACATCATTATCGTAAAAATAAAGCCCCGTGACTGCAAAGCGCGACTTTGGAAATGCAGGCTTTTCGCAAATATCTATCACTTTGCCCGTTTCATCAAACTCCACTACGCCGTAGCGCTCTGGATCCTTAACTTCATATCCAAAAATGATTGCTCCCTGTTCTAAGTGACGACAAGAAGAGACAAGTGAGCATAGATTGTGGCCATAAAAAATGTTATCGCCGAGGATAAGGGCAACAGAATCATCGCCGATAAAACTTGCCCCAATCAAAAAAGCCTGCGCTATCCCTTCTGGTTTTTGCTGAACGGCATAGGAGAGTTTTAATCCCAGATAGGATCCATCCCCAAAAAGCTGTTCAAAGCGGGGAAGATCCTCGGGTGTGGAAATAATTAAAATTTCCTGGATCCCTGCCATCATTAAGACAGAGAGAGGATAATAGATCATCGGTTTATCAAAAACGGGCAGAAGCTGCTTACAAACGCTTAAAGTCACAGGAAACAGACGCGTTCCTCGCCCGCCTGCAAGCAGGATTCCCTTCATGTTGATCCCTCTTTTAAGATGTAAACGCCGGGCAGTCCCCGATAATGCTCTTTATAATCAAGTCCGTAACCAACGACAAACACATCATCGATGTCAAAAAGCACATAGTCGGGAGTATAACTGATTTGCCTTTTTCCTTTTTTTGAAAGAAGTACAAGGGATCTTAACGTTTTAGGATTTTGCGTTTTGAGTATGGAAATAATGTGTAAAAGCGTTTCTCCGGAATCGTAGATATCATCGATAAGAAGAACATTTTTATCAGAGAGGTCCAGTCCTTCAAGGCCTGTAACCGTTAGCTCTCCCCTCTGCATCCCCAATTGGCCGTAACTGCTGGCTTTCAGATATTCAATCACATTCAAAGTCTTAAGCTCTCGAACCAAATCCGAGGTGAGACAAAAAGCGCCTTTCATCACCATGACAATTGTCAGTTCTTCCCCTGCATATTGTCGATCGATTGCCTTGGCGGCATCGGCAACTTTCTGCCTAATCTCATCTGAGGAGATGAGAGGTTCTAGAGTGACCATGTGTTAACTTACCTTATTTGGCGTAAATGTACAGCCCTCTAGTATCAACTGATCGATATAGTTAATGACATAATCGTTGTTCAAGAACTTGAGATCTTCCAGCATATATTGATGGAATGGAATCGTTGAAAAAACTCCACCAATATGAAACTCCCTTAGAGCACGTTTAGCCACGGCAATAGCTTCCTCCCGATCTTTTCCCATAACAATCAATTTTGCAATCATCGAGTCATAGTTAGGTGGGATGCGGTACCCTGAATAGCAGGCGGTATCAATCCTTACGTGCGGCCCCCCCGGAGCAATGAAATGCTCAAGCAAGCCAGGAGATGGAGCAAAGTTATTCGCAGGATTCTCAGCATTGATGCGAAACTGAATCACATGCCCTTTGAATTCAACATCTTTCTGTTTAAACTTCAACTTCTCTCCCATCGCAACTTTGATTTGTTCCCTCACAAGATCAATCCCTGTCAGCTCTTCAGTGACAGTATGCTCCACTTGGATCCGTGTGTTGACTTCCATGAAGTAAAAGTTGCGCTCTTCATCGAGCAGGAACTCGACGGTGCCGACAGAGTGGTATTTGGCGGCGCGAACAATATCTACGGCACATTCCCCTATCTTTTTTCTTAAAGAAGGTGTCAAAACAGGGCTTGGCGCCTCTTCGATTAATTTTTGACGCCGTCTCTGAATTGTGCAGTCTCTTTCTCCAAGATAGGCATAGTTGCCATACTTATCCCCAATCACCTGCACTTCGATATGGCGAGGATTGACAATCATTTTTTCCAGATAGACATCTGGATTATTAAAGCTAACCTCAGCCTCTGTCCTTGCAGCGGCAAATTGGCGCACAAATTCATCTGCATCATAAGCAATACGGATCCCTTTTCCACCACCGCCGGCTGAAGCTTTGATAAAAACGGGAAAGCCGATCTTTTGCGCTTCTTTCATTGCGATATGGATATCCTCAACGATACCATCAGATCCGGGAATAACAGGGCATTTTACACTTTTTGCAGTTGCTTTGGCGTTTGCTTTATCTCCTAGCAATGAAATTGTCTCTGGAGAGGGTCCGATGAAATTGACCCCGCAGCTTGCACAAATGGAGGCAAAATTGGCACTTTCGCTCAAAAAACCGTATCCCGGATGGAGCGCGTCTGCGCCTGTGATTTCACAAGCGGAGAGAAGATTGGAAATCCTTAAGTAGGATTTTTGCGAAGCAGGTTCGCCGATGCAAATGGCCTCATCAGCATGAAGCACATGCAGAGCTTCTGCATCAGCCTGAGAATATACAGCAACAGTCTGCAAACCTAAATCATGACAGGCACGAATGATGCGAACAGCAATCTCGCCACGGTTAGCGATTAAAACTTTTTTCATAGGTTCCTAGGATGTAATCCGGAAAAGTTTCGTTCCAAATTCCACAGGATGAGCATTATCAATTAATACTTCCGCAACAGTTCCACTCATTCCGGCTTTAACCTCGTTCATTACCTTCATTGCTTCGATGATGCATACAACTGTGTTTTCATTAACACGGTCGCCCACTTTTACAAAATTGGGATTATCGGGAGAAGCAGCGGCGTAAAAAGTTCCAACAAGAGGAGCTGTAACATAGTTACCTGTTTTTTCTTCTTTCGGTGAGAGAACCTCTTCCGATCCACTTCTTTGGATGGGGGAATGCCGAATTGCCGATTCCGACTCGCGCACTGGGGGATGGGCATAGACAGGAGGATAAAAAGCAGCAGGATGTGAAATTTGAGCAGGGTGTTCATCCTGGCGCTCTAAATGCACCTCATCCCCGCCTTTTTGTTTAACAGTCAATTTCTTAATGCCTGCGCGCTCCATGGCAGCCATTAATTCCTTAATTTGCTTAAGGTCCACAGCGTCCTCCTAAAAATTAGACTCTTTGAATATATTCGTTTGTCTGGGTATCCACCTTAATAATATCTCCTGATTCAATAAACATTGGAACCTCAACTTTGGCTCCAGTTTCTAAAACTGCAAGCTTTGTCGCATTGGCAACGTGGGCTGCAGACTCGCTCTCTTCTGTCTTAACGACCATCAGTTCTAAAAACTGGGGCAATTCCACTGAAAAAATCGAATTCCCGTAAAACATCGCTTTAAGTTCAATCCCTTCTTTGAGAAAATTCACCTTATCTGCAATGACCTGAGAGGGCACTAAAACCTGTTCAAGACTTCCAATATCTAGGAAAAGATAATCTTTCCCCTCGAGATATAAATACTCCAACCGTCTTTCTGAAAGGGATACTTCTTCAATGGGGATATTGAGCTTAAAATTTCTTTCGATAACCTCATCGGAGAGCAAATTTTTCAATTTAGTCTTGATGAAAGGCACTCCCTTGGCCACAGTGACTTTAACGCATGATTCCACACGATAAACTTTCCCATCGATCGATAATGTCATTCCCGGGCTTAACTGATTACTTGTCGTCATAGATATTCCGATGTTAAAAACCTGTGTTTCGGTTCATTTTAGAGGATCTTAAAACGAAGAAAAAGTCACCAAACTATTTACAATGTCCATGAGCTGGGCAATTTCAGAAATGGAGTAATCCACATCCCCCCTGAACTTGGACACATTCAATCCACGTCCCCACTGCATCTGGACTGTCTTAAATCCCAGCTCTCTGGCTGGAATCAAATCAGGCAGAATTCGATCTCCACACACCAAAACCTCTCCGCTAGAAAAACCCAGTTCCTCAACAACCATTTGGTAATGAGATTTTTTATTTCCCTCTTCAGTGACGACGATTTTACTAAAAAAATGGGAATCAATACCAGCTTTTTTCAACTTTTCGACCTGATAAGAATATTTACCTCTAGAAACAAGAGCCAATTGATGACGCTGTCCCAAATGGGATAATGTTTCCAGAACCCCGTCTAACGGGAAAATCGGCAAATCTGAAATCGGCGTATCATAAATTGCATTCATCCCGACCTCAAAAATGTTTCTCCCAGCTCCCAATATTTCAAGAAATTCTGAAAGAGCATCCCTTGCACTGTCAGAGGTGCTATCTAACCTTCGCAGTAAATCTAAAGCGCAAGAAAAATCATCAAGAACAAGGCCTGCAGCAACCATGGCATTCAGCGCTTCTTCAAGCTTATAATGAGTGATACACCCAGACGTGTCGATCAACGTATCGTCGAGATCAAAGATGATTAACAATTTTCATTAACTCTTGTGATAATTTTTTATAATCATGGCGAATCAGACTGCGCTTAATCAGATCTTTTTTGGGAGCCTCTTTGGGTTCTCCAAGCAACGAGGTAAAAATGACCCTCTCTTCTGCTAAATCATTATCAACAAGCTCCCCTTCATCCGCATAGACATCGATGAGTTCCTGAGCTGGCTTTTGAGAATTGACAAGAATATAATCAAAAATATCCTCGCCGATAAACCGGTTAATCTCATTGAGGTAATCGCTCACCTTAAAGCCAGTGGTCTGACCTTTACGGTTCATTAAATTCACAACAAAGATCTTCTTCGCGGGAGAGCTCCGCAATGCCTCACTGACCCCTTCGACAAGAAGGTTGGGGATCAAAGAGGTGTGTAATCCACCGGGTCCCATCACAATCAAGTCAGCATTCATAATCTCTGCAATTGCATGGGGATTGGCCTTGGGGAAGGGCTCCAAATAAATGCTTTTATATCCTTGATCAATCTCCTGAGAAAGGTAGACCTCTTTTTCCCCTTCGAGCAATTTGCGATTATTGAGCAACATCTTTAGGCGAACTTGATGTGTCGTTACAGGGATCACTTTCCCCTTAATGAAGAGAATCTTTCCCATCTCTTCGACAGCCTTCTCAAAACTCCCCGTTACTTTTTCAAGAGCAGATAATAGAAGATTACCAAAACTGTGGCCCCCTAAACCCCCATTTTCAAAACGGTAATTCATTAACGAGCGCATCATATTGGAAGAATTGGACAAAGCGACCAAACATTGCCGCACATCGCCAGGTGGCAAAACTCCAAGTTCATCGCGCAAAATACCTGTGCTTCCCCCATCGTCTGCCATCGATACAATAGCGCTTAGGTCAACTTTATAGCTCTTTAAGCCGCGCAAGACAGCAAAGTTGCCGGTACCACCGCCGATAATGACGATTTTCTTCATCCTCATGCTTTACCCAACTTTCTCATTTGAGAGATTGCCTCTTGCATACTCGGAGCTCCAAATAAATGCGTTCCCGATACAAGCACATTAGCTCCCGCATCAATGCATCGCTTGGCTGTTTCCTTATTTATACCGCCATCGACCTGAATATAGAAAGGAGGTAATTTGTCTACTTCACTTTTTTTATTAGGTTGAGGAACCCTCCCCCCTTTGCGAATATCCATTTTTGTGCATAGATCGCGCGTGAACTGGATCTTTTCCAGCACCTCTGGCATAAACTCTTGGCCGCCAAAACCTGGATTAACTGTCATGAGTAGGATTAAATCGCATTTGTCTAAATATTTTGGAATCAGCGATTCACTAGTTTCCGGACAAAAAGCAAGCCCCGCCTCCACATTGCAGCGCCTGATAAAATTTAACGTGTCTTCCACATCCTCTGTCGCCTCTAAATGAAAGGTGATCCGATCTGCTCCGGCTTCGATAAACCTTTCGACGTAATCATAGGGGTTGTAGACCATCAAATGAACATCAAGAAAAAGAGAAGTGGAGCGGTTGATTGCCGCAACAGCTCTTGGGCCAAATGTCAAATTCGGAACAAAGTGCCCATCCATGATATCTACGTGCAGAGCATCAGCTCCGGCATCTTCTGCGCGCTTAGCCTCATCGGACAACCTTCCAAAATCTCCAGAGAGAATGGAGGGCTCGATGAGGATTGGCATTATGGGCTTTGCCCCTTGCGTCTTTTGCTGCATATGTCTAGTCTTTAATTAAAATTTTCCAATTTGCCATAAGTGTTGCTTGTTCCGATTCAAAAGTCAAGTTTTCTGGAGGGATGCCCAGGGCTCTGATCATTAAAAAATAAATTTTAAATTAGATCGCTGATGAGATATCCTATTTAGCCATTAATCTTTAGGAGGATATAATGACTAAAAAGGGACAAATGCCAGCACATATTCAACCAAAAAATCTTTTGTCACCCACAGCCGGAACTTCGCATCATTCAAGTTTTGGAAAAAATTCCAGACCCCAGAAAACCCTCATGCAATTTCCAATATTCTGTCACATCAATTGTCTTTATCGTAATTGTTAGTTCGCTTTGTGGTTTGGAGCCCGTAATTTATCCACTATTCGTAAGGTTATATTGGGAGCCCTCGGTAGAAATAAGAGGCACAAATGCGGGAGATATGGGCAAAAGGGTTGTTGCTGCAAGTGACCCTAACTTCAGAGAGGAAGTTTTAAAAAATATTTTTTAATGGTCAGTGCCCTGGACCTACCGCATCAAAAATTGACATTAATCCGCTATTATTATAATATTCTGTAAATTTTAAACGCCTAAGACGGATTTACAAAACTCTTAGAAAAATAAAAAGGACTTAAATAACCATGAATGCTTATATAGGAAATAATATAAATGCTATAGCACACAATGTTTCTAGAGCACATCCAGCTCAACGCTGGACTTTTTTGGGCTTATCAGTAGCAACTCATGCAGCAGTCTCCGCATTAGTAACAAGAAGTCTGATTTCTAACGGGGCTGATCTTGCTAAGTTGATGTGCTATAACCCTTCGGAGGAATTCTGTGCTGCGACCGTCACTATAATCTTTGCGGCAGCACCCATCTTAGTCTCAACAATGGCATCCGTGGTGTTCTATAAATGCATAATTCCAATTCCCCATGCCGATTGACAAGGCTACTGCGTCTCACAACTATTGCGCAGGCCTGCTCTATCGTTGAACAGAAGCTCTGAATAGCCTTGAGCCTACGCTTATGGTGAGGTGTATACCGAAACAACTTCAAGAATCGGTTTTGGGGTGCGTGAAAGCTCCCGGTGTTCGATCGATCGCAAATGGATTTATAATTGATATTGATCCGTTTGCGATCGATCGAACACCGGGAGCTTTCACGCCAGGGCCTTTTAATTAAAATACTTTATATTCCATATCTCCTTTATCCTCGATATCCTGCCACTTGCGATCCTGCATATCCTGGTTATTACCTAAGTGAAAAAACAGGATATGCAGGATCGCAAGTGGCAGGATATTAAGGATTTATTGATTGTCAAATCTTTTTAACTGGAGTTTGGACTAAATTTGGCCTGCAGATGACGGCTGTGACTTCATCAGCAGGCCAAATTTAGTCCAAACTCCAGTTTTTAATTAAAACACCCTGGCTTTCACGCACCCCAAAACCGATTCTTGAAGTTGTTTCGGTATACACCCCATATTAAATTTATCTTCTTCACAAGAATCAAATATAATTCCACGCCATATATTCTTTTAAATTGATTTACAAAATAAAAAACGGTAAAATTTCGAATAAATTTAGGTACTAAATGAATAAACTAACAAATATCATTAGTTTGAATGATAGAACTTGTAGGATCCCCCCAACCCAATCTCTTGACACAAATGATTTTGTCTGTACCCTCTCCGATTGGATCTGTCCGCCTAAATCTTCCAATACAGACACACTGTGCATCCCCAATGAGAAAGGTCTTGAATTTCACGATTTTGTCTGCCCCATCTCCGAGGATGATCGTCAATTCTATGATTCTGTAGGAAAAGCGAAGGAAAAAATTCACTCCCTACTAAAAAAACTCAACGGATCACAAGAGGAAAAAAATCTCGCACAAAGGGATCGGTGTGGTGAGGAGGTGCGGGATACGGTACCCTCTGCGATTGTAGAACAATTTCGACAAATTACCAATGCCCACAAAGAATCCCTTGTCCCTTCAGACTATGCACCTAAAATGAACAATCCTTCTGCAACATACTCATGCAACACGCTGCTGCAAGAGCAAAAGAAGCGCGATAAGGAGCGTTTGATACAGCTCAACGGACAATTCTATGAGGATCCTGCGTCTGCACTCAAACAAGCTTGGGATGAGGTCATTGCTTTCCAACCAACGATCCGAATTCGCGAAGACATCGATGCTATTATAACCTTTGATGCAACAACCCAACCGGTCATCGAAACTTATTTGGGTCTAGAAGCAGAACGCAATCGAGTTGAGGACAATCTAAGAAAAATCACAGAGTGGGAGACAGCGACCCCCATAGGCGCAGCAAGTGTCAATGAACAGCTCATCTCCCAAAGAAAGATGCTGTTGCAGCGCAAGGATGAGCTTTGCGGCCCCAACCACTTTGACGGTCTAATTGATGTTGCTTGGCAAAATTACCAACGTTCTCATGATGAAACAGCTCTAGAAAAATACCAAGAGCTCGATAGGGAAAGAAAGAACATCGACGCACAACTATTTTACTGCGAACAACATATCGCCCTATCCGCCTCTTTATAAGGCTCTGGGGTTTTACGCGTCAACCTACTCATTCTTAAGAGGAGCACACCTCGCAAAGGCGCGCTGAAAGATCCACCTCCTCTCCCATGTAAATAAAGCCTAAATAGCTCAAGCCCAGATGATCCAATGAAATTGTAAGAAGCTGTGAAGAAGAATCTTGCATTTCTCGTATGCTCTCAATCATCCTCTCCTTTAAATCGGGGTCAATGTAGGTGACTAACAGGTAACAACATGTCGCGTCTGTCTTTTGGACCACGGAAGGCTGTAACAACTCCCCCTTATTTTTTTGAACAGCATCCTGGAAAATGTCAAAGAGATTTTTCAAATAAATAGGATTGAATAAGCTGCGCAATTCGATAGGATAGATCGAATGAAAAAAGTGCTCCAAAAGACGCTCTTGATTCTTATCCGTATTAGAAAACATCTCTCTTAAAGCGATGAACTGCTCGTGTTGCTTGGCGATCATCCCTCCATTATAGTCTCTAAATTCCCCAAAAATACGTTGGAGCTCAACCACAATCGCCTGTCTGGCTTTGAAAAGATCAACGCAATGATCTGCCCTTAAGAACATAGAAGCTGGACATTTGAGTCGAAATACGGTGGCTTCCCGAACATGTTTTTTTCGCAAAAGCCCTAGCGCTTTGACTCGGTCGGGAACAAATTTTAAAAAAGAACCGATACCATCAAAAATTTTTTGAATTGCTAAATCCCATGGCTTTAATACTCTTAGCCAGATGACAGTAAACGCTAACTGAGTACTGGACTGCTCATCAAAATTAATCATTACCTGAGGCAAATCTTTAGAGAAGCTCAATTGATTGGAAAGAGTGATCATATTGCGCATCACCTCTTCCTCATTTCTGGGCATAAACAACGGCTGTGTTAACTTTTCGATCCCGTTTCTAATCTCATCCGGCAAACGCTGTTTGAGGGATTTGATCTCAGAGAGTGACCAATCGGAACCATCCTCTTTTTCCACTTCTAGATAGAGCAACTGAATCCTATCCTCTTTAGAACTGCGTGAAAAAAAAGATTCCTCAACATGAGATAAATGAAGAAACTGGGTTTTGAGGATAGCCACAAAATGGCGCTCCTCAAACAACTCATTGTCTCCTTGAAAATTCAACGCTGCAAAAACCCCAACCACTTTTTTTACGCCAAAAGGGAGCTGTAAAAAAGTTTGACTTACCTTGATATAGACAAATTGCTGGCTTGGGGTTTTCTCTATTTGGGCCTTTAGCATCTTCTTAAAAAGATAAAAAACATAGATGATCCGACTCATATGGGCATAATCGCGGATATTTTTAAACTCTTGGCTGCACACAACTAAAAAATGTTGCATCTGGGTAAAGAGATCATGATCGAAATCCCGGGGTCTGCGCTCCAGCAGGGAAACGATCCTCTCCTGAATAAGGGATGTTTTTTCATCGGCTGAAAGCCCTTTAATTTCTAAAATCCGCTTGGCATGGTAAACAGAAACCAAGCCCATCCGAATTTCACTCTCGATGATAGGCAACTGATGCCTGGCAGTAGCCAAGTCTGAAGGGCCACCTAAAGACAGGACAATTTCGCAGATTGTAAACAATTCATTAGAGAATTCAGGAAATTGAAAGTCGGTTGCGAAAAAAGAAGAGATGGCAAGCCTTTTTCCAGGTAACAGCCACCGACCGATCATTTCATAAAAAAATTTTACCCCATTTATCTGGTGGCGGCAAAGAAGATAAACAGAGAGCTTTGACTCCCCCCACTCTTGCGATTTAACAATCGGCAAAAGAAAAGAAAATTCTGTAGCAAAACTGCAGAGCGCCTCATCAAATAGAAGAAAATTCGGAGGAAGCAGTTTCATGAGAGAGTTTCTAATAGAACTATTGTAAAGGATACTATGAGGGCTGTCTTCATCGCGATCAAAAACTGTAGAAATCCGAGGAAACTGACTGACACTGATCTCTTTCATATACATACGATCTAACCTCCGCACTAGAGCCTGACCCGATCAAGGTCCCGCAATGGCGCTGTAATAAGGGATCGTAAAAGGAAAGAACATACAGAGGCAAGCAATTTTTTGAGGCAAGTCGGATACATCGAGGATGCAAAACCTTTGCCCCCCTTTCAGCAATCTCGATAGCTTGATCAAAAGAGAGATGCGGGTATAAAACTGCTTCGGGATTTTTTTTAGGATCCTCAGAATAAATCCCTTCAACATCCTTGTAGAACTCTACCCTTGAAGCATTGAGAGCAATCCCAAGGGCAACAGCTGTTGTATCAGAGCCGCCTCTACCAAGAGTTGTTATCTCCCCCTCTGTGCTCACCCCTTGAAAACCTGCGACAATCACAATTTTACCCAAATTGAGTGCTTGGATAATGCGGCGGGGGCGAACGTCGAGAATAAATGCTTCAGAATGCTTACTCGAGGTGATAATCCCCGATTGACTGCCCGTAAAACTGATCGCTTCCTTGCCCTTGAGATGAAGTGCCATCGCAAGCAAAGCTATGCTGACTCTTTCACCGACGCTTACCAACATATCCTGCTCGCGCGGTGGAGGATTCGGGTGAACAAGGCGCGCTAAGCAAAGAAGCTGATCGGTCGTGCCCCTCATAGCACTCACAACAACAACAACTTTAGCGTTTAAACTTTTATTTATAATAATTTCGGCAATCTTGGAAAACTGCTCTGCATCGGCAACAGAGGCACCTCCAAATTTTAGAACAACCGTCTCGCAAGCTTCCATCACCTTACCTATTGCTGAAACCAGTATACTGAAAAAGCATATTCTTATAAGAGTCAGTTTTTAAAAAATAGATTAATCGGAATGACGATTTTGCGAGTTCCCTCTTGATTTTATTACGAATCTTTTGATAATCTCTCCCCTTTCACTAGAAACTCAGGAGAAACCTCTAACATGTCCAAACAAACACAAATCGATTGGAATGAAAGCAACATCATCGACGATGTCACATTCCAGGAAGAAGACGCTAAACAGTTCATGAACTTACTCAACCGTAAAGAAGAGGCCGCAGGCGAAGGATCTGTTGCGTTGATGAGTTCCGGGCAAATACTCAAAGGGCGGATCGTAGAAATTACGAAAGACTTCGTTGTCGTTGATGTGGGTTTAAAGTCAGAGGGACTCGTACCAATTAATGAATTTGACGAACCTTCCGAACTTATCTTAGGGAACGATATCGAAGTGTATCTCGACCAAACTGAAGGGGAAGATGGCCAGATCGTTCTTTCACGCGAGAAAGCGCGCAGACAGCGTCAGTGGGAATATATTGTCAACCATTGCAAAGAAGGTTCGATTGTCAAAGGCAAAGTGATTCGCAAAGTCAAAGGCGGCCTCATGGTCGATATCGGCATGGAAGCCTTTCTCCCCGGCTCTCAGATCGATAACAAGCGAATCAAAAATCTCGATGAGTTCATTGGTCAATCCTACGACTTTAAAATCCTCAAGATCAATACAGAGCGCAAAAACATCGTGGTATCCCGACGGGAACTCCTCGAGGAGGAACGCATTTCCCGCAAAGCAGAAATGCTTGAAAACATCATCGAGGGCGATTTGCGCCGCGGTGTTGTTAAAAACATTACAGATTTCGGTGTATTCCTTGACTTAGATGGGATTGATGGCCTTCTTCATATCACGGACATGACATGGAAACGGATCAAACACCCTTCAGAAATGGTCTCTCTGGGCCAAGAACTAGAGGTAATTATCCTCCACGTCGACAAAGACAAAGGTCGGGTTGCTCTAGGGATGAAACAGAAAGAATCGAATCCATGGGAAGAGATCGAAATGCGTTATCCCCCGGGAACGCGCGTTAAAGGCAAGATTGTGAACCTGGTACCGTATGGCGCATTCATTGAAATCGAGCCCGGTATTGAAGGACTCATCCACGTCTCTGAAATGTCATGGGTAAAAAATGTGACTGACCCAAGTGAAATTGTCAACAAAGGGGATGAGGTAGAGGCGATCGTTCTTTCCGTACAGAAAGAAGAGGGTAAAATCTCTTTGGGACTCAAGCAAACTGACAAAAATCCATGGGACGAAGTGGAGAAAAAATACCCCATTGGCAGTGGCGTTACAGCAGAAATTCGCAATCTGACAAACTATGGAGCTTTTGTTGAACTAGAACCTGGCATCGACGGACTGATTCATATCTCCGATTTAAGCTGGATTAAAAAAGTTTCCCACCCCTCAGAGATTCTCAAAAAAGGCGATAAAGTTGAAGCTGTTGTTCTTTCCGTTGACAAAGAGAGCAAAAAAATCACATTGGGCGTTAAGCAACTCAGCAACAACCCATGGGAGAGCATTGAAAAAACAATGCCGGTTGGGACTTTAGTCAAAGGAATCGTTTCAAAAATCACAGCATTTGGCGCATTTGTTGAACTACCAAACGGAATTGAAGCATTGGTCCACGTGACCGAGCTTTCAGATCAACCTTTTGGTAAAGTAGAAGATGTTGTCAATAAAGGTGAAGAAGTGACTGCGAAAGTGATCAAACTCGATCCTGAGCACAAAAAGATCGCGCTCTCAATCAAAGAGTACTTGGTTGATAAAAACAAAGTAAACCGCGACGATATCGTCGTTGGCAATACCAAAACTCGAAGTCAATCTAAAAAAGATAAAGACAAAGAGAAACGAAAAGGCAAAGAGGATCAGGAAGAAGCCGAATCTGCAGAATAATTTTTAACACTGGGTAAGTATCGAGATTCTCGACACTTACCCGATTTTTTTAAACACATAAGCTCTTCATTTGGAAAGAATAAACAGTAAAGGGACGAGATGAATAAAGATCTAGTTGCCATTTTTGAGTACCTCGAAAGAGAAAAAGGGATCAAGCGGGATATCATCATCGCCGCCATTGAGGAATCGCTGCGAGCAGCAGCTCGCAAAAGCGTTAAAGGTCTTCTTAATGTTTCTGTTCAGGTTAACGCAAAAACAGGGAATGTCGAGGTTATAGCTCAAAAAGAGGTCGTTGATAAAGTCACGATCCCCGATGAAGAGATTTCGCTAGAAGATGCAAGGGTATTAAACCCAAACTGTGAACTGGGTGGATGGGTTGATATCGCCGTAACCCCTCAAGACTTTGGTAGAATTGCAGCACAAACCGCGCGCCAGGTCATTGCACAAAAACTAAAGAGTGCCGAACGGGATGTCATTTACGAAGAATACAGACACCGCACTAATGAAATCATCTCAGGAACTGTAAAACGCACAATTCGTGGCGCAACCTTGATCGTCGACTTAGGAAAAGTTGAGGCAGTATTACCTGATCGGTTCTATCCAAAAACAGAAAAGTACAAAGAAGGCGATAGAGTTGAGGCATTACTTCTCGAGGTTCGCGACACTGAAGGGGGAGGAGCAGAGGTTATCCTATCTCGCAGCCATCCTGAGTTTGTAGCTCAGTTATTTATTCGGGAAGTTCCAGAAATTAACGATGGAACCATCACAATTGAGAAAATTGTTAGAGACGCTGGTTACCGTACTAAAGTTGCAGTGCGCTCTTCAGATCCCAAGATCGATCCAGTGGGCGCATGCGTCGGCATACGTGGCAATCGAGTTAAAAATATTATCCGTGAGCTCAATAACGAAAAGATCGATATCATCCCTTATTCTGAAGATTCAGCAACACTGCTGCAAAATGCGCTGAACCCACTTGAAATCAAAAAAATGTTCATCAGTGATGACAAGTCGACAATCCAAATCATTGTCAATGATGAAGATTATCCAGCAGCGCTTGGCAAACGAGGCATGAATGCTAGGTTAAACGGAGAGCTTGCAGGGGTAGAATTACAAGTACAGAAAATGAGCCAATACCAAACTGCAATGGATATGGAACGCGCAGAGCTAGCGCAAAGCGATGATAAGTCATTGGATGAAGAATTATCGATTGAGGGCGTCAGTAGTATGATCATCAAAAGCCTCATGGAAGCTGGCTTTGCTACGCGCAAAGAAGTCTTAAAAGCAACTGCTAAGCAGCTTGCTGCAATACCAGGAATCAGTTTGGAAATGGCTGACAAGATATTGGAACAAATTCGCAAAAAGAGGGTTTAAGCGTTGGCCAAAAACTTAAAAATTAATGTCAAGAACGCACAACTTGCTGAAGCACTCAAATTAGGTCGAGTGAAAAAGCCTGCTGTTAAAAAAAAGAAAGTTGAAGAAGAGGCTAAATCTAAGGAAGATGCAAGTTCCAAAGCTGCACCCATCGAAGAAAAAGCAAAACCGATACCTTCTGCACCATCTCCTGCTATAGAAGAGAAAAAAGAAACGGCACCCAAACCCGCTTCTCCACCAGCAGAATCTAGCCAGCCCCCAGTCACTACACCTTCTGAGACACAAGCTAGACCACAACAAGCAACCCCTCCTCCGCAACCTTCTCAACGAAGCAGTGAGTATTCCCCAACACCCCGTCAAGAGGGTGGCTATACACCACCTCCCCGAAGGGAAATGGGACATCCTCAAACGCCCAACCGAGATAACGGTTATTCACAACCACCAAGACGCGATAGCGGAGGCTATCCGCCTGGCCAACCCAATAGTGGTGGTTATCCTCCGCGGCAGCAAAGCAGCGGCGGTTATCCTCCACGACAGCAAAATAGTGGCGGTTATCCCCCCCGACAACCTAGCAGCGGTGGATACCCCCCCCGTCAACAAGAGGGCGGCTACCCTCAACGCCCTTCCGGTGATCAAGGCGGACCTCGACAACTCTCTGGCAACCGGCCCGGGGCTGCGCCTCATTATCGCAAACCTGGCTTTGTCCCCCCTGCAGGCGCACGACCCCCTTACCAGCCGCGCGCCCCCTTTAGTCCTCGACCTTCAGCTCCAGGTATGGGCGGCGCCGCATACCGCCCTGAAACAAGACGAGCTGTGCCACCCAAAGAACCCCCGCGCGCAGAAGATACCCGCGGCGAAAGAAAACCCACCAAATCCTTTGGAGAAGAACCGCGCAAGGCACCACAAAAAGATTTCCGCGAACACAAACCTGCTAAAAAAGTAGAAGACAGATCCTTCGATGCTAGAGATAGGCAAGGTCTTCGCGCCGATCGTGAAGAACAGACCTGGAGAAAACGACGCCCCCAGCACAAAATGCGTCCATTACAGCAAGAAGAGATTATTCGCCCCAAATCTTTGAAAGTGCGCATTCCCATTTCCATCAAAGATTTAGCCTCTGAAATGAAACTTAAAGCGTCTCAGCTCATTGCTAAACTTTTCATGAAAGGCGTTGTTCTCACACTCAATGACCTTCTTGATGATGAGACGACAATTCAACTTCTGGGTCATGATTTTGATTGCGAAATCGCAATTGACAGAACCGAAGAAGATCGCCTCCGCATTACAGACAAGACAATTAAACAAGAAATTCAGGAATCGGCAAGCGATACCATGATTTTGCGTCCCCCTGTTGTTGCATTCATGGGGCATGTCGACCACGGCAAGACCAGCCTTATCGATACAATCCGAAAATCTGATCTGGCAGGGGGTGAAGCTGGAGCGATCACCCAGCATATCGGAGCCTTCAAATGCCACACTGCAGCAGGAGACCTCACGATTCTCGATACCCCAGGCCATGAAGCCTTCTCGGCAATGCGCGCGCGGGGTGCTGATGTGACCGATATCATCGTATTGGTCATTGCCGGCGACGAAGGGATTCGCGCACAGACTATCGAAGCAATCGAACAAGCCAAAGCTGCGCATGTACCCATCCTGGTTGCTATCAATAAATGCGATAAACCTAACTTTAATGCAGAAACCGTCTACCGCCAACTATCCGAGCAAAGCCTTCTCCCTGAGACCTGGGGGGGACAAACGATTACAGTCAACTGTTCGGCAATTTCTGGCGAGGGTGTGAAGGAACTCTTAGAGATGCTTGCGCTGCAAGCAGAAGTTCTAGAACTTCATGCAAATCCCAACTCTAGAGCTCGCGGAACTGTTATCGAGTCGGAAATGCACAAAGGATTAGGAGCTGTTGCCACTGTTCTTGTTCAGAATGGAACATTGCGCCTTGGCGACGCTCTTGTATTCTCGCAACAATTTGCCCGTGTGAAAACCATGCATGATGAGCATGGCAGAGAGCTCATAGAGGCTGGACCCTCTACCCCTGTTAAAATTACAGGACTCTCTGACCTTCCCCCTGCTGGCAGTGAGTTTGTCGTTGTAAAAAGCGAAAAAGAAGCGATGGAAATTGCTAAGAAACGGGGCGAAGGACAGCGCCATGCCCTCTTGCATCAAGCAAAAAGAGGGATGGAATCGATTCTTTCCGATAATGCAAGCAGCATCAAAAAGAAAACCCTTAACCTCATCCTTCGCGCCGACGTTCAAGGATCTGTTGAGGCTCTAAAAACTTCGCTCATGAAGATCGCTTCCAATAAAATTGATCTGAATATTATCTCCGCTGGAGTTGGAGAAATTTCTGAGTCTGATGTCCAGCTTGCCAGTGCATCCAAAGCAACCATCTTGGGATTCCATACCAAAATTGAAAGCCATGCAGAGAGTTTGATCAAGTCTCAAAAAGTGACAGTCAAACTCCACGACATCATCTATCATGCAGTGGATGACATTCGAGCCATTATGCTCAGCATGCTCGATAAGATTGCTCAAGAGACAGATGTTGGAGCTGCTGAAGTTAAGGCAATCTTTAAATCTTCTCAGCTGGGCAATATTGCAGGATGTATGGTCACCGATGGAACTATTAAACGCTCGAGCCATGTCCGGCAAATGCGCGACAACAAAGTCATTTGGAAAGGACCCTTGCACTCTCTTAAAAAAGTCAAAGAAGATGTGCGTGAAGTATCCAAAGGACATGAGTGCGGGATCGTCCTCCAAAATAACAATGACGTTAGAGTCGGGGATATTCTGCAAGCGTTTGAAATCACCTATCTTGAACAGGAGCTATAACCTTAAACAATGGTTAAAAATCGAATTGCAAGACTTAACTCCTTGCTCAAAGAAGTTCTATCTGAAGTGATCCGAGAAGATGTGCGCAACCCACTAGTTGCAAAACTCTTTACCGTCACAGGTGTTGATATCACAAACGATTTGCAGCATGCAAAAGTCTATATCAGCGTCATTGGCACAGATAAAGAGAAAGAAGATACGATCAAAGCCCTGCAGTCCGCTGCAGGTTTCATTGCTATCCTCTCGTCCAAAAAAGTCGTCATGCGCTATTTTCCAGAGTTGACATTTAAACTTGATACCTCAGTGGAAAATCAATTCCGTATCGACTCTCTTTTGAACAAAATCAAACAAGAGCAAGACCTCCGCAATCCACCTCCGGAAAGTTCATGACAATACTTGCCCCTACAGGAGTAGACACTCGAACTTATGAAGGGATTTTGCCTATAACTAAACCTAAGTCAAAAACCTCCTTTAGCTTAGTTTCTTCTTTGCGCAAACTAACAAATATCCGAACCATCGGCCATGCCGGAACGTTAGATCCATTTGCAGACGGCGTTATGGTCTTACTTATCGGCAAACCTTACACCCGCCTGAGTGATCGCTTTTTAAATCAAAATAAAGAGTATCTTGCCACAGTTTATCTAGGGGTTACCACCAATTCCTATGATATTGAAGGAGAGATCACAAATACAAACCCATTCATCCCCGATTTGAATCAAATTGAAGAAACACTTCTCAAGTTTCAGGGAATAACCCTCCAAACTCCTCCCATGTTTTCCGCAAAGAAAGTGGAAGGGAAAAAATTGTATGAGCTAGCGCGCAAAGGGATCACCATTGAGCGGCAAAGCGTCCCTGTCAACCTTCATATCGAACTCCTAGAATATTCCTACCCCAAACTTGAAATCAAAGTGCATTGCTCCAAAGGCACATATATCCGCTCTCTTGCCTACGATATCGGCATCGAGCTCACCTGCGGAGCGCATCTCTCTGCTCTGACTCGTACCCGTAGTGGGAATGTCACCCTTGAAGATTGTTGTGATGGAACCCGATTATTTGAGACAGGATATGATTGGATGCACTTTTTAAAGAAAGATCTATCAAAAATTATCCCATGTTGATCATTACAGACCTAAACGATGCCCCTCCTGGTTTCCCTCCCTGCGGGCTGACCATTGGGAGCTTCGATGGGGTACATTTAGGGCACCAAGCTCTGCTAAGAGAGCTTAAACGGCCTTTAGAACCAGGAGCTCCTATTGTCGTTTTTACCTTTTCAAACCACCCTTCCCATCTTTTTACTCCCAATAAAGCAGTACCGCTGATTTGCTCCCCCCAGCATAAAGCAAAGCTTCTTGGCGAATATGGAGTCGATCTTGTCATTCTTGTCCCCTTTACAGCTAAGTTCTCTGAATTTTTATTCGATCAGTTTCTGCAGTTGCTAATGGATAAACTCTCTTTTACCCATCTAGTTCTTGGCACCGGCGCCACTTTTGGCAAGCAAAAGGGAGGAAATGAGGCTAACGTTCGCGCATTGGCTCATCAATTGCAGTTTCAGGTTGAGTATCTACCCAAATTCAATCTTCACGGCTCCCCTGTCTCCTCGGGAAGAATCCGCACGCTGATCACTCAAGCGAAGTTTGCAAAAGTGGAGGAATGCCTCGGCAGGCCCTACTCGCTTTTAGGGCGTCTTGGTAAAGCCGAAGACAGGCATAATTTCATGGAAGCAAAGGGGCTATGCCTTCCGCCGGATGGGGATTACCCCGTGCACCTGAAAGTTGGCGTTGAGGAACTGCCGGCAAGAGCAACCGTTGATACTCAAAAATGCCTGATTTACATTGAGCCTGCTAGGAGGGACATCCTACTAACAGGCATAGATACGGAAGTTGTTTTTCTTTAGACTTCTTAATTTATTATATCTGAGTTTTTCTTCATTTCTTTTAACCGCTCTTCCGCAATGAACATAATTTCCTTTTTAAATGCTGCCATCATGCCCTCTCCCCACTTCTTGAGGACATGATTTTTGAGATTGTTTGGGGTTTTTTGTCCAATTTGTTATGGCACATCTTAAGAAATTCTGATGACCATCGCAGAAAGGTTGTCCCCTGAGCGTGACTGGTATGCAGAATAAGTGATGTTTCTTGCTAAAGCGCCAACAGAACAGGTGCGATTTGCATGCACAGCACTCACAACATCTTTGGTACGGGCCACATCATAAATTCCATCACAGGCAAGAATCAAGTGACTCCCCTGTTGGATTTCACTCAATGGTTTCACAGTGATTTTAGGTCTTGGGCTCACACCTTGTAACCTATGATCGCCAATGGCCCGAGCAACTGCAAGATCTCCATTAATCCTTGGAGGCTTCTTTCCATCAAAAACCACCTTGCCACCGAGCTTCTCGATTGTTCTCCTGTAACGCGTTGCATCAGGTTTGGCATCTTCTGATAACTGAATAGGTGTACCATTGTTATCTAAAACAGTTCTTGAATCACCCACATTTGCAGTCCAAATTTTCCCATCTAAAACCATAGCAACTGTTGCCGTTGTTCCCGCTCTTTTAGCAACCGTTGGATTTTGAGCATGAAATGCGCTGTCTAAATAAACCATGGTCACTTTTAGTGCTTGCCAGATTCCCTTTTCACTGAGCCCATCTGCGTTAAACTCTTGAAGCGATTTTTCAAGCTCCATCTTGAGGTGATCTCTCACAAATTTTGAAGCCTCTCCTCCCCCATGGCCGTCGAAAATGCCAAAGAGTTGGATCGGATAGTTTTTGCCTCCAATAGTGAGATTGAAAGAGGTTGCCAGGTGCTCATCTTCCATCGTGGGTCTTTCCCCTTGATCATGAGAAATCCCCACCTGGTAATTTCCCACTTTTTCCTCATGCATGTCCCAGTTGGATGGCGCATTGTGATACTGGAATGATTTCACAGGTTCCTTGGCCATTTGCTCCATTCCATATTGCATTTGCTTTGCCAAATACCCTTTGATCTCAGAAGCATTATTATTGACCCAGTACAAGGGGGGAAGCGCCCCATGGGATCCATCACGAGCACGAGGGATCAATTTGCCTGCGTCATTAGAGGTTGATGGAGAGTAAAAGAGATTAAGAAATGATTTGATGCACCTTACAAAACTGTTCCAGATCCGGGTCAAACAATCTGTAAAGGCATGGGAAGCATTTAGAAGGGGAGCAGTTGAGAGGATTTGCGAAGATGTGGGTTCATTCTTCAATACTTTCGACCAGCAAGTATTCTGACTAATAGCGTCAACAGAATTAAGGCTCATAATCTTTCCATTTTAAATTTAAATAAAACTGCGAACAGTATACAAAAAATAAGTAAAACATGTCTATTGATATATACCGGTGCTACTGCAAACGTACCTGTGTATACCGGAGCCACTTCAAACGTATCTGTCATTTCTGTTTTAACGGCCCCCTTTTCCCTTCCCCCAAACATGGGCTTATTACTTCGAATAATGTCCCTGTTTGGGGAAAGGAAAAATGGTCGCGTTTAAACAAAAATTACAGGTACGTTTGAAATGGCACCGGTATATACCGGCGCCACTTCAAACGTATCTGTCATTTCTGTTTTAACGGCCCCCTTTTCCCTTCCCCCAAACAGGGGCTTATTTACTTCGAATAATGTCCCTGTTTGGGGAAAGGAAAAATGGTCGCGTTTAAACAAAAATTACAGGTACGTTTGAAGTAGCACCGGTATATACCAAAAAATGACTGATAACACATTAAATAATAACATATTACAACAAAAAAATAAAAACTATTGATTAAAAGCATGAGTTTTTATATAATAAAGCTATCCAAAAAAGGTAACTAACCATGGCAAGGGCATATTCATATTCGGCGCCTTCGGTTTTTTGCGAACTGTCTTCAGTTCGTACGCAGACCTCTTTTGTCATTAAGTCCCTATTCACATCTCTTAAGACGATTATTCTCCCTTAAGGGAGAATAATCTAATTTTTACTACTCACATTTTTTTTGCATCTATTGACATAAAGCGCTGTGCTTTGTGTGTATTTTTTAAACATTATTTTTTAACTATTGGAGATTTTTATGAAACTTATCAATTTTACTGTTTTTTTCAAGAGCGACATTTTAGCAATCCGCAATTCAAGACAGGCCACATTGAATCGGTGGAGGGGATCATGTCATTGAAAATAACAGGGCAAAAATTTGCCAAAAACCAAAACTATAATAAAAATGGTTTTTCTAAAAAAATGATCCACAGCGCCCCCGACCATAGGCGCCTGTCTGAAATGTACAAAACGGATAAGGAATACAATGCTCTGAGTTGCTTTCAGTTGCAAAAACATCCTTATTTGACCAAAAGATATTTTGAAGTAGCTTCGGTGATGCACGACAAAGGGAAATTTCCATTCTTGCATGCCCAAAGTTCCGCCTATAGGGCAGGCAGAATCTTTATCGAAACTCTGTCAGGAGATTCTCAAAAAAAATCACATTTCAAATATTTTCGTCAGCCGAGCTCAAAATTTTTCATTAATCGAGATCAATTGATGGAAAAAGTATTGAGCTCAATCGAACCTGCTTCTCACATCATGTCGATGAGCTATTCTATCTTTGAATGTGAGCCTGAAGAGAGCGCTAATTATTTTCTTTTCCGCAATAGCAGCGCGAGCAATGATTTGAAAAACTCCGAGGAGGCTATTGAAGTCTGCTTAAAGAGGCGTGGAATGCAGGCAAGGAAACCCGATGTATCCAAAAAGATCCAGCAATTTGTCAAAGAGTACTCTAAACTGAAATTGGGTACTCTCTATCTGGTGGGGATTCCTAAAGAACGATTGAGCCGTTATGTGTACGATTCCTACCCCTATGGAAAGCCAACAGGGATCGATATACACCAGGTCATCGATCGCGATGCTTTTTCATTAGAAAAAGCTTCCATACAAAGGAGAGCCCCTCAGGCACGTTTAATGCTCTTCAATGAAACAATGACTCCATCGTCTGGGATCGAGGTGGTTGATGTGACCGATGTTGAAGAGTCTGTCCGGTATATCGAGGATCATCGTACAACTCCTCCAGAAACAGGGCTGCCCTATTCTTATTTCTTCCCTGAAGGCATGGCTCAAGAGGATGAAGATGGGAAACAAAGGGAAAGGATCGACGCGCAAGTGAGGCAATTTGCAAAAATGATTGCCAATCTCTAGTAGGTGAGACTCGCAGACATCCAAGAGTTTTCTTGACTCTGGAAGAACTACAAACTGTTTGAGTGGACCCACTCAAACAGTTTGTTTCCTCTTGCTAAATGAGCTGCCAATCCTTTATCCTATTGGCAAATAAATTTAAATTTACAACTAGACAAAGATTATGGCTGGACTCTCCTGTGGTATCGTTGGGTTGCCCAACGTTGGAAAATCGACATTATTCAATGCGCTGACAAAATTGGCTGCTGCAGCTGCCAATTACCCCTTTTGCACGATCGATCCCAATACCGGGATTGTCGATGTCCCCGATCCTAGACTTGCCGTGCTTTCTAAAATTTCCAAGAGCCACAAATTGGTTCCTGCTCAAATCACGTTCGTGGATATTGCAGGTCTTGTCAAAGGCGCCTCTGAAGGGGAGGGTCTTGGAAATAAGTTTCTGGCAAACATTCGAGAAACTGACGCCATTGTCCACGTCGTTCGCTGCTTCCAAGATGACGATGTGATCCATGTCGCAGGCAAAATCGATCCGATTGCCGATATCGAGGTGATCAATTTGGAGCTTGTCCTTTCCGATTTGCAAATGGCTGAGAATATCGCCAGCAGACTCGAAAAGCAGATGAAGGGAAAAAAAGAGTTTGTCCCTGTTGTTGAGACGATGCGCAAAGCAATCCATCATTTAAATCAAAATAAGCCTCTCAGGACCCTTGAGCTGACCAGCGAGGAAAAGGAGTTCATCCGGGACTACCCATTTCTGACCGACAAGAAGGTTCTCTATGCCTGCAACGTCTCTGAAAACTCTCTTCCCTCCATGGATAATGAGTTTGTTGAATTGGTAAGGCAGTATGCTGCTAAAGAGGGAAATAGGGTCGTTCCTATCTGTGCTAAGCTTGAAGAAGAAGTGGCGCAGCTCGACAATACTGAGGCAGTAGAATTTTTACAATCTTTGGGCCTTGAAGAAACGGGCTTAAATAGGCTGATCAAAGCTGCCTACGACATCTTAGGGCTCATCTCTTATCTAACAACGGGTGAGATTGAGACCAGAGCCTGGACGATCCAGCGCGGTACCAAAGCTCCCGAGGCTGCTGGTAAAATCCATACTGACATCCAAAAGGGGTTCATACGCGCTGAGGTGGTTTCCTATCAGGATATGGTCGCATATAATGGAAAGGCGGGGGCTAGAGAGGCTGGAAAATTAAGAGCGGAGGGCAAAGACTATGTCGTTCAAGACGGAGATGTCATCGAATTCCTCCACAACTGATCCATCCATGATCTTTATTAGTTGCGCAGATCATCTGGAGCAATTGCTGAAATCTGAGCTGAAGTCACTGGGAATAAATGACTTGCGATTGGGTTTTAGGGGGATTTATGCTCCCAATACAATCGAAAATATTTTCAAGGTCAACTACTTGAGCCGCCTTGCAACGCGCGTTCTCCTTCCCTTAGCGCAATTTGCCTGTCCAGACACGGATACTCTCTATAACGAGGCAAAAAAAATTCCTTGGGCAGACTACATCGACATCAGCAAAACCTTTGCAATCGATGCCAACATCAATCATCCCCAAATCCGCCACTCCCTCTATGGAGCGCAGCTTGTCAAAGACGCCATCTGCGATGTGATCCGGGAAAAAAAGGGGGAACGACCCTCTGTTGATGTCAAAAATCCCGATATTCAGCTCAACGTCTTCATCCAAAATAAAAGGGCTACCATCAGTCTGGACACATCGGGCGCTCCCCTCTACAAGCGGGGATGGAAAGAAACCAGTACAGAAGCGGGATTACCAGAAACCCTTGCCGCAGCTATTTTAGTTCGCGCTAACTATTCAGAAAGAGAGATCTTGTGCGATCCCTTTTGCGGGGCTGGCACTTTTTTGATTGAGGCAGCCATGATGGCAACCAAGACCCCTGCGGGCTTTTTTAGAAAAAAATGGGGATTCCTGCATCTTCCCCATTTCAAGATTGAGGAGTGGGAAGAGTTTAAAAACCACTGGGATGGGCAAAGAGTGGCGCTTGAATCTCAAAAAATCATTGGATCGGATACCGATCCCCACTCTGTGCGGATTTGTAAAGAGCATTTGCGCAAGACCAACTTTGAAAGGGAGGTCCTGCTCATTCATACTCCTGTTGCCAAGTTTAGCCCGCCGCGCTCCCCTACTCTTGTCGTCACCGACCCCCCCTTTGGTAAAAGATTGCACGCCCCACCCCAAATCTACCAAGACCTCGGCCAATTCCTCAAGACCAAATGCCCTTCTGCTCCCTGGTCTTATTTGTTGACCTCCTCATTCCAACTTGTCAAAGCAACAGGCTGCTCTGTTTTGTCAGAATGGGAGGTCAAGCACGGCGGATTGAATGTTACCCTTTATCAATTAGCAAATTAGTTGTTGGCTATCGTGATCTGATTATCTACCCTAACAACTCCTTTAACACCTTTTGCTATTTTGACAATGGTGTACCTGTCCCCTCTTGTAGGGACACTGCCGGTTAGGGTGACAATGCCATTGGTTGTGCTTACAGATACGAAGCGAGCACTTGCAGAAATTGAAGTATCAGCTAAGATCTCAGCCTTGACCTTCGTGGTGATTACCCAATCCGCTGAATTTTCTTGCGAGGCGTCTTGCGACATGACTCCGTTATTAGAACCATTACAGCAGCTGTCATTATCGCAAGCCGCGCAAACTAGAGCCAGAACTGGAATTAATAATAGCTTTTTCATAGAAATCTCCCAAAATATAGTTTATCAACCTAATTCCAGATACTATGTAATAAAGATTATTTTGTAAATAAATTAATTGAATTTAAAGGAAAGAGAACCTTCAAGTTTTGAAGGCTCTCTTATTAACCTGAGTAATCGGTTTCTTCCCTCAACATCAACAGAGATTTGCGATGAGATTGCCCTTGTTTTTCCAAAGGTAATAGCCGAAGGCCCTATACCTTTGCAAAAACAAGGGCAAGCTCACGCAAATCTCTGTTGATGTTGAGGGAAGAAACCCATTACTCAGGTTATTATTCTACTTTACAGTCATCTGATTATCTACTCTCACTACCCCTCTAACATTTTGCGCTATTTTAACAATCCTGTCCCGATCGGCTCTTGATGAGACACTACCGGATAGGTAGACAACGCCATTGATTGTGCTTACAGATACAAATCGAGCGCTTCCGGAGATGGAACTATCGGATAAGATCTGAGCTTTCACCTTGGTAGTGATTTCCCAATCTGCACTACTTTCCTGCGACTGCATTCCGGCGCATCTGTTATAGTTGCTGTCATCGCAAGCAACGCAAACTAAGGCCAGAACTGGTATTAACAATAGTTTTTTCATAGAATATTCCTAAATAAAGTTAAATCATGATCTGGAAAATACAAAACTAGCCTGAGGCCTCAAGTTTTATACCCTCCTTAATTCTGTATAATAAAAAATATAAACAAACTTGTAAACAATATAATTGAACTTATGATGCTAAAAAATTTCTAGGTTTGCATAAAGTGGCAACGCTGAGTATGATTAAGGGTTGCAAATGAAGATACTGGTGTGACAGTTTTCCATGGCTGAAAAAACAGAACAGGCGACCCCAAAGAAGTTGAGGGATGCGCGAAAAAAAGGACAAGTTGCCAAGTCTCAAGACTTTCCGTCTGCTTTTACTTTTATTATCTCGATCTCAGCTGTCCTGATTAGCTCCCATTATATCTATCGCTCCCTTGCTTCCTATATCATCATGATGTTCAAGCTCTCCGGGGACAATATCGATATTCCGGGAAGGGCGGGCGGCCTATTTCAGCAATCGATCCAGGTCATTTTCAATACCAGCATGCCCATTTTAGTCCTAACAGCATGCTGCGGAGTGCTTGTTAACTTTTTGATCATAGGACCTCTATTTTCTCTGGAGGCAATGAAACCCGATATCAAAAAGCTCAATCCTGTCACTAATATCAAGAACATGTTCAAGTTCAAGACCTTGTTTGAGCTGATGAAATCGATATTCAAGATCTCAGGGGCTCTGATTTTAATCTATACCGTGGTCTGGTACAGTATTCCTGAAATCATTGCAACAGCTGCCCTGCCCGTCATTGGGAGCGCGATGGTTTTTTCTAGTTTCTTGCTCAAAGTGATCATTCGGGTGGGGATATTCTTTTTGGCCATTGCCATTTTTGACCTTGTTTTCCAAAAAAGAAACTTCGCCAAAGAAATGAAGATGGAAAAGTTTGAGGTAAAACAGGAATATAAGGATACAGAGGGTGATCCTCACATGAAAGGCAAACGGCGTCAACAGGCTCAGGAGATCGCTTATCAGGAAGGTCCGATGTCGGTCAAACGAGCTAAAGCTGTCATTACAAATCCAACCCATATCGCTGTTGCAGTGGAATATAATAGTGAAACAGAACCTGCACCTAGAATTGTGACAATGGGTAAAGGGACTGTTGCTGAGATGATTATGAAGATCGCCCAAGAAAATGGAATTCCGATCATGAGAAATGTCGGTTTAGCACAAACCCTTTTTGAAAAAGGGAAAATTAGCGATTATATCCCTGAGGAGACCTACCAAGCCGTTGCTGAGATCCTCCGCTGGTTAGAGGGATTGGAAACATTGGAGACAGCAGGTATAGACCTATTCAAGTAATAATAAGGAAATAAATGAAGAATTTTATAGATAAACTCGCCAGATCACTTGGCGGAGACAGAGCCCTAAAGATCATCAACTCCTCGAGCGATGTTGTGCTCGCATTGTTCATCATCATCTTGATCATGATGATCATCATTCCTGTATCGCCCACGATCTTAGATAACCTCATTGCAGTAAACTTAACCGTATCGATTAGCGTTCTGATGGTGGCGCTCTATATCCCTAAGGCTGTCCACCTTTCGATATTCCCCTCTCTTTTATTGATCACCACGCTATTTCGATTAGGGATTGAAATCTCAGCCACGCGCGATATTTTGCTCCATGCCAATGCAGGCCATATCATCTATGCCTTTGGTAACTTTGTTGTCGGAGGAAATTTTGTCGTCGGCGGTATCATCTTCTTGATCATCACAATCGTCCAATTCATCGTCGTTACCAAGGGCGCTGAAAGGGTTGCTGAGGTGGCTGCGCGATTTACTTTGGATGCCATGCCGGGTAAGCAGATGAGTATCGATGCCGACATGCGCAGCGGGATCATCGATGCGTCCCAGGCGCGCGATTTACGCCTGGCGCTCACCAAAGAGAGCCAACTCTATGGAGCGATGGACGGTGCGATGAAATTTGTCAAAGGAGACGTTATCGCAGGGATTGTGATCGCCGTCATCAACATTGTCGGCGGCTTGATCATCGGGGTTGCAATGCACGGGATGACAGCCTATCAGGCGGCCAAGACATACACCCTTCTATCGATTGGCGGTGGTCTGGTTTCCCAAATCCCCTCTCTATTGATCTCTTTGACAGCAGGTATTGTCACCACTCGGGTCTCTTCTGAAAAAACAGATTCCCACTTAGGAAAAGAGATGTCAAGCCAGCTCTTGGGTCAGCCTAAGGGGATCATGCTGGCAGCTGGCGTACTGTTCATGATGTCATTCATCAAAGGCTTCCCATCGATGACTTTCATCGTGATCTCGCTGCTTATGTTCGGCATCGGCTTCACAGTCTGGTACACCGCTAAGAAAAAGACTGCAAAAGGTCAGGCAGGCTTGAGCTCGGCTAAAGTGGAAACCGATGTCGCAGGACATTCTGTTATCCGAGGAGGGGCGGATGAATATGCACTGACGCTCCCTGTCATTCTCGAGGTGGGCAAAACCTTATCCAGTGTCATCCGCAAAGAAAAACAGGGAACGACCTTCATCGAAGATATGATCCCCAAGATGCGGCATGCTCTCTACCAAGATTTGGGGGTGCGCTTTCCCGGTGTGCACGTAAGAACTGATTCTCCCAGCTTAGAATCGGATGAGTATTCGATTTATCTCAACGAGGTGCCCATTGTGCGTGGCAAGATCATGGAAAATGCACTTCTTACCACGGAGACTCCTGAAAACTTACGCCGTTACAATATCCCTTTTACAACGACCAAAAATAATATCGGCCAGCCCTCTGTTTGGGTAGACGCGAAGTTTCAAGAGATTTTACAAAAAGCAGGGATCAAATTCTGGAAGCCGCTCGATGTGATGATTCTGCACCTCTCCTATTTCTATCGGCAGCATGGGGCCGACTTTATCGGGATACAAGAGGTTAGGGGAATTTTAGAATTCATTGAAAAGTCTTTCCCCGATCTGATCAAAGAGGTTACGCGTCTTGTTCCCTTGCAAAAGCTCACAGAAATTTTCAAGCGGCTAGTACAAGAACAGATCTCTATTAAAGATTTACGCACTATTCTCGAGGCTCTCTCCGAATGGGCCCAATCGGAAAAAGACACCGTCTTGCTCACTGAATACGTCCGTTCATCACTCAAGCGCTATATCAGCTATAAATACTCTCAGGGGCAATCGGTTCTCTCTGTCTATTTGCTCGATCCCGAGATTGAAGACATGGTGCGCGGGGCGATCAAGCAAACCTCTGCCGGCTCCTATCTTGCTCTTGATCCCGATTCGGTACAGCTGATCCTGCATTCGATGCGCACCACGATCGTACCCACCCCTGTCGGCGGACAACCGCCTGTATTATTAACAGCGATCGATGTACGCCGTTTTGTGCGCAAGCTCATTGAGGGGGAATTTCCAGATATGGCAGTTGTCTCCTACCAGGAAGTGGTGCCAGAAATTAGAATCCAGCCGTTGGGCAGGGTTCAACTTTCATAAAACTGTGAGGGAATAACTCATGTCCACCGAAGATCTCTCCTCCCAAAGAGTCCCACCGACTCAGCTCGACACTGCGCATGCACAGCGCCTTGCTGAACAAAAGCTTGCGCTAACCAAAATCATCGGACAGATCGCCAGCAGCCAGTCGCTACAGGCCTTTGCCGATGAGGGGGCATTTGGACCTACTTTAATGCGTAAATTTCAACCTCTGGAGAATAAGCGCAAACGCACCAGCAAAGAAGAGGAAGCAGAACAAAAAGACAAATCGCTTCTAGAAGTTGCGCGCATCGAAAGAATCAGCAGTGAGTTCAATCAAAGAAACCCTGAACTGCTCAAACGCTCCTTAAGCCTTCTCCTTTCCCGTATCTCTGTTAATGATACCAAAGAAGAGATTCTGAAAAAAGTTCTTGAAATGTACCCCGATCACTCACTTGCAGACGATGCCCTCGATTTTTTGCTAGAAACTGCAAGTGGGAAGCACAAAGAGGAAATCCGCAAAGCCAAGGAAGATCTCAATTTCAAATACGGAAGAGAGGTCAAAGCCGGAAAAAACATCGCGGAGCAAGCTAGAGAGTTCTCCAAACAGGGACTGGGATCCCCAACAGGATTGCGCAGCCTTTATCGCGAGGTCACGGGCAACCCCCGCGATGCAAATACCCTCTTTAATGAGCTCACCTCCAAGTTCACTTACGACAAAATGAAAACGGCAATCGACTTCCTTCTGCATTCCTTAGGAGGCGATCTTAAGTCGAAGGGTCCTTCCATCTCTGCCGGCGAGCTGCATCAACTTCTGTCAGAGGCGCGCAAACTGCAAGGGATTTTAGGGATTTTCCGATTTTTCAAATCCCGTATGAATCTCATTTCTTCCGCGTTTGCAAGACAGGGTCTGACCTTGCCCATGCTGATTACCTTCGAGATACTAGCAAGACAATTCATGAAAGCCATCCAAGAGCGCTACCCTTCTGCGGATAAACTTCTAAAAATGGCCCTCCAACTAGGACTTTCAGAGGAAATACTGGCTCAGGTCATCATCTTAACTCAAATGCGCGATGGGATCCGGCAAGTTGCCCCCAGACTCTTCAAAAATGATCAGCACCGGCAAGACCTGCTCAACGCCTTTATGGATGCGATCGAAGAATTGGATGAGCGTTTGGAAGAGGAAGATGAGGAGGAGGAGGAAAAAGAAGAAGAAGAGGGGGATAAAAAATGATAGATCGCTTTGAAGAACTTATCAATGAACTCAGTCTCCAAATTGGGATCCCCTTACACCCCGATAAAATCGGCGCATGCACGCTCGAGACAAAAGATGGATTTGATGTCCAACTCGAATGCGATAGATCCCAAGAAAAACTTCTCATCGTCGCTTTTATCTGCGATATCCCTCCGGGAAAATTGAGGGAGAATATCCTCAAAGATGCGCTTAAAGCAAATGGTCCCTATGCTCGAGATGGAATACTTGGCTATTCGGAGAACAACAATAAACTTGCTCTTTTTGCAGCGCTTCCATTTACCCATTTAAGCGGACCCATCCTTTCTGAGTTCCTAAACGTCTTTATTGATAAGGCAAGCCAATGGAAAAGTGGCGTAGAAACAGGACGCACCTCAGAGATCATCTCATCACAAACCTCCAAACCCTCAAGTGGTATGTTTGGGCTCAAACCTTAGTCAGACACTCCTTAGCTCCATCACAGCTTCCGGCTGGAAAAAAATCGGGGTTCGCCCCCATCACGGCATTGTAATTCCCCTCTCTTCTTTGCATAGTAAACATAGCTGCGGCATTGGAGAATTTTTCGACCTGCTCCCCATCATCGATTGGTGCAAACGCCTAAAAATGGATATCATTCAGCTGCTTCCATTAAACAACTCCGAGGCAGACCCAAGCCCCTATAATACCTTCTCCTCCTGCGCGCTGAACGTCATCTATCTTTCTCTGCATGCGCTCCCCCACCTTGAAAAGCAATCTCAACTGAAAGAAAAACTCGAAGAGCTTACCCATTTAAGCGCTGCAAACCGCGTCGATTACTCAAAAGTATTTACTCATAAAATCGATTGGCTCCGGTCTTATTTCAATGAAGTTGGCGATACAATCACCTCAAGTGATGCATTTAAACATTACATCAAAGAAAATCCGTGGGTCGAACACTATGCTCTTTTTAGGAGCTTCTCCGATCCCTCCACGGATAGCAGTTTTCACGCCGTTCTTCAATATCTTGCATTCACCCAGCTCAACAGAGTCAAGAGCTATGCCAATCAACAAGGGGTATTCCTCATGGGCGATCTGCCCATACTCATGGGCAAAGAGAGTGTCGATGTGTGGCAATATCCCCATCTCTTCATTACTAACCTTGAAGCAGGCGCTCCTCCTGATTATTACAATAAAGAAGGGCAAAATTGGGGATTTCCCATTTTTGCATGGGATGCGATGAAAAAAGACCAATTTAGCTGGTGGAAGCAAAGATTGCACTATGCTGAGAACTTCTTCGATCTCTTTAGACTCGATCATGTCATGGGATTTTTTCGTATCTGGGCAATCCCACCTGGAAAACTCCCAAAAGAGGGCAGTTACATCCCCGCTGATGAAAAACAATGGGGCCCCCAAGGGAAAGAACTCCTTCACATGATATGTACATCCACTGCAATGCTCCCCATTGGCGAGGATCTCGGTACCGTTCCCGATGTGGTCCGACCAACTCTTGATGAAATGGGCATCTGCGGAACCAAAGTGATGCGCTGGGAAAGAAAATGGAAAGAAAAGGAACACCGCTATATTCCCCTCCAAGATTACCCGCCAATTAGTCTAGCTTGCGTATCGACACATGACTCGGAAACTTTAGCTCTGTGGTGGAAGAATTTTGATGACGAGGCCAAACCATTTGCGGATGAAAAACACTGGACCTACACCCCTGAGCTAACCCATCAGCAGCGAGAGGAAATCCTTTGGGAGAGTCACCACTGCTCCAGTTTATTGCATGTGAATCTATTGCAAGAATATCTGGCCTTGTTTCCAGAGCTTGTTTGGCCCCATCCCGAGGAGGAAAGAATCAACATCCCCGGAAAAATCCTTCCCACTAATTGGACCTATCGTTTCCGCCCGTCTGTTGAAGAAATCATCTCTCACGAAAATCTTTTTTTAAAGATGGAAAACATTTTATATTCCTTCTGATTGGACCTTAGCCATTGGAGCGGAGCGATTTTCCCAGATAGCGCCCGCAAGCAGCAGGAATTTCTTGAGTTCAAAAAATAATCGCACCACCTGAGAGGGCTCTGTAAACAAAAAAAATTATTTGTCTGGCGAGGCCTCTCAGGTGGTAGGATTATTTTTGAACTGAAGCCCCATTGAGCAAGTGTTCATAAAGTTCACAATCCCTAAAGCAAATTGTTTATTAGCAACTTTTTTATTCAGTCGCATTAAATGAAAAAAACAGATAAAATACGAGGCAACAATAAAAAACATCAAGGGATGTACGATGAATACTTTTATTAAAACTTTACATTCGTTATTACCTCAAAATGCACAGATCCAAAGAAAGTTCGAAATCGAGTCTCAAGTTGAAAAACTTCAAACTGCGCTTCAAAATAAATCAGGCGATGCCTTCAAGAAAATCATCTCCGAAGTAAGTAACAAAATTTGCGAAGGTCTTGAGTTAGAAAAACAAAAGTGTATGGACTCCCTTGCACGATTAAACGGCAATTTTTTTCAAGATCCCAACTCTGGGCTTAAAAAAGCATGGGATACCATTGTTAAAGAAATGAAGACGATGGGAATCGAGATAGAAAAGCGGGATCAACTCGATACTTGGGAAGAAAAACTAAAGGAAATGGGTGGCAATCGAGCTCCAGTTGCCCTGTTAGCTATCAAAAAATACAAAGCACTCGAAACAAAACGGGATGCAATGGCGACATGGCTAGAGACCATTATTTCTACAGAAAAGACAAATTCTAAAACTCTTCAAATAACACTTGAGTCAAGTAAGCAAAATCTCGAAGAACGTCAGAAAGTTCTATGCGGCAACTATTATCAAGACCCAAAAGGAAAGCTTGACATAGCATGGAAAGCCTATACAACAGGATTATCTTCCGGTGACAACTCAGCTACCGATTGCTTGGAAAAATTTAACAACTTGGACAATGAAAGAAAGAAGAATGAGGCCAAATTATTTGAGATCAAAAAACAGATCGCTATTGCCGCTGATCCAACGCGCACAATTGAGGCTCTTGCTGAAGCTGGGATTGAAGAAGAAATCAAAGAGTTGGAAGAGGCAAAAAATAAAGAATCCTCTGACTGGAAATCTATTGCAAGGAAAGCATGCACTAATGCGTTGAGCGCTCTTAATAATTGGGCTATCTACAACTCCTTGAATTAACATAGTCGCCTATGCTACCCTTATTGGTATGCATAGGCTACTTACTCAACTTCTCCTCTTCATTATTTTGTCCTTTGGATTTTCTCAGGATCTTTTGGCTAAAAAGAGAGTGAAAATCAAAGAAAGGCAGATGAGTGAACAGACCTCTGCGCGCTCTTTACAAGCTCTATATAGTAGCCTAGACCCTCTTTCTATCCCCCAACATCTTGCTTTTCATGAGCTCTATCCAGAAACAAAAGAAGGTAAATTAGCGCTAGAGCGCGCCTGGAATTTACTCAGCGGCGGCACCCTTGCCAAAGAAGAAACAGCAACGCAGCTGCCCAAACTCGATATCCAGGCGATCATTTCGCTGATCACAAGGCAATCATTTGATCCTCCCGTCAAATTAACAGAAGATCAGCTGGAGCTGATCTCAAAGATTTCAGTCAACCTTTGCAACCGCAAGCTGAAGGGTCGCTGTGTGTGGACCAAAGAGGAAATATTGGCTCTTGCCCCTGATGAGGTCGATATTGCAAGAGGTCTGCTCATTCTACAATTTGATGAGACTCCCAATCTTCAACAAGAGGTGCGGCAATATGAGGCAAGCATCGATTTAATGGCTCTGCAAATTGCCGCACGATTAGGTAAAGATGCTTCTAACGAGGAAAAAGTTCGGCAGATTAATCGCTTCATATTCCAGGAAATGCAGTTTCGCTTCCCCCCGCACTCCCTTTATGCTAATGATATCGATCTCTATACATTCCTCCCTTCGGTACTCGATAGCCGGCAAGGGGTTTGCTTAGGGGTTTCGATTCTTTACCTCTCCCTTGCGCAACGGTTAGATCTTCCCTTAGAGATCATCACACCGCCTGGGCACATTTACGTCCGCTATAATAATGGGGTCAAGATCATCAATATCGAAACGACCTCTCGTGGAATCGATCTTCCCTCCGAAGTGTATTTGGGCATTAATACGCGCAAGCTGCAAAAGAGAAATATCAAGGAAGTAATTGGACTTGGCCTGATGAACCAAGCATCTGTCTTTTGGTCTAAGCAAGACTATGCAACGACGGTTGCCCTCTATGAAAAAGCCAAGCTCTTTCTCCCTAACGACCCGCTTTTGAAAATGTTCTTAGGATTCAATTACCTCTTCATTGGCAAAAGCACTCAGGGCGCCTCGCTTTTAAGAGAGATTCGCCATATCACCTTTGATGAGGCTGTTTCCAAAGAGAGCATTCCCGATGATTACTTAAGCGGAAAAATCGATGCTAATGGGATCAAAGCCGTCTTTCTTCCTGTCGATGAGACGCGCATATCGATTGTGAAAAAACAAAAGGAGCTTGAACAAATTTTAAAATCCTATCCCCACTACAAAGCAGGACTTATGCAGCTGGCAACAACTTGGCTGCAGCTGGGTCGCAACAGCGAGGCTAAGGAGGTTCTCGAGCAGTATCACAAGATCGATCCCCACAACTCAACAGTTGAATATTACTTGGCCATTCTTTGCATCGAGCGGTTTGATTACAACCACGCTTGGGCCCATCTTAATCAGGCAGAATCCCTTGTCTTAAGCCGCAACCATACCCCAAAAGCCCTTGCCTCAGTAAGAGAATCTTTGCGCAGAATCAGCCCCGAACCCTGATCTAATCGGCTTTCTAGGGGCAAAATACTTCTAAGAAAGCTTGCCCTCGAAAAAAATATTCTCCTCTTAAGAAATAATGCAATCTCTCTATGAAAAATCGAGTGTTTTCCCTCTTTTTTTAAGAGGTATTTTCTCAAATAAAGAATAAAAAATTTGCGCAAAATTCCAAATTTAATATGATGCAAAGAAGGAGAACCTAAAAATACGGAGAGACGTATGAAGCAAAAAACTCTGACAATGATTCCTTTGCTCTGCGCGGCGGTAGCGCCTCTTTGCGCAGACACCCAAGGAATGTACGGGAGAAATCAAACACAAGCTGATCAACAGCAGATGTACCAACAAGAAATGAACAAGATCACCCCAATCGCCAGCCCCTGTGTTGAAGATTGGGTGGATCCTTTTGTGACAGCAGATTTCATTTGGTGGAGAGTTCAAGAAGACGGTCTTGAATATGCATTCACCGGAGCTGGCACAGGTCTTGCGAACCCTACTCAGGGTAAGCTACACCATCCTGGTTTCAAATATGACCCAGGATTTAAAGTTGGGATTGGCGGTAAATTCAGACACGATGGGTGGGATGTTAATGTTCAGTATACATGGCTGCATAATAGAGCCACTGACTCTGTAACAAGTGCAGCTGGAGCCACAACTGTTCAGTCAAATATTTTGGTGCCTGCAGGCGGAGATCTGATTACAGGTTTTTTCTCCTCAGCCTCATCTACTTGGAAAAACAAGTTCAATGTGCTTGACGCAGAACTGGGTCGTAATTTCTGGATCAGCAAATGGCTGACATTAAGACCTTACACGGGTCTAAAGTTCAGCTGGAATCGTCAAAGATTTAATGCAGCCTATAATGGGATTGCACTAGGTAACGAAGTTATTCCCGCAGGAATTCTTACCGGTGATGATCTGACCTCGCAAATGAAAATAAAACAGTTTGGCGTTGGCCTTCGCTCTGGACTTGATACCGCATGGTACATGTGGAAAGATTGGTCGATCTTTGGAGAGTTTGCAGCCACAGGGATGTTGAACTACTTCGATTCTACGCGTAAAGATACCAATGCCACAACGGGTATCGTTCTCAACAACATCCAAAAAATCAGCACTCATCGAGTGACAGCAATATTCGAATGGGCTCTTGGGGTGCGTTTTGAGACGACATGGAGCGATGATGACTACATGTTCATGCTCCAAGCAGGTTGGGAACAACAAGTTTGGTTAAACCAGAACCAGTTTGTATTTTTTCCAAACTCAGCTGCTAATGACCTGAACTTTGAAGGTTGTGTGATTAAAGCTGGACTTTATTTCTAAATCCCTTACTTTAGAAAAAAACCGCTTCCAAGCCCTTGGAAGCGGTTTTTTTTATTTCCAAAAAAAGAGAATTTTATGCATCGCGCACCCCTTCTTATTGTTATTGCAACCCTCACCTTAATTACTTCACAACTTTGCTCAGATCAGATTCTTCTTGAGGATGTGATGACAAAAGAGGAGCAAAAAAAGACAGGCGTCAAAAAGCTAAACTACGCTCAAAAAGTAGCTCTTGAAGCATGGCTTAACAAAAATTTTGTTCTGAAAACAAAAGCAGAAGAAACAACATCGGGGCTCACCCTTTCCATCAACATTGATGATGGAAAACAACTTGAACTATCCGATAACAGCATCTGGCAAGTTGCTCCAGGGGACATCTCGACAGCAGCTGTTTGGCTAACCCCCTTTCCTGTCAAAATTGCACAAAGCAACGACCCGCAGTATCCCCACCTGATCATCAACACCTATTCAGGAGTAAGCGTCAGAGCAAGAAAGCTTGCCTCAGTGAGACCGTAATAGGCCTACCCATTTTAAGTCCCTCTCCCTAAATCTAGTCACACGACATCCTTGACAACAGAGGAAAGTAGGGATAATATTTCCATTCAAACCAGAGGAAATACCGTGGGGCCCCAATTCACCGACTCAGTACAACAAGCATTAGAGAAAGCTATCAACTTAGCTAAAAAGCACAATCAAACTGAAGTTACAGAAAATCACCTGCTTTTTGCATTTCTTAAAGATCCGCAAGGCTACTTTTCTACCTTTTTGAGATCATTAAACCTCAATACAGCCGATCTTCTTTCACAATTAGAAACCCATTTGAAAAAAGTGGCGACCTTTAGCTTGCCCGATCAGCAGCCTACGATTTCAGTGGGTTTGCAGAACAAGATTGCAGAGGCACAAACCCTTTGTAAAAAATGGAATGACACCTATATCAGCAGCGACCACCTCTTTTATCTCTTTTGGCAATCCAAAGGAGAGCCTTTTGCTTCCTGGAAGCAAAACACACATCTTACTCTTAAAGAAGTCGAAGGACGTATCAAACAAATCAGAGGGTCAACTCAAATGGATTCACCCGCATCAGAAGCTAGCTTACAAGCGCTGGAAAAATATTGTAAAAATCTAACCTCCCTTGCAAAAGAGGGGAAACTCGATCCGGTAATTGGCAGAGATGAAGAGATTCGCCGCACTTGCCAAGTTTTAAGCCGCCGCACAAAAAATAATCCCCTACTCATCGGTGAGCCAGGAGTGGGGAAAACTGCAATAGCAGAAGGGCTGGCGCTTCGGATCGTCCAAGGAGATGTGCCCGATTCACTTAAAGGCAAACAGCTCTTTGTGCTCGATATGGGAACACTCATTGCCGGTACTAAATACCGGGGGGAATTTGAAGAGCGTTTAAAAGGGATTCTCAAAGAGATTGAACAGAGCGAAGGACAGCTACTTTTGTTCATCGATGAAGTCCATACACTTGTTGGAGCTGGCGCCTCAGAGGGGGCAATGGATGCCGCAAATCTCCTTAAGCCGGCCCTTGCTAGAGGGACTCTCCATTGCATTGGAGCCACTACCTTAAATGAATACAAAAAATACATCGAAAAAGACCCAGCCCTTGAGCGCAGATTTCAACCTGTTTTAATCGAAGAGCCCTCCCCCGATGATGCGGTTGCCATTTTGCGGGGTTTGCGGGAGCGCTATGAGATTTTTCATGGAGTACATATCACAGAAAGCGCACTCCACGCTGCCGTTTATCTCTCTGCCCGCTACATCACCGACCGCAGACTTCCCGACAAAGCGATCGATCTGATTGATGAGGCCGCCAGCATGATCCGCCTGCAGATCGGCAGTCTCCCCATCCCCATTGATATCAAAGAAAGAGAACTCTCAAACCTCATTGTCAAACAAGAGGCCCTCAAAAGGGAAGATACAACAAGCTCTTTAGCAGACGCAGAAAAAATGCAAGCGCACATTGCCAAAATTAAGGAAGAGCTCGCCTTGATACGGGAAAAATGGAATCAAGAGAAGAAACTCATCGAGCAGGTCAAAGAAAAGAAGAATGCATTAGAAACACTCCGTTTTCAAGAGGAAGAGGCAGAGCGCGCAGCGGATTACAATAAAGTTGCAGAGCTGCGCTACAGCACATTTCCTAAAATGAAAAAGGAGCTTGAGGAAGCGCAAAACAAACTCTACAACCTCCCTAATCGTCTGCTTCCGGAAGAGGTCGATGAACCCCTCATTGCACAAATCGTTGCCAAATGGACTGGCATCCCGGTTAACAAGATGATGGAGGCAGAAAGTATGCGATTGCTCAATCTGGAAAAGACTTTGAGCGAAAGGGTCGTCGGTCAGAGCTTTGCCATCACAGCTGTCAGTGAGGCAATTCGCAGATCAAGAGCTGGCCTTGCAGACCCCTTACGCCCTGTGGGCGTTTTTCTCTTTGTGGGCCCCACAGGTGTTGGCAAGACAGAACTTGCCAAAGCACTTGCCGACCAGCTCTTCAATCAAGAAGAGGCGATCATCCGGATCGATATGTCTGAATACATGGAAAAGCATAGCGTTTCCAAATTGATCGGATCTCCACCGGGTTATGTAGGCCATGAAGAAGGGGGACAACTCACCGAAGCTCTGAGGAGACGCCCTTATGCGGTTGTTCTCTTTGATGAAATCGAAAAAGCCCACCCGGATGTCTTTAATATCCTGTTGCAAATCTTTGATGATGGCAGGTTAACAGATAGTAAAGGGCGCACGGTAAACTGCAAAAACGCCTTGTTCATCATGACCTCAAACCTCGGTTCAGAGCAGTTGATGGAACAGATCCGCTCAGGCTCTACCACATGGACAAAGGAGAGCGTGCTTGGCATGATCGAGCCCATCCTAAGGGCCCATTTTAGACCTGAATTCCTCAATCGCCTCGACGAAATTCTCCCCTTTTTGCCCTTGCAAGAAAAAGATATGGAAAAGATCGTCTCCATCCAACTCCACCTTGTCTGCAACCGGTTAGTGGAGCGAAATATCACGCTGCATTTTGACAAATCTGTTTTGTCTTATCTCTCTGAAAAAGGATATGACCCTTTCTACGGTGCACGCCCCCTCAAACGGCTTATCCAGCAACAGATCGTTAACCTCCTCTCGACTGCCCTCCTCAAAGGAGAGATTAAGAATGGAGCTCAAGTGAGTTTAAACTTGCATAACGAAAAAATTGGGATCAAGACGTGATCCATTTGAAAAAAATAGCAACTCGATTTGCAAAGTTTCTTACTGCTGTGGTGATTTTTGCTGGAGTTGCCTACTTTTGCGATAAACAAACACAAGGATTTCGTCCCTATCTGATCCTTTCCAACCTCCCTAATGATCCCAGATGGGAGGTTCCTCCGTTGAACCTGGATGAGCAAAAACAAATCGACACCCTTTTGGATCAACCTTTCACCTATTTAGGTTCAGGCGGCTGGTGTTTTGCATTCTTGGGACAAGATAAAAAAACAGTCTTGAAATTCTACAAACACCGACATCTGATGCTCTCTAAGATTATGGAAGAATTCTCCCTTGAAAAACTCTTGCTAAAATCCCCTTGCTTGCCTCCTGGAACCCCTTATTTTCAAGAGTTTAATTTTAAAAGCTGCATTCTGCTTTACACACAAGCTAAAGACCGCACGGGATTGCTTTATGTCCATTTAAACAAAACAGAAAATCTCCATAAACCCGTTACCTTATTTGACAATATTGGCATCAAACACATCATCGACTTAGACAAAACAGAATTTGTCGTTCAAAAAAAAGCCGACCTGCTACTGCCCTATATCGATCAGTTAGCACGACAAAAAAACATGACCCAGGCCAAGCAGTGCATCGATGACATGGTCCAATGTCTGCTCACTTTCTATAAACTCGGCGCCCGCGATTACGATCGGTCTCTGAAGAACAATTTTGGATATATCGAAGGGGGAGCTGTGAGTTTGGATTTAAGCTCTTTTGGGATAGATGAATCCCTAAAAAAACCTGGGGAATACAGAAAAGAACTTGTCATCAAAACCAGAGAACTCTCCAGCTTCTTAAGAAAAAATCACCCCTCCCTTCACCAGTATTTAGAGGAGAGTTTAAGTGAAATCGTCGAGAAAGGATAACATGAGTGGCCATGTTCACCTTTACGGGCAGAATTTCGGCCAAGCGAAAGGCCCCAGATGCTGTAGTTTTTGACGAGGGAATAGCGCCAGCTATTTCCGAGGAGAAAAATACAGCAGATGGGTGCCTTGCAGCCGGCCGAAAACTGAGCGTAAAGGTGAACATGGCCACATTAGTTTTTCGGAAGGAACTCTTTGAACTGAGATTGTAGAGAAGAGGGGACAACCTCTTCGATCCCTGTTTTATCGTACATGAGAAAATAAGTACAGGCGATCATAATTCCAAATGATGGACTAAATAGCGCCACAATCAAAGAAACGCCGCACACAAGCGAGCGTCTTAAGGCGATCCAGGCTTTTTCACTCAATCTCTTGAACCCACTCACCTTCCCTGCTGTGACTAGATAGCCCAATGCACACACAGACATCTGAACCAATGCATAACAGACCCATAAAAGATCGGCTGCAACCAAAAGCAAAAAGAAAAGGCGGGTGGCAACCCCTGAAAAAATCTGATCTTTTTTACTAGGCTCTTTTTCTGCAGCTGCACCCATTTCCGAATCAATGGATGATTTTGCTTCAATAGTTGGACTCTCACAAAAAGCAACAGAGGTTTTAAGCCTTGCCTTTGCCTCTTTTGGGAAATCGTAGATCGCCATTGCTTTTACCTATTTCCTGTGCTTGACTTTGTTAAATCCATTAAGGGCTGCGATCCGGTATCCTTCCGCATACGTTGGGTAATTGAACACCTGATCAATAAAGTAGTCGATTCTTGCATTGAAACTCATTGCCACTTGACCAATGTGGATCACTTCAGTTGCCGCTCTACCAATAATATGAATCCCTAATATTTCGAGGGTCTCGGCATGAAATAGAATCTTAAACATGCCAGGATCATTCCCGACAATCTGGTTGCGGGCAATCTCATAATAGTAAGCCCTGCCAATCTCATAACGGAAACCCAATTCCTTTAACTGATTTTCAGTATACCCACATGAAGAAATTTCCGGAATCGTATAAATGCCGATCGGATAAAAGGAGGGAAAATGATGGGTCTGCGCGCCGAAAGCATGGCGCGCTGCAAGCCTTCCCTGTTCCATACTCGTCGAGGCTAACGCAGGCGCTCCAATCACATCGCCTGCGGCGTAAATGTTTGAGACAATCGTTTGAAAAAGTGCGTTCACAGGAATGTATCCTGATTTATCGAGAGCAATCCCCACATTTTCAATCTGAAGCTTGTCAACATTAGCCTCTCTTCCCAAAGCATAAAGCAGCATCTCCGCTTCTACTTTTCCCCCATCTTTAAAGGTAACCTCAACATGATCATTTAATCTGCGGATATGCGCCAATTCCTTATTCCCGATCACCTTAAGTCCAATGTTGGCAAGAGCCTTTTGCAAGTGCATTCCAATTTCTTTATCTAAAAGAGGCAGCAAATGATCTCTCTTATCAACCACTGTCACCTCAGTTCCTAAAGCAGCAAAAAAGCTGGCATACTCTGCTCCAATGATCCCACCGCCTAAGACAAGGAGGGTCTTGGGGACATGGTCAATACTAAGAAGGCGCGTAGAATCGAGGATTTTTTCATTATCAAAAGGGACATTAGTGGGATTGCGCGGCTTGGAACCTGTTGCAATCAAAAAGTAATCGGTTGTAATGCGGCAAACCACCCTCTGTGCACCATCCAAAACAACGACGTGATTTTTATCTTCAAAACGCGCAGAACCATGGAGGATTCGGATGTGATTTTTCTCAAACTGCCGCAACAGCATTTTGCGCTGCTCATCCAAAACGATATTGAGACGGTAGTTTAAATCATTGATTGAAATGGAGCGCATATTGCGGTTTTGCGCATAAAAACTCCGCTCATAAAAATCGGTAAGATCCAGTATCGCCTCACGTAAAGACTTAGATGGGATCGTCCCCGAATTTAAGGAAGCGCCTCCGGGATGGATGTCCCTTTCCAAAATAATGACGCTCTTGCCCAGCTTTGCAGCCTGAATAGCCCCTTTCTGCCCGGCAGGACCAGAGCCGATCACAACTAGGTCTGCACAAAGTTCTTCCACAAAATCTCCATCGGGTAGCTTATCTGATACCTGTTTCACCAAAATACCAAATTTTATTTTTAATTCAACATTACAATTTTTGAGACATCAGCCATGCCGTGCAAAACTCTTGTTCAATAACAATGAAGATGCTAAGATGTGCGCTTTATTGAGAATTCTAGGAGATAGAGTCATGTCGAAGAGATGTCAAGTGACAGGTAAAGTCCCTGTCAGCGGCAATTCCTATGCGCTGCGCGGGATTGCAAAAAAGAAAAAAGGGATCGGCCTTAAAGTCACCGGAATTACAAAACGGCGCTTCCAACCCAACTTGAAGAAAAAACGGCTCTGGTTTGCACCGGAAAATCGGTTCGTCACACTGCGCCTTTCTACAAGCGCTATGCGCACAATTGATAAAGTGGGCCTACCTGCTGTTGTCCGCGATCTCCGTGCTAAGGGCGAACACGTTTAAGGATTCATTGCCGCTTATTAAGAGAAACTTCAAAAAAGTTCTCCAAATTCTTTTGATAAGCGGTGTTTTTTTGTTCTATGCCCGGGTCATCTTTGTATCGGTAGGCGTTACTTTTCCCTGCTCCAATAATCCCGTTATGTTCTACTCCAATCAAACGCGCCAAGACATCAAACTCCTGTTTTGCCACGCCCTAAAAAAAGCTAACCAATCGATTTTTTTGAGCATCTATGGTCTCTCCGATAAACAAATCCTTAACTTATTGAAGCAAAAAATCGATGAGAAAGTCTCTGTCCGAGTGGAATACGACAAGTCTGCCTCGGGAAGTTTAAAAAAAATCCTTCCCTCCTCGATCGGTATCAAAACACAAGGGCTGATGCACCGCAAAATCGCTGTGATCGACCACACTTATGTCATGCTAGGTTCAGCTAACCTCACAACCACATCTTTACGCCACCATACCAATCTGGTGCTGGCCCTTTGGGCTCCAGAGCTTGCTGCATTTCTGGAAAATCCCCACACCACCTCTTTTTCATTTGAAATTCAAAATCAACGGGCAGAGGTTTTCTTACTCCCCGACAAAGAAGAGATTGGGCTAAGGCGCATGCTTGATCAGTTTGGCCAAGCGCAAAAAAAAATTACTATCGCCATGTTCACCCTCACCCACCCCTTAATTGCAGAGGCTCTCATTGAAGCAAAAAGAAGAGGCGTTGATGTGAGAATTGCCATCGATTACTACACTGCCAAGGGAGCCAGTAAAAAAGTATTAGGTGCGATGCAAAAAGAAGGAGTAAAGCTCCTTTTAAGCCAGGGAAGGGAGCTGCTGCATCACAAGTGGGCAATCATCGACGATACCACACTGGTGATGGGATCTGCCAATTGGACCCTAGCCGCCTTTAGCAAAAACCATGACTTTCTGTTCTTTCTTTCCCCTCTTTCCAAGAAACAATCTGCTTTCTTAACCAATTTGTGGGACATTATCGAGGCAGAATCCAATTGAAAGCAATTAATTTATTTGATATAGAATCTATACATGGACACTAGCTTATCACAAATGTTCTCCATGGCCTTTGCCCTCTTCCTACTCATGGATTCCATCGGCAATGTCCCCATTTTTGTCTCTATCTTAAAAGACATCGACCCTGCGCGCCAGCGCAAAATTATCTTCAGAGAACTCCTCATCGCCCTTCTCATCATCGTCACCTTCAATTTTTTGGGAGATGCCCTTCTTAGCTTTTTAAACGTCAAAATAGCCACCATCCTCATTTCCGGGGGGATTATCCTATTCCTCATTGCGCTAAAGATGATTTTTCCGGCAAAACCCAACCCCGACCTCCAACTGCCCCAGGATAAGGAACCCTTCATCGTTCCTCTGGCCATCCCCCTTGTCGCAGGGCCTGCGGTGCTGGCTGCCGTGATGCTCTATTCCGGTCAGCACAAAGACGGCTTGGTGACCCTTGGCGCGATCGCAATCGCCTGGGCAGCCTCAACTCTCATCCTCTTGAGCTCATCGTTTTGGAAGAAACTTTTAGGCTGGCGCGGCCTTGTCGCCTGTGAAAGGCTGATGGGGCTCATCCTGACACTCATTGCGGTTCAAATGTTCCTTCAAGGGTTAGATATCTTCTTGAAACAGGGCTCGTAAACTGAAGTCTAGTTTCTTGCCTCCCCTTTCCCGCCCTTTTTTTAAATTGAATTCTATATATTTTTATTATTTAAATTTAATCTTAAATGATTGCTTTTAAATTAGTTTTTTGTATAATTGTTATTAAACTAAAAAACATAAGGATAAAATATGAATAAAATTAATAAATCAATTGCCAACAGTCCCTTTAAATCCGTGCCTAAGGGGGTGATCGGCGAAATCTTAATGGAAGCTTTTTCCCCTCGCGCAAGACAGGTATGCAAACTCTTTCGGGAGATTTTCGATAAAAATTGCCATCGATTTCTCATTAAAAAACTAGAAAACGGAAACGTTAACGACTTGGTTATAAGCAGGTTGCTTACTGAATACAAAGATGATAAAAAAAACGAGAAAATCAATCCTTTTAAAATTTTGAAAAATTTTTTTTATTTTTTGCGAAACCGCTCTGAACTAATACATCTGGTTGTGAGAAATAACCCTTTAGAACCGTGTGATTTTCGCGAGACTCTTCCTCGGAGGAAAATAAAATTTGAAAACATTATTCAAGAAATGCAAAAGGCCTTTGAAGATGGTAACCTTGTGAATTGCACGCGGCTAAGTCTAGATTTGGGCTTATGCCCGGAAAAATTTTCTTCAAATGCTATAAAATCCAAAGCCAAGCAAACAAGAAAGCATCTAGAGACCGAATCGACTCAACAATCCTTTGCAGCATCCAACAGTCTTGATTATGATCACGACGGTTGTAGCATTCTTTTTGCCGTTCCTTCACAAATTAGTTGTTATAAAAATCTTAAATTTTTTAGGGCCACATGCAACCAATTGCATTTTTTATCAGACGAATTCTGCCTACTAAACCATTTAGAGCAGCTTTACTTAGATAGAAATTACCTAACCGATTTTCCAAATCAGTTTGGCAATTTGGCTGCATTAACAATATTATCTGTAACAGAGAACTACATCTCTTTTCTTCCTCCTTCATTCTGCAATTTGACGAATTTGCAAATACTTGACCTTCGTGAAAATAAACTTGAATCCCTTCCCCCTAACTTTGGGAATTTGATATCATTATATGAGCTAAATCTTTCGGACAACAAGCTCCCTCTTCTACCCCATGGAATTTGGAATTTAACAAATTTGAAGTCACTCAATCTAGCAAACAACCAATTATATTTTCTTCCAACTGGAATGGAAAAATCAATAGTGTTGAAAGAACTGAATCTACAATATAATAACCTCAGTCAGCTTCCTTCAGGACTAAGCCAGCTAACGACATTGGAAGTGCTTAATGTATCCAATAACCAGTTATTGGCGCTTCCTAAGATGAAATTGTTAACAAAATTAACAGAGCTGCATGTGAAGTGTAATGCATGCGATCTTCGAATAGCGGAAGCTCTTCAAATAGAGCAAGTAGAGAAGCAAGATACCAGAAAACGCAAAAGAGATCTGGAGATCGATTTTCCAAAAAAAAAATAACCGTACTGTACTATGCATAATAAAACCATTATATTAATAAGGCAGCGATTACCAGGAGCTATCCCAGAACGTAGTAGAGTTACGTTGCAATTCTTGCCCTGGTCTGAAGTTTGTTGATGCGCCGATAGCAGTAGAGATCTTCTGTAATGGCAACCAAGATCTGACGCTTAATGCCCCAAATGCAAAGATCACCAAAGAATTTTGAAATTTCAGAAAAAGGAAAAGATCTGGCTAATATTAAACTCATCATTGCCTACTTTGGCGCTGCCTACTTAGGCTGGCAAAAAACAAAGCTAGGAGCCAGCATCGAGGAGACCCTTGAACAGGCCTTGGCTAAAATCTTGCAACAGGAGGTCAAACTCCAAGCTGCGAGCCGCACTGATGCCGGTGTGCATGCGGCAGGGCAAGTCGTTAATTTCCTTTTACAAAAGCCGTTTGATCTCAGGCGCCTTAAGGGAAGCTTAAACGGGCTTCTTCCCAAAGATATTGCCGTGATCAGCATTGAAGAGATGCCTCAAGATTTCCACCCCACCCTTGATACTGTTAAAAAAGAATACGGATATCAGATCTGCAATTGCTCCACCCAACTCCCCTTTCACCGCAAAACATCCTGGCATTTTCCCTATCCTTTGGATATCGAGGCAATGCGGAGAGCATCGGAGCATTTGTTGGGAAGCCATGACTTTTCCACATTCTGCAATGATCTTAAATCGTGGGATCGCAATCCCATCTGCCATTTGGAAAAAATTGAGATTTCAGAAATTGCCGCAGGTCGGTTTGAAGTGACGATGACAGGCGATCATTTTCTCTACAGAATGGCCCGCAATATCGCCGGCACCCTGGCCTATGTCGGTTGTGGCAAGCTGGATTCTGATCATCTGCCGCAAATTTTAAAAAATAAAGACCGCACTCAGGCTGGGATCACGGCGCCATCCCACGGCCTTACTTTGAAACGTGTTTTTTATTAATAGAATGGTTAGAATAGAACCTAAAAAAAGGTTTTATGGTCTCACGAAATGATCCCTGTTGGTGTGGAAGCGGTCAAAAATGGAAAAAATGCCATTTTCCAGATTTAGGAATCACCAAGCGAGCCTCTCTTGCTGCTGAATACTTTAAAAAATATGGAATCATCCTCAAAACAGAGGAGCAGATTGAAGGAATTCGCAGGGCCTGCGCAATGGCAGCAGACATCTTGGATAAGACATGTCAAATGGCCAAGGAAGGGGTGACGACCAATCAACTCAACGACTTTGCACATCAGCTTCACATCGATGCTGGAGCGATCCCAGCTCCCCTTGGCTATGGTTCCCCTCCTTTTCCCAAAAGCATCTGCACATCGCTCAATGATGTCATCTGCCATGGGATCCCCGATGATCGCCCTCTCAAACAAGGAGACATCCTTAACATCGATGTGACCTGTCAACTGGGTGGGTATTTTGGAGACTGCTCTAAGATGGTGGCCATCGGTCAGATCGATGCGGAGAAAAAAAAGGTAATAGACGTTTCCCATGAATGTCTCATGCGGGCAATTGCGATTTTAAAACCGGGATTGTTGATTTGCCAAATTGGAGAACTGATTGAAACTTATGCAACAGAGCATGGGTGTAGCGTTGTCGATCAATTTGTGGGGCATGGAACCGGACTTTCTTTTCATGAGCAACCCCAGGTTCCCCACCATTACAATTCCCTAAAAATCCCTCTTGCCCCCGGCATGACATTCACCATCGAACCGATGATCAATGGCGGGGCTCGCAGAGGATACGTCGACTCAAAAGACCATTGGACTGCAAGAACCTCGGATGGCAAACCGAGCGCGCAATGGGAGCACACTCTCCTCATCACCGAAAATGGGTATGAAATTCTAACACTTGGCAACTCACCTTTGGACATAAAACTCACTTAAAGGCTTTTGATAAATATGGCAATCTAATATCTCGTGAAGCTCCCGAGGCTCATATATCAGTTGAAGAGTTTGTGTACAGGGAATAGTCGGTTGTATTTTATGGAGATAAATAGAAAACAAATCATGGAAACATTTATCAGAATTATGGATCATATTTCTGATAAGGAATATCAGAAAAGAATCTGGATTCGAGGTGAAGGACCTGAATGTGATCACTTTGATGAAACTTGTTGTGATTTTTTTGGTGACGGCGATTCTATTATAGAAAATTATAAAGATTTTGGAATTACAGATAATCAACATCATCTATTAGTAAAATTCCGGGACGAATTCAGAGTATTTTCTAATAAAAATGATTGGCCACCCGAGTTCATAGAGACCCCAGAATAGGAAAAAATTACAGAAATGGCAAAAGAAGTATTGGAGGCTTTCCACTTTTACAGGAAATAAAATTTCTAGCTCTCTAGACAAACTTCCTAGTTACTTTTTGGCTGAGCTGCCAGAAACTCGGGCGCCTGAACGCTTCCGTTCGATTTTTGTTTGAATTAAGCCGGGAAGCAGGCTTTGTTGATCGTTCTCCTTTTTCCGCCGTTTAGCGGCAGGGGCTTTTTGAGGAAGAGAAAGAGCAGCAACGATATCCTGAAGAACCAAGATCTCATTTTCCCTATTACCACCCTCATCTTGAAGCATCTTTAAGTCTCTACAAAATGCAGAGACTTCATCGAGCGGCTCATGCAACTTTTCATCCCAAGCTTTTTGCAAAATAAGCAGGTCATTCTCTGCTCTAAAGAGATCCTTGCGAGCCAGATCTAGCGCCTCCGACTTTTCTTCAAACTGCCCTCGCAAAAGCTCTAATTGACATTGGACTTGTGCAATGTATAGGGGTTCCCTTGAGGTGTCCTCTTCGGTTTTTGCACTCTCAATGAGATGGGAGAGTTTTGTTACTTCAGAGTTGAGATGCTCGATTTGATCCTCGGCCTTTTTTAAGGTGGATGTAAGTGCAGATTCTTTATCTTGATAGACAGAGAGCTCAGCTCCGAGAATTTCACATTTTTGACTTAAAAGCAGTTTCTGCTCTTTGACATCTTGGAGAGATTGCAGGACTGCAGCTAGGGCTTCCTTGTCTTTAGAGTGTGCAGCCATGAGCTGCTGTTTTTCAGCAGCGTGGTGCCATTGCTCTTTGGAGAGTGTAGATTTTGCATCTTGCAGCTGTTTCTTTAACTCCGCTCGCTCTTTTTCAAAAACATTCATCGTCTCCTTTGCGCTCTCATAGAAGGCCTCAATATCCAACCCGCCTAAATAAATAAGCAGCAAGGAAAGGGCTACGGCAATCGAGAGCATAACTGTCCACAGAACTTCGGCACCAAAGGAGAGCATAAAAATAGAGATACCACTCAAGCTGATCAAAGAAAGGAATAATCCCCCTTTATTCCAAAGCCTAATTGCGGCATAACCCAAAAACGCAGTTAGGGTCAGCGGCCAGTAAAGGGGAGCGGTTTTGAAAAGAAAAATGGCAAAAGAGAGCAGCAAAAGAACAGGACCCGACCTACTCCAAAGAGAAACGCCGGATACCCCTCTGCTTGTGTCTTCTTTTAGCTGTACATTCTCCATCTATCCTCCGCAGCCTATCTGTTTCCAGAAAGCCGGCACAAAATACGCGCAATGATCAAGTAACCCAATTCAAAACGATCTAAACCAAAGTGTTCGTTGGGAGCATGTATATCATCTTCTTCAAGGCCAACTCCGATCATAGCAACTTCAGCGCCAGATGCTTTTGCCAGATCGACGACGATGGGAACGGAGGCACCGCAGAAGAGATACTTGCATGGCTTCCCAAATATCTCTTCATAGGCTAAAACAGATGTTTTGACAATAAAAGAATTAAAAGGGCTTTGAAAAGCGGCAGCTCCATGATGAGGATCAACCTTAATCTGAACACCTTGAGGCGCAGAACTTTTTAGATAATCTGCAATACAATTACCGACCTTGATCGGATCTTGGTTGGGAACGATCCGAGCCGATATCTTTGCTCGCGCCTTTGCAGGAATCACTGTTTTAAACCCAGCTCCAGTATACCCGCCGCTCATCCCATTGATTTCAAGGACAGGGCGCAGCCAATTCGATTCTTTAATTGAAAACCCTCCTTCATTGGCAAAAGCTTTCAATCCAAAATTCTTCATGTACAGCTCTTTGTCAAAGGTCATATCGACATGGGAAAGCGCCTCTTGAGATAAGGTATGGACATCGTCATAAAAATGGGGAATCTGAACTTTTCCATTTTTATCCCACATATTGCCAAGAAGATTTGATAAAACGCGATTAGCCCCCATTGCAATCCCTCCGTGGCAGCCGGAATGAAGATCGATTGAGGCTGTGGTACATTCGACATCTAATGCAACAAGTCCGCGCATTCCCAAAGTAATGCCAGGGGTGGTTGCATCTGGAATGCCAAAATCCACCACAAGAAGATGATCAGCTTTGAGAGCCTCTTTTCTTTGCTCTAAGATCGCAGAAGTCCCCTTACCCCCTGATTCCTCTTCCCCTTCGATAAACACCTTGAGATTAAATCCCATTTCGTCTGTAAGCTCAAGGAATGCCTTCATCGCAGTTAGAGAGTAAAAACACTGCCCCTTGTTGTCGACAGCACCTCGAGCATAAACCTGATTGTTTCTAATTTCAGGCTTAAAAGGGTCGCTTTTCCAAAGTTCTAAAGGATCAACAGGCTGAACATCGTAGTGATGATAAATCAAAAGCGTCGGCCTATCTTTGCCAGCTTTGCTATGGGATCCAAATACAACCGGCAATCCCGGCGTCTCCCAAAGCTCTGCACTCAAACCCATTTGGTTCATATAACCGCACAGCCAGTTGGCAGTGCTTAGGCAATCCCCCTTATAGTTTTCATCTGCGCTGATGCTTGGAAAACTTAAAAATTTAAAGAACTCATTAAATATTTTTTCACGATGGTTTTGAAACCAATTTTTGAACAGATCGCTAGAAATGTGGGTCATGGTATTATCCTGGTGGCGTTGACTTTTAAGCTTTTTCTATGCTACCATGAGGTCTTTCAAAAAGGTAGTTTTTATGGCATTGTTCAAGCGCATTTTCATCTTCCTTGCGATCAATTTTCTGGTCGTTCTCACTCTGTCATTAATTCTTAACATCTTTCATGTGCAACCCTTTTTGCGGGGATATGGACTCGATATTCCATCCCTTTTAATCTTTTGCCTGGTCTGGGGGATGGGAGGCGCGTTCATTTCGCTTGCCCTTTCTCGCAAAATGGCCAAATGGATGATGGGCGTGCGGATCATCAATCCTGACACAAGCGACCCTGAGCTCCGCAGATTGACTGCCACCATCGATCAACTCTCTAGAGATGCCCATCTCCCCGCTATGCCAGAGGTTGGGATCTTTGAATCCCCAGAGCCCAATGCCTTTGCTACAGGTCCCACTAAACGCAGGTCTCTTGTTGCCGTATCTACCGGATTATTGCGCAGAATGTCTCAAAAAGAATTGGAAGGTGTCCTTGCCCACGAGATTGCCCACATTTCCAATGGAGATATGGTCACCATGACTCTCATCCAGGGAATCGTGAATGCCTTTGTGATGTTTCTAGCTAGGATTCTGGCCTCTGTCTTTTCAGGACTTGGCCGGAGCCGGAATGAAAACTCATCGGGTTCCTATTTTAGCTACATGATGCTCGTCTTCTTTTTTGAAATTATTTTTATGATTCTTGGCTCAACCGTTGTCTGTTGGTTCTCCAGATTCCGCGAGTTCCGAGCGGATAGAGGCGGCGCAGATCTGGCCGGTAAAGACAAAATGATCGCAGCCCTCGAATCCCTCCAAAGGATGCAAGAGATCCGCGATCCTCAAATGGATAAATCCTCTGTTGCAGCCTTCAAAATCTCCACAAGAAGGAAAAGCGGCCTCATGCAGCTCTTTGCCACCCACCCTGCCTTGGAGGAGAGGATCTCCCGTCTTAAGAACTTGGCTTAAAGTAATAAGCTTATGTTGTCACCTTTTAACTTTTTTTACGGTTTTTTAAAAGTTAAATATTTTTCCATTACATTCTTTCGAATTTTCCTATATATAAAAAATAAAGATTGCAATAAAAAATCAATTTAATATACCATTAAGTATAATTTAAATTAATATGAAAAAAAGAGATGCGGTTAACAAACTATTTGGTTGCAACACACTAAATAGGAGGACCACATGTCAATCGAAAATCTTATTATAACCGTATTTTGCTTGGTAGACGATTTGCTTGAAGAAATATTGAAGGAGCATAAACTACGACAGCGTGGCTTCTCGATGAAGCTTAGCGACAGCGAGGTGATTACTATGGAAACCGTTGGCGAGTTTTTGGGGTTTGATCAAGATAAAAAAAATTTGGCAATACTTCAAAAGTCACTGGGGACATTTATTTCCCAGAATTCCGCAGTCGCACATGGCGTATATACCGGCGCTACTTCAAACGTATCTGTAATTTCTGTTTTAACGGCCCCCTTTTCCCTTCCTCCAAACAGGGTCTTATTACTTCGAATAATGTCCCTGTTTGGGGGAAGGAAAAATGGTCGCGTTAAAACAGAAATTACAGGTACGTTTGAAGTAGCACCGGTATATAATTAAATCAGTAAATTAAAAATATGGAGGCTACAATGAACGTAAAAGAAATAAAAACACATAATGAAAATAAAAATTATATTAATATCCTTCAACTGCCGAATGTATTAAAATTAGAGATATTTAAATATTTATCAGTTAATGATATTGGATCTTGTGCAAAAACCTGCAAAGATTTTAATGCCATTATTATAAAAGGGAAATCTTTAACTGGAAAATCTTTGGAAGTATATACAGAAACTCTTTGGAAGCATATATATTCCAGACTTAATCCCGATATTAAAAGTCCATCTGAATATGCATATTTAGAGAGCTGTAAAAATTTCATAAATTATAAGAACAATGTCAAAGAAGGCAAATACACATACCAGGTACTTCTAAACGAAGAAGGGACTACTATATGGGTAAAAGATCGTTGTGTTTACCAACGCTTTAAGGGGAATAAGGTAGAGATCTCGGGTACAGTATTGGGAGAGTCTGATATTCTTGATCTTGGAAAACACGAAAATTTTGTTTTTGTGTGGGCTAATCGACTACTCACTTCGAACGCTCCTTCAACACCTCAAGAAGTGCAAACGACTAAGCTTTGGAACACTAAAACAAAAGTTGTTATCAAAGAATTTTATTACAGTTCAAAGAGCAAAATACTTGAATCTAATGAGAATTGCATAGCAACAATTTCAGAAGATGGAAAAATAAATATAATTAATATTAAACTAGAAAAACAATTTCAAATTGATAACAAAAAAGAAATTACATGGTCTTTATTAAAAGGAAATTTTCTAGAAATAATCTCACTAGATCGAAAAATCATGATCATAGATATTACTACGGGGGAATTAACCCATATAGATTGTGATCCCAAGGGCCGCTGCCCCCTTGCATATGACAACTATTTATTGAGATACACACCAAAGCAAGACTCAATAGAAGTTTACGACATCAAAAGTAATAAATACTTACATACACTTTGTCTTCATGAACCATTTAAAACTATTGATTTCTATGTGGATATGAATTTATTAACCACCAATAGTGGTCTTGGAAAAATTCAATTTTGGGAGCTTAAAGAAGGGAAATGCGTCCAAACACTATATTATGAAGGGGAAATGAAATACACCGATATTAGAAATGGCCGTTTGGCAATCGTGATAGATAAAAGAGGAATGACACATAAAAGAGAGATAATTGTTTGGGACATTCGGACTGGCAAACTTCTTGCTAAAATTATACCTGAAAATAATTACACTAAATCAGTTGAATTAAAAGATGATTTTGTTATTACTGGACACGACTCAGATAAAACCATAATTTGGGATTTTCAAGGAAAAATCCTTTTTTCACATTCTAAAAACAACGACGTTCAATATAGCATGTCCCGTAGCTTTTATGGACACCTTCTAATTAAGCAATATAGTAACACTCCAAATAGCATTATAACAGAAATTATGGATTTCAATAATAATCCATTATCTCTACTCTATCCAAAAGAGCAAAAAAATAAAATATTTGGAATCTACTATAATTTAATTAAAAATAAACTTCAAAAAAATGAAGATTACTTCGGATGCGGCGAAGATGCTTTTATGAAAAAGGCTAATTTCAAAGACTTTGATAGCAATGACGAGTTTCGTCGCTGTGCAATTGGCCTTCATGCGCTTGAAACCACCTTGAAAATAAACAACGATACCCTTAGGATTTCCATATTTAATCATTTACCGACAAATCTCCAGGAAGCCCTTAAGTGGGGATCTTGGCTATTTCAGGGGATGCCAGAAAAGAAAATCTTCTCTCTCAACTCATTATCAACTAAAAAAACTATTGAAGAAATAAAAGAAAATGGTCTTGAAGTAATTTCTCGTAGAGTTAAAGAGGAAATTAAAAATTTGCAAAATGTTGATTTAAAAGAAATAATAGATAAGTATAACCTTGTTTGTGATGAAGCTAAGAGGTTAATTCAAGGATGTATGTTCAGAAGCAATGCAGGAATATTTACAGACCGGGAAAAACTTATTCATTATTTACCAGAAGCGGTAAAAAACCTGAATAATGAAATTAATCACTGAGGTTCTTTCAAGGAAAACCCGGCAGATTCACTTGCCGGGCACTTCTAACCCATCTCCAACCCTGTGTTGAAGATTTTCTCTTAACTCTTGGCTATCTCCTGCTTTTCCCAGTAGGTATTGATGATTTTATGTACAGCCTGGTACAGCTTGTCATTGGCCTCTGGCAAGCGATTGACAACAGATTGAGCCCATTCGTAGTAACGGTCAATCCGCATCTGCGTCCAGTCGCTGGGAGGGTTATTGAGAAGATCATTTAGATTGAATAACTTGTCTGCCAATTTGATCTGCGCTGCTCCCTTAGACTTATGTGCGGCATTGATCACCTGAAGGCGCTTGCGAGCCTCTTTAGCTAGGGATTTATCGTCAGTAACTTCGCGGACATAAGCAGCGACTTGCTTTCCAAATTTACCCTCGATCTCCTCAAAGGTCGTTTGAGTATCCTCAACAGTATCATGGAGCAAAGCTCCGATCACAATTGCCGCATCTCTAACTTCCCCTACATTCATCAGATTGTAAGCAACGCCAATAGGATGGGAAATATAAGGTGTTTTTGCGGCATCTTTCCGGGTTTGCAACCGGTGCTTTTCCGCTGCAAACTCCACGCCTGTGCAGATCTCTTCTACTTCCTTTGCTGTCATACTTTTTTCTTTATGGTAGGCAACGTTGAGAAGTTCGGAGAGAGCGTCGTAATTTTTTAGGACGGCTTTATTATCGTGAACAAGTAAACTTAATTTTTTTCTTGTTTGCTGAAGATTTGTGATCACAGCATCTACAGAGTCGCACTCCTCGGCATGACAAATAGAAACTTTAGGCTTTTCCTCGGTAGCAAAAGCGGTCATATTGAGCATTGCTCCTGTAATCAGTGGAACCATATATTTTTTCATAGACACCTCATGAGTAAACCATAGAATAACAGGTGTGCAAATAAATAAAAATAGATAAAAAATTTATAGACTACAGAGGGAATTCCATAAGTTGCTTTGCGGTAAAAATTTGATGATTTTGCCCGAAATGGACTGATGCAATTTCCTCTACACGGCAGCTGTGGAATTCAAACTATCTCTTACCCGAGAGAGGAGAGCAGTAGCGTGATCGAGGGGAAGAAGCTCATCCCCTTCCATCACAAATACTTGGTGGGGATGGATAATGTCGCAGAGATTTTTTAAACTCTCACACTTTAGAACAATGAAATCCACCTCTGCTAACGAGGACAGGAGGGAGACAAATTCTTCATCGGGATCGTTATCGCGAACATAGATAATCAGTTTTTTTTCCACATCACGGCAGGAGAGCTTGCGCAAGGAGCGGAAAAGTGCGGTCGACATCCCCTGCTTACTATCTACGCCCAGCACGGAATAACGCTTCCCCTTCAATGCTTGCTGCAGTGCAAAGAGGTGCTCTTCATCAAAAATTTTGTTCTCAACATCAAATTCAAGGAGCCGCTCTGCCATCTCGGACAGATTGATCCGTGCGCATCCTAGCCTTTCAATGGCCATAGCAGCTGCAATGTTGGCCAGCTGCGCGCCATATTTAATATCTAGTTTATTTGCTAATGCAATGCTAATCATGGCAAGTACTGTATCGCCGGCACCTGTAACATCTTTGACCTCTTTGGAGCGGACGGGAAAATCAAAGCGTTGGCCTGCTTTATTAAAAAGGGAGATCCCCGATTCAGAACGGGTGATGATCAACATCTCTACACCGCAAGTCTGCAAGATGACATTGGCAACTTCATCCAGAGATGCTGAAGCAGGCATTTTTGCAGCAGCATAAGCTTCAGATAGATTGGGTTTGATGACCGTGGCACCTGCATATTTGGAAAAATCATCCCCTTTGGGATCGACGATGACAGGAATTGCTTTGCAAACGGCCATCTCAATAATTTTTTGCAGAAGCTGCCGATTGAGAAATCCTTTTCCATAATCTGAGATGGCCAAAATTTGGACTTTATCCAACACCTGGGGAAGTCTTTCCAAAACCTCTTCTTCGATTTGCTCAGGAAGGGGTGTCACTGTTTCAAAATCAACGCGCAAAATCTGCTGGGCATCTGCAATCAATCGATTCTTAACCGGTGTCTTATACCCTTTTTGAAGCAGAAGATATTCAATATCCACACCTTCTCTTTCCAAGGAATCCCGCAACTGCTCTCCAGCAATGTCATAGCCTACTCTTCCGATTGCAGCGACCTTAGCTCCTAGTGAAATGAGATTGAGAACGACATTTCCTGCACCGCCTGGAAGGCTTTCTTCTTTTTCCACATGGAGTACAGAAACGGGAGCCTCAGGCGAAATGCGTTTGACTTTTCCAGTGGTGTAGGTATCGAGCATAAAATCTCCGATAACAAGGACGCGCACCGGAGAAAATCGACTTAACATTCCGCTTAACTTTACCATCGCTCACCTGGGAGTAAATAGTTTGAAACGTAATCGGCTACAGCGCTCTCAATTGTATACTTGCAGGGAGAAACTACACCCAGATTTTGGTTGTATTTATCCATATGGGCACAGGTGTAATTCTGGTATTGGCCGATCAGTTCTTCAGGCATTGGGATATATTCGATTTTTACAGGTTTGTCCAGTGCTTTAAAAACAGCTTTAGCAAGAGCATTCCATGTCGTGGTCACACCAGAACCAATATTAAAAATTCCGCAGAGATTATTTTCAAGAAAAGAGAGAGTCATATCCACTGCATCTTTAACGTAGATAAAATCGCGGCATTGCTCCCCATCGGCAAAATTTTGAGGATCTGTCGACCGAAATAAGCGGATAACCCCTTCATTCTGCACAATCGGGACCATTTTATAAACCATAGAGGCCATATGCCTTTTGTGGTTTTCATTAGGTCCAAATACATTAAAAAACTTCAATCCAACAATCTGATCAAGCACCCCGCGCTGCTTAGCCCACAAATCGAAATAATACTTAGAGAATCCGTAGAGATTTAACGGTTTTAATCCTTCTAGGCTGCAGTGATCATCGACAAATCCTAAATGACCATTGCCATAGGTTGCTGCAGAGGAAGCATAGAGGAAGCGAATCCCAGCTCCAAGCGCATATTCGGCAAGCCGCACTGTGTAGCGGAAGTTATTCTCCATCAGGTAGTGACCGTCTGTTTCTGTTGTATCAGAGCAGGCACCCAAATGGATGATTGCTTGAATTTCCCCCTCCTTTCCTTCAAGCCATTTGAAGAGATCGTGGCGCGAGATAAAATCAACGCATTTTTTATTTAGGAGGTTTTTCCATTTTTCTGTCCTCTTAATGTCATCGACAAAAAGGAGATGATGAAAACCTCTATCATTGAGAGATTTGACAGTGCAGGAGCCGATGAATCCAGCAGCTCCAGTCACAACAATGAATTTTTGATCTGCTGATTGTGCTTGCATAAGACCTTAATGAAAAACTCGAAAAGAAGGGTATCCCCTCTTTTCGAGAAAACTTTACAGAAAGTGCCGGAGGGAGTTTTGCACTTCCCTCATTATATTACTGTTCCTAAAAACGTGTTTAAACGTGTTTATTTTGTTTCGCTCTCTGAGTGACCACGCAAGGGTTTGCGCTTGTGGTATCTAGAGTCCTGCCCGGAACAGTACGGGCTGTTTTTACCCGTTTCCAATCGGCGATGGAGTCGTAAATGACTCGTTGTGGTGATTCCACTGATACACCCTAACACCCTAAGGATCACAAACAATCACATGCACCGGTCTAAGACCCATAACCCGATACCATGACCGCTTTTAGAACTGTGTTTAAAAATCGCCTACTTACGCAGGAAACATTCCTACGGCAAAACATACGCTTTGCATCAACGATTTTACACGTCTAAGTATTTTTCTCCACTACTATTAATTACTCTTGTGGCGGAGCTTGCTCTGGTTCTTCCTGAGAAGGAGGAACATAGCCTTCGCTGACGATATGAAGAGTAATTTGTGCAGGAACCCCCTCTTTGAGTTTGATCTGAACGGGATGAACCCCGAGCGCCTTGATAGGGTGTAAAAGAACGACGCTGCGCCGCTCAAGCTTAATCCCTTGATTTTCCAGGTGACGGACGATATCAACAGCCGCAACAGAACCGTACATGTTCCCATCTGGATCGACTTTAACCTCAATAGTAAGTACCATCCCATCAATCTGCTTGGCTTGGGACTCAGCTTCTTTACGATCGAGCTCAGCGCGCTTTGCACGCTCTGATTTTAGTTTTTCTTGCAAGCGCAGTGTGTATTTGTCAGCAACCACTGCCTTTTTCTTCGGAAGCAAAAAATTGCGTGAGTAACCTGGCTTTACGCTGACCAGATCACCGCTTCTGCCGAGATCTTCGACGTCTTCAATTAGCAATAACTGATTTTGCATCTGTATTCTCCATTCTTATTCTGTAGCAACAAACGGCAACAATGCCATATGCCGTGCTCTCTTGATAGCTTGAGCAAGTTGTCGTTGATAAAAGGCAGATACCCCTGTGATTCTGCGTGGGATGATCTTTCCGCGCTCAGTGATGAATTGAACCAAGGTATTGATATCTTTGTAATCGATATGGACAATCCCTGCTGCAGCAAATGGGCACTGCTTCCGCTTTTTGACAAAAATTCCTTCCAATGATGGAGGGGTTTTCTCTTTTTCTCTTCTGTTAAGTGTGCTCATAGTTCTCCTATTCTTGCAACAGTTGTTTAAACTCGATTTTCTCTGGAACCGCGTGGGTGCGCAAAGTGATGAAGCGGACGAGATCTTCATTCAAATGATACTCCTTCCACATTTCAGCAACACTTTTTGTCGGAGCTGAGAAATAAAGAATGAAATAATGGCCTTCACGGCGTCCATTGATCTCATATGCCAACTTTCTGCGTCCCTGATCAAACATTTTGTGGATCTCTCCACTGCGGTTTGTAATCCCGACAGTAATTTTCTCAAGCGCCTTTTGCCTTGCATCATCACTTAAAGATGCGCTCAAGATATACATCCCTTCGTAAAGATGATTTTTTTGTTTAGCCATTGTTTTCTCCTAACTTAAACTTTTATACTGTTTGCAGTCTGCATTGCACTTGCAATCCCTGAACTCATCCACAATTCAAGCACATGGATTGCTCTCACCGCAGCCTCCTCAATGATCTTATTCTCTTCTTGAGAGAAACGACCGAGGACATAATCTGATAGAACCTCTTTTTGGGGCTCCCCTACGCCAACCCTTAGACGCGCGTAATGCTCTGTATTTAAATGCGTCTCTATACTTTTTAGTCCGTTATGCCCACCGCAGCTGCCTTTAGTGCGCATTCTGATCACACCTAGAGGGAGAGCGACATCATCGCAAATCACTATTAGGTGATCCAGAGCCACTTTATAATAGTCGACACACCGTCTGACCGCATCCCCGCTTAAGTTCATAAACGTTGTCGGCAGAAGGATGAGAACTTTTTTATTATCGATATGGGTGGAAGCCATTTCACCGCACAAATGAGACACATGTTTGAACTGCATCTTTTGCTTGCTTGCAAACATTTGCGCAATGGAGAATCCCACATTGTGGCGCGTATCTTGATACTGACTGCCGGGATTTCCCAATCCAATGATTAAAAACTTCTCAAGCTCTTCCACGTTTCTCTATTATCTCTTTGCAATCACAACAAGAACTTCTTCTTGGCTTGCTAAGGGTTTAACTCCTATCGGCAGCGCAATGTCTTTAAGACGTTTGGACTGACGAATCCCTAAATCTTTCACATCCACAATGAACTCTGAAGGGATGTGTTTTGGCAGACATTCCACTTTCACATGTCGTACCACCTGACGTAAAAATCCACCGAGTTTGACACCAATGCAATCAACGATCCCGATACAATTCACAGGAACTTTTACATTGACAGGCACATCTTCGACAAGTTCCTCAAAATCGATGTGGGAAACGATATAGGTCGTCAGATGATACTGAATATCTTTGACAATCGCCTTTCTTTCTTTTTTTCCATCGCTCAAAGTAAAGATAGTCGTTGGTAGCTGACCTGGCTTCATCTCACGCAAAACGGTTTTAAACTCTGAACCTTCGATGATCAATTTTTCAGGTTGGGTTTTCGAAGAATAGATAATCGCTGGGATATTGCCATCACGGCGAATCTCTTTGATATCCTTTTTCTTCTCGCCAACGCGTTGTTTCACTGCGAGTTTCATAAAATTTCTCCAATGGTTTCAAATAATATCAATTTAATCTGTAAAGGATAGACCCTAATCGGATCTATAGGGAGGAAATAGATTTTGCGCTAACAATCGATTCGATTGCCTTGGCAAAGAGCGGAGCCACAGAGACAACCTCTAGCCTTTCAGCTTCAAGCGTCTTGGGCAACGGAACAGTATTGCTCGTCACTATCTTTTCAATCCCACTATCCTCTAACAGTCCTTTGCAATCAAACAAGTGCGTTACAGCAGCGTAAAGGCGATTAGCCCCCGCTCTCTTGCAAACTAATGCAGCAGATTTTAATGTGCCTCCCGTCGAACAAAGATCATCGACGAGCAGAACATCTTTTCCTTTTACATCTCCGATAAGAGCTGCCATTTCCACTTGTTGTGCATTCACACGACGCTTATCTACGATAGCGAGATCGACTTTCAGTGCTTCGGCATAGGCCCGAGCTAGTTTGATGCTGCCAATATCTGGTGTAACAACAATGCAGCGCTCCATTTTTTGTCTGGACAGCGCCTCGACAATTAATGGACTTGCATAGAGATTATCGACGGGAATGTCGAAAAACCCCTGAATCTGCTCAGTGTGCAGATCCATTGTTAGCACTCGCGTCACACCTGCTTTTTCTAGCAGATCTGCAACGAGCTTAGCAGTGATTGGCTCCCGCGCCTTCCCTCTCCTATCCTGCCGCGCATACCCAAAATAAGGAATAACGGCAATAATAGAGCGAGCTGAGGCGCGCTTAAATGCATCGACTAAAATCAACAGTTCCATGAGATAGAAATTAGGATGGCGTGCAGTTGACTGCACGATAAACACATCCTGACCACGGACGCTCTCTAATATTCGAGCGCCTATCTCGCCATCTGGAAACTTTTCAATGTGTATTTTCCCAAGCGACTTTCCCAAACTATCCGCAATCTGCTGAGCCAACTCTGGGTGAGAAGTTCCTGCAAACAGCAAATATGGATTGTCTTGGGACATTGTTACCCGCTTTAGAAAACACTCTTATGCAAATTTGGGGTGGAAGGATTCGAACCTCCGAGTGGCGGTACCAAAAACCGCTGCCTTACCACTTGGCGACACCCCAACAATTTTTGTTTGCTCTATGTCGTTGTGCAAAAAGGGCAATATTAATCAGGTGTTGAATATTTTGCAACCGCAAGTTTAACCCTTTACTCCAACCCCTTTTCGTTAACCATTTTTTTGAATCGCCGCGAAGCTTGGTAATGGGCAATCACTACCTCACCCGCTTCCCTTGCATCGCTGGGATTGCCTTCAATTGCCATATATTCCAAGGGCAAGACACCTGCTTTGAATTGAGTAGATCCCCGTTGGAGGACATCTCTTAAGGCAATCTGATCCCAAATCTCTTCTGTACGCTTCGGATTTAAAAATGAATCGATGCACTCTTGCCCCCATGCCTTTAATATTTCGACAGCTCCTTGCGTGGCATTCACAAAAACACTGCCTGAAATCACCTTTGATGGGTGTGCAGGATCTAATTTTTCATTGATCCTAACAGCTAAATCCTGACTAAAGACTTTTAGATATTGAGGTTCCCGGACAAAAACAGCATCTGCATCCACCCAAAAAAGAGGTTTGCCAAATTGTTGGAGTTTTTCTAATAAAAAAAAAGGTTTAAACGAGCAATTCCTCTCCCATGACCCCAAAGTTGCAATGGGCTCCACATGATGATCGAGCCCCCATTTTTCACAGGAGGCAATTAGATTCTGAACTTCAAGCTGATAGAGAGTATCTTTTGTGTAGTAACAAACAACTAGCGGAAATTTAATCATAATTTTTACTTGAAGACATAAAATATCATCTTGCCATAAAAATTAAATTATACCCAAGTGGATTCAAAGCTTGGGGTCACACCTTAAGGAAACTTATGTACATCGTGCACATCGCATCAGAACTTTCGCCTATTGCAAAGGTAGGGGGCTTGGGCGATGTCGTGTATGGTCTTTGCAAGGAACTGCTGCGGCTTGGAAACCAAGTTGAAATCATTTTGCCAAAATACGATTGCCTCCAAATTCAGGGGCTAAAAGATCTCAAAGTAGAGCAGAATGAGATGTGGTCTTATGAAGGTCCTTATCAATTCAAAAATACGATTTGGTCTGCAACCGTAGATGGTCTTAAAGTCTTTTTTATCGAGCCCCACCATCCTCAGCGTTTTTTTAATAGGGGCGTTATCTATGGCGCAGGCGATGATATTGACCGATTCACCTACTTTTGCAGAGCTGCGATGGAATACCTCTTTAAGGCTGGCAAGCACGCGGACGCCATTCATGTCCACGACTGGCCGACAGCCCTTGTTCCGGCTCTCTATAAAGGGATGTACATCGATCTTGGGCTACATATCGGCGGGATGGTACTGACGATACATAACATGGAGCACCAAGGAAGATGTCAACCTTTCAACGTAGGTAGAACAGGGTTGAATGGGGAAAGCTACCTTTCCTCCGACAAGATGCAAGATCCCACTTATCCCAATGAACTAAATCTTCTCAAAGGGGGAATTGTCTACGCAGATAAAATTACGACAGTGTCTCCAACCTATGAAAAGGAAATCCAAACTCCTCAGGGGGGATTTGGGCTCGAAAGTGTTTTAATAAAACATCGAAAAAAGTTGAAAGGGATTCTCAATGGAATCGATGAAGATTACTGGAATCCAGAAAAAGACCTCCATCTCGTCCAGCGCTACCCCACACATGCAGTCGATCAGAGCACACTTCCAAAAGTTCTTGAGGCTAAAAGGAAAAATAAACAACACCTACGCACTCATCTTAAACTCAAAGAATCCAGTGGTCCAATCATTGCAGCAATATCCCGTCTTGTGCCTCAAAAAAGCCCTGAGCTCATCAAATATGCACTCCAGCTAACCTTAAAAAAAGGGGGGCAATTTGTTCTCCTTGGCTCAACTCCGATCCTCTCGATACACCAAGAGTTTGAAGCCTTGCAGGCCGCCTTAAAAAATAATGAAAATGCAATCGTCCTTTTAGACAAAGATGAAGCCCTAGCTCATCAGATTTTTGCAAGCGCAGACATGTTGGTCATCCCCTCGCTCTTTGAACCTTGCGGACTGACACAGCTAATTGCTCTAAAATATGGCACAGTGCCGATTGCACGTTTAACAGGCGGCCTTAACGATACGGTTTTTGACATGGATACTTCCCTAAAACCGATACTTGAGCGCAATGGGTTCACCTTTATCACTCCCGACAGAAAAGGGGTCGAGGGTGCGCTAAATCGCGCCATCAGCTGCTATAAGAAAAATCCAGAAAAGTGGCAATCTTTGATGAGGAACGGAATGAGGCAAGACTACAGTTGGAAATGCGCAGCTACCCAATATTTGGCGCTCTATCAGTCTCTTAGAAAGGGAGCTATTGTCGTCCCGAACAAAATTTTAGCGGGATAGGCTCAAGGCCTTTTTGATGTAGGAGCGATTGGCAATCACATACTCCATTCCCGAATACAGCGTATAGATCGCAGCTATGAGCACGCTATAAAAACTTAATGCCCTCAAGAATGCGATATCAAGGCAGCCTAACGAATAGGGAATCAACAAGATGAGGATGAAAAAACCCACGGTTGCTTGAATAACTGCTTTAATTTTTCCAGAGAGGCGTGCTGCCAAAGCAATTCCCCTCAACGCACACACTGTGCGCAATGTGCTAATGATCGTATCGCGATAAAAGAAAACGCAGACGAGCAAAAGAGGAAGTTGAATCACCCCTTGCGTGAATGAAAGGAGGACCGAGAGTCTAAAAATGCTATCTGCCATAGGGTCTAAAAGCTTACCAAGTTCTGTGACCTTGTTCTGCTTCCGAGCAAGGGCGCCATCAAACACGTCGGAGAGCTCTGATAAAGCAGCTAAAAAAAGTAAAATATAAGGCAGCCACCCCAGCGTGATCCCCAGTTGCTGATAATACAGATAGACAATCAGAAAAACAGGTCCGAGGAAAATACGGGAAAGTGTCAGCAAAAGAGGGAGGCTCACGATATAAACCTTACTTTGATCATTAGCTAAACTGATATATTCAATTTCTCTTTTTTTAGGAACTACTTTTATATAACAATGGCAAGAGACACGGGAGAAGAATTTTCCTTTATACCCAAACAACTTCAAAAGTTGGCTGGCGGCAAACTTTTGAAGTTGTTTGGGTATAGAGCCAACTGACCACAAGCGGCTGCAATGTCCTTACCCTTGGTATAGCGCCACGTGGTAACAATTTCGTAGGATGTCAAAATTCTTCGAAATTCTTCAATCGATTCTTTTTCTGGGCGCTTCAAATGCAAACCGGGAATCGGATTATAAGGGATAAGATTGACAGTGCACTGCTGCCCCTTGAGAAGCAGGGCTAATTCCTCTGCATGCTCTGGTTTATCGTTAATCCCCTCGATCAAAGTGTATTCATAAGTGATATCTCGCCTACTCTGTTTTGAAAAAGCCACCATGGCATTCAAGATATCTTCCAAAGGGTATTTGCGTGAATAAGGAATGATCTTTTTGCGAATGTGTTGGTTTGGAGCGTGGAGCGATAAGACCAAATTGACGTTGAGATCCTGCTGAGTAAAACGGATGATCCCCTCGACAACACCCACTGTCGAAACTGTAATTCTTCTTTGTGAGATATTAAGACGCATCGGGTCATTTAGCAAATGGATCGCTTTGAGTACGTTGTCGTAGTTTTCAAAAGGCTCTCCCATCCCCATGAAGACAACATGAGAGACCCTCTCCCCTTTGCTGTGTAAGAAAAGATCGATCTGATAAACCTGCTCGAAAATCTCGGCTTCACTCAAATTGCGAAGCAGCCCCTCTTTTCCAGAGGCGCAAAAAGCACATCGCACCGGACAGCCCACCTGTGAGGAGACACAGACGGTACGCCGCTCTTTGGAGCAAATAAGAACAGATTCAACCAGCTTTCCATCGGAGAGCTCCCAAAGAAATTTGATCGTTTCCTCATCTTTAGAAACCTCCTGGCTACGCTGCTTGAGCACAGAAGTTGCAAATTTTTCCTTTAGACAAGAGCGCAAGCTCTTGTTGAGATCAGTCATCTGATCCCAATCACAGACCTTTTTTTCGTAGATCCAATGAAAAATCTGTTTTGCGCGGAAAGGCTTTTCCCCCTCTTGACTGAGGAGCTTTGCAAAGTCTTGCAAACTTAAACTGTGAACCGATCGCATGAAACCTTAAAAAAATTTAGGCAATTGCTGAACTTCTTTGGAAAATGGGGTGCAATAGCGGTGTTTCATTTCAATCTTATGGGCTTCATTGTGCTCTTTCAGCAAATCGAACATATTTTCAGAAATGCGGCGCACAAGTTTCAAATTATTTTTATAGTTCTGCTTCAGTAAGGACGTACTTATGAACCTCCTCTGGCTAAAAGCAAAAACATCCCTATTTTCCAGCTGTGTTAGCATAATCTATCCCTCTATACTGGACTTGTGCTTAAGCATTTTACAGGAAGTAGATCATAAGAGGCAACAGTTATACTAGTAAAAAGACCTGAGGTGGGAAATATATCGAAACATCATAACCACCTATACCGGTGCTACTTCAAACGTACCCATAATTTTTGTTTTAACGCGACCATTTTTCCTTTCCACAAACAGGGACATTATTCAGGTTAATAAGGCCCTGTTTGGGGGTGGGTCAATTCTCAATGTCGTAAAAGGGTCAATTTCTGATGTCGCTTGACAACTTGGAAGTAATTAATTACAAATATGTTAAAAAACTAATTGATTAAATATATTTAATTTGGTTAGAATCTAGTTAAACAAAAGAGACGGTTTATTTATGAAAGCACTTTTTACAGCTTTTTCTGCCGAAGCCAAGAGCATTCTCTGCTCTTGCAGCTGCTCTTTTGTATCTGTAATCTTCAAGAAGAAACCTTTCTTTAAAAAGTCGAAGCTTTGCGCTTAATAAGGGCCATTTGCTTCTGCACCTTATTAAGCGCTAAGGGTCTCACATAGACCTCGATGCAGTCGCATTTTTATATACCGGTGCTACTTCAAACGTACCTGTAATTTTTGTTTTAACGGCCCCCTTTTCCCTTCCCCCAAACAGGGCCTTATTACTTTGAATAATGTCCCTGTTTTGGGAAAGGAAAAATGGTCGCGTTAAAAGAAAAATTACAGGTACGTTTGAACTAGCACCGGTATATACACACAAAAAAAATTAAAAAAAGGTTTTTATGAACACATATACTATTACAGGAAAAATTTCTAAAAAAATAAATTATTTTTGCAGTTTCCATATTAAAAATGAAAAAAATGCAACTTTTTACAAAATAAGAGGAAAATTTTATTCGACAGATTTGTCAAAAGAATGGCCTGCGAAAAAATTAGTAAAAAAACTAAAAGCTAATGAGTCTAGTGCACGAAACAGTGGCTGTCTTTCGGTAATTCGGAAACATCCAAGATTAGTAGAAAAAACTCTAAAAATTGAGTCTCAAAACCATTTGACTAATCACTGGTCATTTGTGCATGGACGAAGCGCGGCATGGATGATCTCTCAAAATGTATTAGAGAGTTTAGGCTATCAGGGAGCAGCTTGCCTACGTGTTTTTAAGAAGGAAACTGCTTTCAGTGGAAAAGAAATTGGGAGAATAGTTAGAGTAGCAAACTCGATTTATTGTCCCATTATTTCTGAAGCAATAGTTAAAACTGGGACATACTCTGTTGCAATTTTGTCATTTTTTGTAAGCCCGTTATATTCTTTTATGGATCAAAGTCCAAATATACGGGAACGTCTTCTATCTGGAACTCTCAGCTCTCTTGATTGCAACTTCTCCGAATCTCCTTTTTGTTTTGTCTTAGGATCAGAAAAACCATCGATCAATTCTGTAAATAAATATTCGATCCACCTGCCCTCTTTTGAATTGCCCGGCAATCAGAGCGCTATGGAAAACCAGAAAATAAAAGAACTAAGCATTGACATGATACAAATTGCAATGCAGGCAAAGGGATATGCTAAAAAACAAATTGATGAATTAGTAACAGCACTATTGCCTGTTTATAATGAGGCATTTGCTCTACCAATAGGGCAATTGCTCATCATTAACGCACCAAAAGATATGTTGGGGATTGCCTTTCACTCTGTACCTGGAGGAATTCCTACAGGGGCACCATTGGGAAGTAAAACTCAACAAATCCGGTTGATTTTAACCGATGAGGTGCTTAGGTCCCCCAGGATCACTGTTTCCGATGTCACAGATTTTACGAAAGAAAGACAAATTATCTACGATAAAGAAGCTGTAGACCAGTGCATGCTTTCCATCTATGGAACGACTACACCTGAAACAACTGAGCAAGAATCCTCTGCGCTAAAAAATTACGCAGAGGTCTTAAATAAGATCCGGGGGATAACTGCAAGGCTTAAGTAAGGTCTGAGACAACCACAAATTGTACATGCTGTAATCGGGCTATCGCCTTAAGCGAAAATGCGATTACAGCATGTCTATTGATGGCGGGAGCGGTTCAAGGCCTTTGTACACGGTTGGAAACTGGTGCATGACACTCATTAGAGGTCATTCGACACAGAGTCACCTCTAAGAAATCCCCTTGCCGATATTGATCGATAATTTCGCGGTATTGTCTCAGATATTTGAGCTTGAGCCGCTTTGTTTCCTGAGTATTGGGGTCAGCCGCAAAACGAGGAAATCCCAATCCAAAGGGATTAAAATAGGTGACCGGCAAATAGAATGGCTTTAACTGTTCATTGAGCCCATTCCAATGAACAATATGGGGATTTACGTCTGTTTTTTTTAAGCGAAAAGTTTGCTTCATGATGGGATCTAGTCTATCCATACTGTGAAATAACCATGCATTATTGCGCCCATACCCTAAAATCGTTCCAATTAATCCTTGGTGACCTTTTAACACATCGGCAAACACATCTGAACTATGTAGGACCCTTTCCAAGAGCAATTCCGCAGTGGTATTCGAGCCAAGAACCGATTGAAAATCCTTTAGATGCTCTTGTACAACCTCCAAAAAGGCTTTTTTGTTAATAAAAAGGATTAGAGAATACTGATTATTAACAAAGTTCTTAGTTTTGCTAAATGCATAATCTCTTACCTTAAAGAGGGATTGATATTTCTTCCAATATTCCCAACCTCTGATTTTAATCAGATTCTCATACTGGAATGCATACGAAATATACTCGAGTGCTTGGTCTACATCCGACATCCTAGGAAGAATATCGCAATAACCCATGACAGCCATGGGCTTATTTCCAAATAGAGTATATCCAAAGCTATCGGAGCCTAAGCAAGATCGAAAAAACAATTCCAAACCCTGACGATCTGGCTTTGGGATTTTGTCCAGACATTTAAATAGACACTGTTGTTTGACAGACTCAGGCCACAACAGTTCTAAAAATTGTGTATGCAATTCCTTGGGCTTAAAAAAAAGGAACATAAGAATTAAACATAAGCAACATTGCCAAAGCCGCTTTATCCCAACTCTTGTCATTTTTGCCAACATCGACTACCTTTTGTCATCAATGCTTCGGCTTGTACCCACATTTTACACAGGAACGGGAAAAGGGGCCATTTTCATACTGGCACTTTGGGCAGGTCCATGTGATTGACCACTCTGAAACAAATAAACCTGAATCATCCCGCTCTAAGGCGCTAGTCAGAACCCAAGTACCATCCAGTTCCACAAAAATCCCTTCAGCAGTTAATGCAACTTGATCTAGATGAACATACCTCTTCCCTGTATCAGAATTTGCTTTACGGATCAACTCCCCTATGCGTTGCTCCCCGGAAAAACATAGAGTACTGCACAATAGGAAAAAAATAGAAAAAGCGCGCATCAACATAACTCAACTCCTTTTGAGGTTAAAAAATTAGAACTACCTTATACCAAACATTTTTTTGCTGCCATTTTTTTTACTCCCCCTCTCAGCGATCTCAGCCCCTCTGCTCTTTCTCTGCGCTGATGGAATTCTTGCCCTGATTTAAAGCGAGTCGGCGGAAACAAATGTCTATTTATGCATGATTCAAATAATTATTATAATTTCCTGTACCCTGGAAGTTAGAGACCTTCTTGTTGTGATCTTTTGTGCGCTGTTGTAAAGTGTCAGAAAAATATACCGGTGCTACTTCAAACGCACCTGTAATTTTTGTTTTAACGCCACCATTTTTCCTTTCCCCAAACAGGGACATTATTCGAAGTAATAAGACCCTGTTTGGGGGAAGGGAAAAGGGGGCCGTTAAAACAGAAATTACAGGTGCGTTTCAAGTAGCACAGGTATATACCGGTGCTACTTCAAACGCACCTGTAATTTTTGTTTTAACGCGACCATTTTTCCTTTCCCCAAACAGGGACATTATTCGAAGTAATAAGACCCTGTTTGGGGAAAGGGAAAAGGGGGCCGTTAAAACAGAAAT